>NZ_BCMZ01000002.1 GCF_001485535.1 Halobacterium sp. CBA1132
AACTTCCGCGGAGTGTGTTGGTTAAGAACAGAACTTACTCTTCATCCTCACGAAGCTCTTCAGCCTTCCACTTGAGCCGGCGCAGGATCTGCGTCCGATTCTGGTGGGCGTTCTCATAGGCAACACACTCTTGGAGGGTTTCCATATCCGGGATTGTCGCGATACCGGCCTTGATCAATCGGTAATTCGGTGCTTCAAGACGCTTCTCAGGTGGGAATTCGTCGTCACTTCCGTCACTAATCGTGGACTGTTCCATCTCGATAGCCCTCCACCCTTCCAGGGCGAGAAAAACAGAACAGACGACTACATCACCGACGCGGCGTCAGGCCATCGCCTCTTGGAACCGCTCCCGGAGCGCGTCCTCCCGCTCTTCGAACTGGTCGACCTTCTCCTGCAGATTGTCGCTGACGCGCTCGATGTTTGAGAGCCCCCGTTCTCGCCCGCTGGTGATGCTTGTAACCTATCGGCGCCTTCTGCCTCCGGATGTTACTATAGAATCTGGGACAATAGACTCGATCGGATGTTCTTGCCTTTCGGAAAACGAACTTAGGTCGGATTTGGAATTTGACTCTTCGAGAGCTTTTCGATTACATCCCGTCCAGACAGTAGCTGTACCTCTACACCTTTTGTTTCCATAGCAGCCCGCCTTGCGTCCTGCGTAAATCCAGACGATGTTGCGACCACGCAGACATCTGCGCCTTCTTGTACTGTCGCACCGATTGCGTTTCGGACCTCTGGACCAGACACGTTCCCGGCCCCGTTAGGATCGTAGCGTTTGGCCTGAATAGCGATTGTTCGCTGGCCGTTGCGTGCAATAGCGTCAATTCCTCTATCTCCCGATTGCTGTGTGACCTGGACGTCGTATCCATTCTTTTGATAAAGCTGTCCCAGAACCTCTTCAAACTGCGTTGGCGTTAATGAAAGCAGATCCGATGGCTGCCACGTCGAGTCAAGCTGGGCCATTACTTCATCCCTGATTGATTTGATGCGAGTGTAGTCGTTAGTGGCGCGGGCTTGGTCAACCTGATTCTGGACATCAGTCGGGTCGATAGAACTGTGAGACAAGTCCGTAGTTGCGAACATCTGTGCCACTTCCTGCTCGGCGACCCATGCCTCTGTCTTCACCATCGCCTTCTCGATGGCATCTAGTTCGCCCTCCCGAACCGCATTACAGGCGTCCTCGATCGTTGTATCCTGTGCTTGGCCAGCTGATAAGGGATGAGACGACCCACTGTTGCTTCGTAGTGGTTCGGTCTTAGCTGCGAAATCTTCAACCGCCTTTGCTTGCTCGCAGAATTGATCGAGAGTTCCTTCAGTCAAGATGGTATCAAGACGTTCCCAGATCGCTGTTGGCTCAACCACTTGGCTATCGACACGAACAGCCAGCTTACTTTTCGCCGAGTCTGCCGGACTACTACTGGGCTGACTCCACTGTTCGACGGTTGCTCGGGCGTCCTCGAATCGATTTATCTCTGCAGCAGCCTGTTCAAGCTGGTCATCTTCCGAGGACGGAAAGTCAGCAAGGGTTTGGTCAAGCAGCTTGGCCCCATCGTAGCTTTGGCCACGAATTCTAACTTCAAAGCCAATATCAATCCCCGTAAGCACGTCATTTAGATCGCTCGCGGTTGCGGGATCGTTGTCACTCCACGTCTGGGCTGCGAGTGACCGAACCTTTGTCCTTGCAACCGGTAACTCCTCGAAAGGAAGTCTTGAGAGCGTCTGGTCCAGTACTGCGAACTGTTCCAGCCTCTGACTCCAATCCTGAAGATTCTCACGCGGAGCTGCTTGAATAGCCTGTTCAACTGGTGATCCCGCGCTGGCTGTAGTCTCTGTGTCGAACTTGTCGTCGAGTCTCTGTGCTTTGGAAAGGAGATCCTGGCGCCATTGTCGATCAGCGTAGCGTTGCACCGGTTCGGCGAGACGGTTACGAACCGACTGGTTGAACGTCGGTAGTGTTGCACCTAGGAGAACTATTGCAGCGAGCAGTCCCCATGCCCGTGGCCGTTCCCAGAACGGTCGATATACTGTGTAGGTTCGAAGTATCTCAAAACGATTGGTTCCAGCGTTTGACGCCGCGTAATAGTATAATGTCGCCTCCGTAGGTCCGACCCCTTTCGGTGCGATTGACGCTGGCAAGTGTAGTACTCGTTCGAACGTCGCGTATTCGCCCTGCTCGTATGTGGAAGTGTTCGCAAAGAGGACTGTCCCCTCTCTGGCCGCCCGTTCGGGTCGCCATGATGTCGGTGCGGCGATAACGGCGACTTCAAGCGGTGCTCTTGGCGGGCTCTCTGTGTTGGCATATGGATTCCCCCACCCGGTCTGCATCCGTATCCGGACACTTCCGTTTGTAGCGACGCCAGTTGTCGGAGTCGTGATTTGGATATCGAAAGTCCCGTACTCGGTTTCTCCTCCTGTAGTCGTATATTCAAGCGGTACTGACGTTGAGCGCGTTACAGGATCAACTTGGTCAAACGTCCCCGTAACGGGGACTGAATAGACGAGCAGACATAGTCCGAGGACGACGAGGATAGCCCGTGTCGCTTTGAAAGGAAAACCGGGTAGGTATTCGGAACGGTCCGTGGGGATATCCATATCTGATTATTATCTGATTACCAGAGCAGTCTGGTAATTCTGGCGGTAATAACTGTGCTTGGGTCACGAATCACTCCTCCCGGTCGTTGTATCGCTCCAGTTCGCGCCCGATTTTCTCGAGCGCCTCGACACCTCGTTCGAGGAGCTGGTGGGTGGCTCGCGCCAGCCGAAGTGTCTCCATCAGTGCTCCCCCTCCCGGGGCTCGATGAGGCCGTTGCTTTCTTCGGCGAGTTCCCGGATTACCCGTTCCACGTCAGCCTCTTCGGCAACCGTCCGATGTGCGAGCGGGGCAGGATATGCACGGTCGCCCTGGCTGCAGAGAACCACCAGCCACTCGTCGCTTCCATCCCCGAGTACGATGTAGTGGTCGCGATCAGCGCGCTGGAAGACCCGCCGGTCCGGGCGAGAGACGGGTCGCCAGTTCTCGGGGAGCGTCGGTGACGGCCGTCCACCGTCGGGGAGCGCGACGACGTCGTCGGTAAGGGTCGCCATCGCGGCGTCGATCTTCTCGCCGGTGAGGTGCCAGCACGCCGCTGAACCGTCGCACTCCAGCTGCGAGACCACCTGATTCCGGAACGCGATGTAGTGCTCACGGGCGAACTGCTCATCGTCGTAGTAGTCGAGCAGGAGTGCGCACGCGAGCTGGGCGGGCCCGCTACCACTATACCCGATCTCGAAACCACTCGGACTGTGATTGACAATATCGAGACTTCGGTCGGGAGTGAGCTCCTCATCGTCAGGAAGGCGGGTAACAACGAGGTCTCCTTGCCGACGCCGGCCGACGTATGCAGTCGTCATTTGAATCGCCCCCGTTCGTCCCGGTCGCGATCAGAGACGTCCCTCTCGTGGTCGGTTGGTTTAATCTCGGACCCGAAGCCGTGTCGTTCGGCGTGTTTGGAGCGACTGAGTAGCTCGAGGTTCTCTGGCCTGTTGTCCCACCGGACGCCATTTTTATGATGAACGTGCTTGTTCGCGACAGTGTCGAATCCGCGTTCTGCCACCATTACGAGTCGGTGAATCCCGACGGAGTCCGTCGTCCCTCGATAGTTCGACGCGCAGATGACGTAGCCACGGTCGGTGAAGACTGCGGGATGCCGTCGACGGTTCGGGGCTGCCTCCCGTGCGTCCCGACGAGGGATGTCGAATCGCTGCATCCACTTCGAGACCGTCTGCTGTGTACAGCCCAGTTTGTCCGCAATCTTGACCGTGCTCAACTCCTGTTCCCAGTAGAGTTCGTAGAGGAGCGATTCGTCTCGCCAGGGGTACTCTGAATCGGTCATAGTTCGGTAAGGGGAGTGAACTCCCCCGCACCCCTCTCGGGGGCAATAAACACTACCGACCGGAACCGTACTTGAATTTCAGACGCGGTTCGTCACCACTGAATTGCTCCGTAGGCAGCGGGTGTTACGGCGGGAGGTGGCGATCGTAGATATTCCGTCGATGCCCAACCGCCTCGACGATGAGGACATCCTCGTCTCGGTCCCATGTGATGATCGCTCGGTAGTCGCCGGCGCGGAGCTTATAGTACGGGTAGCCGGTGAGCTTTTCGAGGCGGTGGGACGTCCAGTCTTTCGCCTCGTCGAGTTTCTTCACCAACCGCTCTTGCGCTTCAGATTCGAGTCCCTCCAGTAAATCGAGTGCTTTCGGTGTCCACTCAACCTCAGTCATCGATGCCCAGCCGGTCCTTCACGTCCTCCTGCGACACCGTTTCGCCCTGCTCCCGCTGCTCGCGACTCTCAGCCAGATGCTCCAGTGCTTCCTCGGACAGCTGCGTTGGCGGGTTGACAGCGTCTCGAAGCGCGTCGCGGATGAACTCGGATTTGTTCGCGTAGCCACGCTCCTCCCAGACGTCGTCGACCTGTGCCAGCAGCGACTGTGGCACTCGGACGTTGATCTTCTCCATTTCACCGTCACCGCCGGCGTCGCTATCAGTGCTCATATGCTGTGATACGCTTGTATCACGTAAGTACCTTCGGTTGGTTATTCGGACTGTGGTTGACGAGGTCCAGACTGCGCTCGAGGGAGAGTCGCCGATGCTCCGAGAGGTTCAGGACGACGGCTTGGCCGTCGACACGGAAGCCGACGTATTCGACTGTGTCTCGGTGAGACTGACCGGACGATGCTTCTGGAACCGAGTCCGAACTTGCTACAGGTACATTCCCGTTCATTCGTTGCTCGCGGGCGGTTCGGTGACCCCCGCACCCCTCTCAGGGGTTCAACAAACAGGACGGCGTAGCGTTCGGCAACGTATTTGGCAGTTGCAACGTACTGTCCACATAATTGAGGATGGCTGTACTGGACGATCTCTCGGGGTTCGAGTTCGAGGACGTGATGGAGGACGTGTTCCGGAACCTCGGCTACGAGAACGTCCGCCAGGCCGACCGCACGGCTGACGAGGGTCGCGACGTCATCATGGAGGAGGTCGTCGACGGCACCCGGCGCGCGATCATCGTCGAGTGCAAGCACACGGGGACGGTCGGGCGGCCGGTCGTCCAGAAGCTCCACTCGGCGATCGCGACGTTCGACTTCGACGGCCCGAAACGCGGAATGGTCGTCACGACCGGCCGGTTCACGAATCCCGCTCAGGAGTACGCCGACCGCCTCCAGCAGAACGACGACCCACATCCAATCGAGTTGCTCGACGGCGAAGACCTCCGAGAGATCGCCGACGAGATCGGCCTCGACCTCTACAACGGGCGCATCGAGATTCTCTGCGACGAGACGCTCCGCCCGCACGACCCGGCTGCCGACGTCGACGCGCCCGTCATCGAGGCGTTCCGCGACATTGAGAACATCGAGGCCGCCGACCTCCCAGAACCCCACTCGTCGGTGACGTTCCGCCCGGTGGTCGCTGTCACCGCGGACACGAACGCCGTCTTCGAGACGTCGGTGGGCGTCATCCACCGGATCAACGACCGGACCCGATTCGTTGCCCACGCCGAACGCGGGCAGCCGAAGATCGTCAACGAAGACGCCGCAACGCTGGTCACCGAGAACCTTCACGCGACGGTCGACCTCGATACCGAGCAGTTCGCGGAGGTGTTCGATGACGTCGAGGAGCGCCGGTTCGGGCAGACCCAAACCGAGTACAAGGAGTGGGCCGTCGAGCGGCTCCAGCAGCATCACACGACGACGGTCACCTACACCGGCGACAACAACGTCACGTACAACAAGACCTGTGAGCCGAACCGCTCGGACATCTCCGTTCAGTCGATCGAACCGGTGTATCTCCCCGAGGTTCGCCAGACGACCGAACTCCAGGCGTACACCTACCCCTACGAGTATTACGCGGCAGGCCCGTCACGAGTAACCGCCGAGGATGGCATCCATCAGTGCGTCCACTGTGACACGAGCGGCGTCGACGAGACGTACACCTACTGTCCGAACTGCGGGGCAATCGCCTGCTCCAGCCACATCAAAACGGAGCGGCTGGAAGGCGAGCCGGTCTGTACGGTGTGTGCGGTGACGGAACGGTTCGCGCTGAAGACGAGGTACTTCTACGACGAGGAGAACCTCGAAGCGTTCCGCGAGGAGTACGCCGACATGCCGCTTCACGAGAAGGCGATGGAGAACAAGATACTGGCCGGGGGGAGCGTGGTTGCGACGCTGCTGCTCGTGGTCGGACTGCTCGTCTTCGGAGGCATCATCTGAGCGGGTTCGATGTGGCTCACTGTCTTGGTCCACTCGTTCGACGAATCGTAGAAGTACTTCGTGTTGACATCATCGAACATTGCCGGCGCACACGCGCCGTCACCCTTTACGGCGCAAAACAACATCACAAAACCGATTCTGCGGTCGGCTTACTATGGTGATGCAACTTAGGTTATATATGTCTGATAGAACAGGGCTGCTAAATCAGGAAGCTAGGTCTTGGACTTCATTAATGGAAAACTGTATTGAGCCAGTCAACCCTACCGGGCCTATACACCGCCTGTCAGAACGCTATAGAAAATATCCTCATCATTCTCGATCCATTGATACAATTCTAAGTCAGTAAGGAAACGTACTCCCTGTTTTTCCAAGTACGACGGCGTAAAGTTAGACACAACGAGCAACTCAAATTCGCCCTCGATCCATTCTTCGGGAACCTGAATCTGCCTCCGGTCGGACTCATCACGGGTTACTTGGTGGGAAATTTTAGCACTGGCATCTAAATTTCGCCATGCTTCAACCTTCTCTGGAAATGGCTTCCCCCCACGATTAGTTCCTTGCTTGAAGATTTTCTCGTTGAACGCCTGATTTACGTTCTCAATCCCTTCCTGCGTTTGCATATTGAGTTTCGGAAGCATGAACTTCGATTCGACGAAATATACTGTCCCATCTTTCCTGAAGACTGTATCAATCTCTTTCCCGCTCTGTTTCGATGTTTTACAGCTGTGATATGCGGCACAGGTCGTTTCAGCCAGGAATTCGTATACGTACCTCTCGAAACTCTCACCACGTCTTTCAGTCAACGCAGCAAGAGCTCTCGTGCTCGTTTCTAAATCTCCGTTCTCGAGGAAGGGGAACAATTGCATTTTGACCAGTTGAGAGAACTGATCAGGGTAGATAATGCGCTTATGAGGGACTTTCCGGGTCCTACGACCACCCCTGACCTCCATCGCTTTTGTCCCGGATATCTTAAAAAACAGCGGGTGAGCATCTGTGTTTTCCGGGCTGAGCGTGATTGAGGGTTTAACATCTTCCCACGAATCCCCGAACACTCCTTTACCTATATCATCAAACTTGTGTTCGGGAATACTAATTGCCCGGAAATCACCCGGATCAGCTTCTGCAATTGTCGATTGGACGGCCTCTGTCATTTTATCGAGGAGTTCTTCCAAGTCGAATATCGTTACCGAATCGGGGAAGTCGGTAGTGAACGCGTCACTCACAGTCTCGTCAAGTGCTGAGGTGAATCCGAGACTTACCTGAAGACCATACCAGTGATCTACCCAGTCTCGGACGCTATCTATCTCGTCTTTGTCTGGTCGATCGAATGACCGGAAAACCACCTCCTTCAACATGAAATCCTCTCGGATTTCCTCTCTTGCTCCGATATTGGCTCTCAGACACCGTTCCGAACAAAGCCAGTATTCGGAATGAGGGAACTGAAAATCTGCAAAAAAATCTTTCCACGATCCGTGAATGGGCGTCAACTCGATTGGAATACTAAACTCCTCTTGGACCTGGTTTAGGACTGTGATTAGCCCGGTTGCGTCGTTGAGAAATGCTTCGACCCTCTCGTGGAGCTCTTCCTGTACGTGAGCGTTTTGTGGATCAAAGTGGTCATTAAATCGGTCTGTATTCTCATATACTGCTTTTATAACCGGGAGTGAGTGAAAGAACTTTGTCACAGACAGTCGGTTGTCGGCAATCATACCGGCGGCTCCCTTATTAAGTTCAAATGTGAGTGTTCCAATCACTCGGAACGTGCCGTATTCCTCCAAGAGCAGGAGTAATTCATCGTGGTTGAGGTACTGTTGTTGAATCTCAGCGGCTTGCTGTTTGATCCAGTCTAAGTCAGCGACAGGGAGTTGGAGGCATTTCGGGCAGTAGAGGATGTCTTTTTCCTCGTGGTAGACAAGTGTTTGTTCACAGTAGGGGCAGGGCATTGGTTTGAATTCTATATAAGGTTGAATGCTTATGATATTAATCGACTGAGATGGCTACTTAATCTACAGATGGACAAATAGAGCATTTAGCATAACGTGGAAGAGACGCGTCCTGTATTCATCCGGGTTGCTGAGAATCGCCACCTCCTGTGGATTCCATCAAGGCCGCTAAGCGAGATGAGACACCTCGTCTGGCTCCTCGACATCATCAAACCCGCCACAATCGACAGGCTCCCAATCCTCACCTGGCTCCGGACTCCACCAGTCGACCTTGTAGGCGCCCGGTGCGCCGAGGATCTTCACGCGCGCCGACCCATCAGGTAGGTCGCGGCGCAGTTTCTCGTCGACGTGGAGGTTCCAGGTCGTGGCTGTATCGAAGCAGGCGAGTACGGCTTCCTCGTAGCCGCGTGTCTCTCGGGATTCCTGGAGTTCGACCTGGGTGTTGCAGTTCTTGCAGAACACCCCCTCGAAGGGGATGTGCGTGAAGACCTCCTGCCCGCAGACGGGACACCAGAGGAACTCGAACAGTGCCTCACTGTGTCGATCTAGTACTTCGAGGCTCATTGGTTGACTCACCCGGTCGTCCCGGGCCACCACCTCGTACCCGGCCGAAAAACAGCGCCCAGCGCTCACTCCCTCACCGCTCAGCGCCGTAGACGATGCGTGAGGGGGCTTCGTACCCACAGTCGGGGCAGTCGTAACATCGCTGGACTTTCGCCCCGTCTGCTGACTTCTCGCCGACGCGAACGTCGTCGTTCGGACACTCCGGGCAGCTGAGGTCCGGAGCCGGCCGCTCCCGAAGCTCGTCACGGAACGACGTCGCGTCCTTCGTCTCATACCCTCGCGACCACACCGGGTAGCCGTCGACAAGGATGGCTCCGCGCCACTTGTACCGGTAGGAGTCTGGCGCTCTGTGCATGACAGCCCGAGCGCCGGTCTCGGTGTTCCGATACGCGAGTGTCGGCGAGCGGCTCTCGCGTCGCCAGTTGGTGATGGGAGGCATTATTCAGAAGTGGACGTCAGCGGGTACGATCCAGAGCTCTTCACTCTCCTCGAGGAGTCGATCCAGCTGTCCACGGTGGCGAATGCCGGTTCCGTGTTCGGTGTACAGGAAGATCGTCGGGCCATCGTACGCACCGACCTGATGGAAGGCGTGCCGAGCGAGATCTTCGTCGCGCATGATCTCCTCGTCTGAGAGCTCTTCGATGGCCTCTTTCACCCGGTCGAGATTGCGCTCGAACTCTTCCTTCGTCGCCTCCCAGCCACGCTCGAGGAGGTCTTCGCCGTCATCGGAGTCGACGGGGGCTGCCGTCGGCAACTCCCCCCATCGTGCCTTCCCCGCAACGGACGTGTCCTCCCCGTCGAAGGTCACATAGTAATCGAAGACGGCGCTGGCGTGTGGGTCCGCGCCGACCAGGCGGTCGAACACCGAATTTCCGGTGGCCAGTGCGTCGTCGTGGGTCGATTCTTCTACCAGAGCGTAAATTACCATGTGCATCTCGAACACCTCGAAACGCCGACGCACCGGGAGTGATTGCTCGCTCGCTCCAGCTGCGCCGGCACCCATCGCCGGCGCTCGAAAAACCTGATCTAGCGGTCGATTTTTAGGACTCGTTCGCTCGGTCGACTGTGATGGTTAGATCGCCCGACGCGTAGTCGGCCTCGAAGTCGACCGCGAACGCGTCCGCCTCGTAGGCGGCGTGGTAGGCGCGGTGGCGTTCGAGCGAGCCTGTCGCCTTGAAGTGGAAGAACGCAGCCGACGTGTAGGGCTTACTCTGCGTCTCGATTTGCGTTTCGACTGACGCCGGAAGTGCGATCTGTGGCGTGTCGGTGTCAACACTCGCAGCGAACTCCTTTGCCTCCTTGACGGTCGCCTGCGAATGGGCGGGCGTCTCACCGGTTACCACGTTCATCGGCGTCTCCGTGTCGTCGGTGAACAGGACATCGTGGAAGGTGCGCGTCCCGAGGACTGCGTCAGGACCTAACTCGCAATCGTGGAATGGATCGTCGTCTGGATTCTCGGGCATCAAATCACGAGCCCACGGTGGGGCTCAGTCCTTTCTGCCCCAGACAAACCACAACTTGTCTCGATGTAGCGGAGGTAAGTCCCGAAAAAAGAGCGTCCTGCCCGCACTTCCCGCCGCAGAATCAGGCGTCGATGATTCGATCGGGCTCAATCCGGGACAACCGCATCGCGTTCCCGGTGACGCCGAGGCTCATCCCCATATCTCCGACAACGACTGCCAGCGCAACGCTGACCAGGCCCAGCGGCACGCCTAGCGCGAGTAGGAGCTTCACGCCGAGGCTGGCCCAGATGTTTTGCCGGATCACACCGTTGGCCGTATGCGACAGATCGTACAGGTACGGGAGTTTCCCGATGTCGTCGCCCATCAACGCAATATCAGCCGTTTCGAGGGCGGTGTCGGTGCCCGCCGCGCCCATCGCGATGCCGACCTCCGCAGTGGCGAGCGCGGGGGCGTCATTGATGCCGTCGCCGACCATCGCAACCTCCCCGTACTCCGCCTGTAACTCTTCGACTGCGTCGACCTTCTCGTCGGGCAGGAGTTCGGCGCGATACTCATCGACACCGACCTGCTCGGCGATGGCGCGGGCGGTGCCCTCGTTGTCGCCGGTCAGCATCACCACGCGCTCGACGCCCAGCTCGTGCAGGCGTTCGACAGCCCGCTTCGAGGCCGGGCGAACCTCGTCGGCGATGGCGATCGCACCCAGCAGTTCCGACTCCGTCCCGACGATGACGACCGTCTTGCCCTCCCGCTCCAGCGCGGAGAGTGCATTCTCGGCAAACGCCCCGTCGTCGGACTCTGACGACTCTTCCGCTACGACGCCGCCGTCCGTCTCGCGGCGTGCTCGAGCGAGGTCGAAGCCCAGCTCCTCGAAGAGCGCGGGCTTGCCCGCATAGTACGTCTTGCCGTCGATCTCGCCCCGGATGCCCTTCCCCGTGAGGCTCTCGAAACTCGTCGCATCGGGCAGATTACCCACGCCCGTCTCCTCAGCACGGGCGAGAATGGCCGCAGCGATGGGGTGCTCACTGCGACGCTCCAGTCCGGCGGCGCGACGGAGCAGATCGTCCTCCGTGGTGTCACCGACCGGGACGACATCGGTGACGGCGAGTTCGCCCTTCGTGAGCGTCCCCGTCTTGTCGAGCGCGACGGCATCGACTTCGCCCATCGCCTCGAGGTAGTTGCCGCCCTTGATCAGGACGCCGTTCTTCGCGGCGCTCGTAATTCCCGACACCACCGAGACGGGCGTCGAGATGACGAACGCACAGGGACAGGCGATCACCAGCAGGGTGAGCCCCCGGATGAACCACGTCTGCCAGTCGCTCGCGAAGGTGAACCCGTACCCGGCCAGGTCGACCGAGATGGGGTCGGCGATGACCAGCGGCGGGATTGCGGCGGTCAGGATTGCCAGCACGACGACGAGGGGTGTGTAGTAGCCGGAGAAGCGGTCGACGAACTGCTCAGACTCGGTCTTCTTCGCCTGTGCGCCCTGGACCATCTCGATGATGCGCGAGAGCGTCGAATCGCCAGCGGTTGAGGTGACCTCTACCTCGAGGTACCCCTCTTCGTTGATCGCGCCGGCGTAGACCTCATCGCCCGTCTGCTTGTCGACGGGGACGCTCTCGCCCGTGATCGGCGACTGGTCGACTGCACTCCCGCCTTCGATAACCGTTCCGTCGAGCGGAATCTTGTCGCCGGGGCGGACGACGACGGTCTCGCCAACGTCGACCTCCTCGGCGGGAACGGTCACTTCCTCACCGTCGCGAAGGACGGTCGCCTCGTCGGGCGAGAGTTCCATCAGCTCGCGCAGGGAGTCCCGTGCCCTGTCCATCGCGTAGTCCTCGAGCAGCTCGGCGATGCTGAACAGGACGGCCAGCGTCGCCGCCTCGACGAAGTAGCCGATACCGGTCGCCGCGATGATCGCCGTCCCCATCAGCAGGTCGATGTCGAGGCTTCGGTTCTTCGCGGAGTAGTACCCGCTACGGACGACCGGGATGCCACTGGCCGCGACGGCGCCGAGGAACAGGACATCTGCGATGTGGAGCGGGTACTCGAGGACGCTCGCCACCGTGGCGTTCTGTCCGGTGAGGAGGAACTCAAAGATGAGACCGAGCGTGACGAACGCCGCGCCGAGCCACGTCTTCTTCGCGCGAGGACTCGTCCAGACCTCCGATGGTGGCGCGATGTCGACGCCATCGGTCGCTTGGTTGTCCTCATCATCGCCCTCGGTGTCCGAGCCCCCGACGACCTCGTAGCCCGCGCCTTCAATTGCCTTGACCACGTCTGCTTCGCTAGTTCGATCAGGGTCGTACGTGACGTTGGCCGTGCCGGTGGTCGGCTGGAGCGTGACGTCAGTAATGCCGTCGACACGCTGGAGGCTCTTGTTCACCTTTTGGGCGCAAGAGGGACAGTCCATCTCGGGAACGGCGAGGCGGGCGGTCAGCTCACGTCGCTGTCCGCCGCCGCTCGTTCCTCCTGCTGCGTCCGGATTCTCTGTCATCACGTCACGGTAGGAGCGGGAGTTCGATATGTCTTTGTTGGAATATTCCAACTACGGCCCTCAGTGGGATGCCAGCCGTTCTTCCGCTACCCGCTCGCCGGCGACATGTTGCTTCGCCAAATGTTCTTCCGCCCGACGGAGTCGGTAGGTGAGTGTTGACCGTGGCACGTCGAGATGCTCTGCGAGTTCTCCAACATCGACCTCGCGGGGTGATTCGTAGTAGCCGTGTTCGACGGCGGCCTGGAGAGCAGCCTCTTGGGCTGGAGGCAATCCACTTGGTGTTCCGTCGCTTCCCCTAGCTGATGTTGTGTCCGCTGTGCGGAGCATCTCCATCTGGGCGCACTCCCCGACGGCGACTTTGAGAGCGTCGAAGAACGCCGCCACGTCGCCATCGCCGGAGTGGATGAGTCGCCACGTGTAGTGGCGGCCCTCGTGACGAGTCTCGAACAGCACGCCGTCGCCGAGGTGGTCGCGAGCGATGTGGGGGACTGAGGCGCAGGTCGGAGTGCGCTCCCAATCTGAGTAGAGGATGAGCGCGTCGTCCGTGCGGTCGAGGACGCGGGTGGTCTGTGTGGCGTTGCAGTCCTCGGTGGCGAGACAGTCAGCGTAGTAGTCGCCGTTGAGAAAGGCGTCCTCGATGGCGTTGAGCGCCTCAGGCGTACCGGTGGCATGGTCGACCCGCCAGAGACGCTCGGCAGTGGCGTGCAGCGAGAGCGAGCGAACGCGAGCGTCGGGGTGGTCGGCGAGGGCGTCCGCCACCCTGTTGCAGCCGGGCTCGTATTCGAGAGCGAAGACGAGTTCGCGCATACCCCGTCTAAGGCCTGCTACGACATAACCCATGGCCTGCAGCGTTGTCGACCAGTAGACCTCAGATTACGTCGTCAGGATCGTGAACTTCCTGCATTCGCTGTGCTTCGGCCGCGTATTGCTCCTGGAGGTCGGGGTCATCGACCATGCCAAGATTGCCGGGTTCAGCATCCACTGCTGCTGTCGTATCTCGGACGTCGGTGAAGGACGTGAGTGCGCGTTCCTTCCGATAGTACTGTTCTCCATCGGGTGTTGCGTAGGTGAGGATGATCAGGTTCTGCTCGTCATCGGAGTACGTCCGTTCGACAAGCCAAACACGAACGTCATCTTCAGACTGATTTGACATACTTAGACGTCCCCCGATATCCACTAAGGGATTGGTGTTACGGCTTGCCGAGACTCGCTGTCTCGAAGGGTGACTCTCCGGTCGGAATGAGCAGCTCCTGTCGGTCTCCGACTCGCGCGGCCAGCTTCCGTTTCAGGTACTGTCTCGCCGTCGACGGTGTGAAGACGCCTTTGTCGAGCATGTCGCCAACGACGTCTTTGAGGGCCGCGAACTGTCCCTGGAGGGTGCCGTCGCCGACCGGCTCGCCGTCGTACCAACGCACCGTCGCGAGCGCACCGTTCCCGACCGTCTCTCCCTGTTCGACTGTCTCCGAATCGTACTGCAGGCCGAACCACAGCGTCCGATAGGCGGTCACCTCGAACGTCGTCGACACCACGAAGAACGCCTCGTGGTGGAGGTAGTCGAGGTGGTCAGCGACGATCTCGTCGAGGGTGAGCCCGGTGGCGCGGGGTTTCGGCTCGACGACCGTCGACGGTCGATCCTCGCCGGCGAGGTAGCCGTCGACGGCATCTGCCTCGAGGCCATCGGCCAGTTCCGCCAGCAGCTGTTTCGCCCACTTGGAGTCGGTGTCGTCGCCACCGAACGGCGACTCAGCCGAGATTCGGTGCTTGAGC
Organism: Halobacterium sp. CBA1132; assembly: GCF_001485535.1. NCBI lineage: Archaea > Methanobacteriati > Methanobacteriota > Halobacteria > Halobacteriales > Halobacteriaceae > Halobacterium > Halobacterium sp. CBA1132. The sequence continues at coordinate 14,475 of NZ_BCMZ01000002.1, forward strand.
TTCAAGTTCGCTGCGCCCCAATGGCTGTAGTGGAGCGTGTACTGTCCGTCTGTGCGTTCGTACGCAACGAGTGCGCGGTGTTCCATCGAGCAATCACCTCACGGGGCGAGCGCGACTGGATCGCCCCGCACCCCTCCCGGGGGACGAACAACGCTACTCGTCGATCGGGTCGGGGGAACTGAGGTCCGCGTGGAGGACTTCGCCGTCGCGATCGATGTACCGCTTCGCCAGTACGGAGAAGCAACACTTCGTGAACCCGGCCGTCTGAGTATCGAGTTCTTGCAAGAACTCTCGCCTTACCCAGATTAGGTGTGATGGGAAGCAAGCAGGACGTTCACACAAGATATAATACAATTTCCTAGAAAATCGTACTATGGTTGAGGTAACGGGTATCGGCGTTTATAGCTGTGTCAAAACGGAAGGTGACGGTAACCCTGATCCTTCAACGGTAGGCGTCCTCGAAAACGAGGATTTTAACGATGACGCCGGCGCCGAGGCCTCCCGTATCTGTGAGGAGCTCATCGATACGGCACTTGGAAAGAAATACGGAGAATCTAAGAGTGCCAGGAACCACCGGTTCAGCGCTGAAGCCGAAGTGGAGCGATCCGATGATGGGGAATCAGTTCTCGATGTACTCGAGGAAGTCAGAAACGACGGGGATCTTGAGAAGTATAGCAAACATATTGCTGACTGGTATATCACCGAAATCCAATCTCGTTCTGACCTAATCATAGTCGCACCGTTCGAAGAACACGACCGCGAATTTGTGGCGGTGATTAAGACCCCGTTCCTCCCTGATGCACACGAAATCGATACCGACGAAATGTTCGTCGAGCACGAGCGAATTATCCGGGAAGAAACAGACAAGAGCATCATCTACCCCTTTTATGATGAATTTGAGGATGAGGCGGACTCTGATCGAGCGCGCGTATATCAACGGGATGGCAGTCAACACTACGCGAAATACTGGTGGCGATTTCTCCGACTCGAAGAAGAGAAACACCCTGACGAACTCGTAGAGAACTCCCTTGGTCAGCGGATGGACGAAGGGGATGGAGAGTTCGATTCGTTGGATGACTTCACCGAATTTGTCGCAGAAGAGTTCGACACCGAGGTCGGACAGGAGGCAACGGTTTCGGTAGAGATCGCGAATACCTCCTTCCAAATTCCACTGAGTGAATTTCAGCAACAAGAAAACGTGCAATTGGCGAAAGAAGGTAATACGTACTATGTCGTTCTATCGGGAACACAACCACAGATGACGGTCGGGTCCGGGAGAAATAAACGCAGCGTGTTCGATGAAATTGACGATTTGCCGCACCCCAGCGACCTCTTCTAACTGAGTATGTCTGCTGAAGTTACTGAAGTATTGCAACAGGTACAGGCCCTTGAGTCCGAGGGAGAGGTAGAAACAACGTTAGCCGACATCGGGTTTACCGTTACAGCCTCCGATCTTGACAGAAACGATTTTATTAGCGTAGTAAAGGCCGTTCACAACCATCCTGAGTGGTTTACGGATTTCGAACTCCGATGTAGTTCCCCCACAATCCGGCTCTTTGGGAAAAGTGGGACAGGGGTCATGACACATAGTGATGGATTTGAGGAACTCACCGAATTAGACTTATCTACCGACCACGACAGAGCTGAGCGCGGTTTCAACAACTACCGTGATTCAGATATTGAGCGAGCAGCTGAGTTCGCTTATACACTTGTTAACGGTCTTCACAACGATGACGGCCAAAGCGTTACACTCACAGGTATTGTAGACAAATCGGCTATTGAGGAAGAGCTGGTATCGACGTTTCCAAGCGTCCTTCAGGGCGAGATTTCCGTGTTCCTCTGGCCTGATCCAGATACTCTTGGCCAGTGGATCGAGACCAAGTCGATTACTGATGTAATTGATGCATTTTTTGCGTTCGAGAAACTGCCTATATTCGTCTTTGAAAGCTCTGTCACTCCTATTTTCGGTGCCTCGGTTGTAACATCCTTAGAGGATATCAACGAACTGGGGGGCGAGGAACTTGCTGATGGTCGTGACAAGTATCAGGAGGCTATGCAGTGTGCCCGAGAGAGCACCGTTTGGCACGACGATCTATCTCCGGTTCCTCCAGCAGCTGTAATCTCGGTCATTGACCTGATTTCTGGATTCCGTCCTGTACTCGTGTACAGCGTTTTCGGGGTGTTCTCTTCGGCAGTTGAATCCAGAAACGGCTTGATTAAGTTCATAGTCACTTCAGAGCCGACAACCTTTACAAAACAGGTCAATCCTCATGAAGTGAGTCAAGACTACGATTCATCCGCAATCGAAGGACTCGTATCTGCATACGAGATCTATGCGGAACATGAGGATAAGGCGGCGTTCCGGGATTTTTGGCGACTTGCAATTGCTAACACCTGCGATGATTTACTCGACTTGCCGAACCACGTTGACGAGGTAAGGGACTACTACAGGGATTTGCAGGTTGATGCTATCGAGAAGAACTTCGACGACCTGAGCGACGCGATTCAGCAAATTCATTCCTTTATGACCGGGCTGACGAACCGGGTTTCTGACGCGGCCACTCAGCTATCCCGCCAGATTCAGACTCTGTTGTTCACGCTCATCGGTACAATCATAGCGAATCTCTTTCTCGTTCTACGCTGGAACAACGTCACCTACGTACCACCATTCAGCCTGTTCATCCTCGCTGTACTGGTCGGCTTCTATTTCCCGCTAATTCAAGATCGGATTGAAGACCTGTCCGAACTGCGGAAGGAGGTTGAGAAAGATTATGAGATGTATGAAGCTGAGATTCGACGATTTAGCGAGCAGATTTTTGACTTCGAGGAGTTAGAAGGACGAAAGGATTCCTACATCAGAATAGCGAAGAAGAAGGAGGGATGGGCACAGGATCGGCTAGATCTGATATTCCGGTTATTGATGACCATTTGGGGGGGTTTAGCAATCTGGTCTTTTGTTGGTTATGAGGCTGTGAGTATGCAGACCATCGTAGGCATCGTGTCTCTAGTCGGATTGATCGGTATCTGGTACTACCACTCTAATAACGAATATTTCGATTTACGGTACATGGTTGGATGTGTTGCCGTAAGTTTAGGCGCTCTAGGGGTACGAATCCTAATGGTACTCGGGATTGGGGGGTTCTAACCGGCTGGCAGGGTGGATAAAACGACGCTAGGCGATCTCCTGAGCACAACTGGAAACGCAGTTAGGAGTCTGCGTGGGCGTCCGCCCCGGCTCCGTCGCCCGGCCGCGTGAGAAGGCTCACCTCTTCCAGGAGGTCTCTCGCGGTCTCGACTCGCTCTCGATCCGCGTCGGTCAATCGGTCGACATCGAGTTGGTTGAGATTGCTGAGTACACGATGCATCCGGTAGCCCTGTTTGAACTCTTGCTCCATCGGAAGCGCCTCACCGCTCGCCGGCGCGGAAAGACTCGCCATCGAGACCGGCGTCGGGCTTGCAAGATATCACGACCTTAACCAACGAACCTCGACGCTACTCCCAGACTGTTGGTTAATCGACGCTCAGCACTGGCGCTACTCGAGACTGGGGCCGTAGCGAGCCGAGCCACACACCCGGCACTCCCAGATCGGTTGCCCCGACCACGCCTCATCCGGGACCGACTCGTAGCTCTTGAACCGATGGTCGGTCGCCTGTCCACAGTTTTGACAGTCGAGTTCCTGCGTCGTCGATACCGACGACGCCTGGCGATCAGCCCCAGCTTCGCCAGCGGATTCGGTCAGCGCCATCGCTGGAACCAGCCATACCGCGTCGTCGGCGTCGTCGAGGACCGCGTCGAGACGCGACGCGTCGCGGATGCCGTCCCCACGCTGGTCGTAGAGCCGCGTCGGGCCCTGATCCGGACGCTCCGACGCTTCCTGCCCGTGCCACTCAGTCCGGTCACGGGCGGCACTGAGAAGCCGCTCTCCCTCCTCTGACGACACCTGTACCGCGTCGGGGAGTAAGGGCCATTACTCGGCCAGCTGGCGCGCCGGCGCCTCGTCGAGATCGTAGATGAGCGTTTGACATCCTCCCGGGCGTGAATGCCGGGGTTTCCTCCGTGGGAGTCTCAGCCGGTCTACGACTCGCCGGAGGCAACATTCCCGTCACGGTGGACGGTACTCGGGTCTGTGCGCTGTTCTTTGGGACTTTCGTGAGGGTGTGGTGTCCCCGACCAGTTGTGGTCGTCCCACTCGAACCGCACGGGCCGTGCCATCGGCCTGACTGCCTTTTCTGTGTGCCGCTTCAAGAACGTCTCTGACGCTGTGAGGTCGGCGTGCCCCTCGAATCCACATGGACACGTTAGTGTGTCCTGATGTCGTTTCGTTCGGTCTGTTGAACCGCACTGCGGACACTCTTGGCTGGTCCACGCTTCCGACCGGACTTCCACCGAGATACCGTATTCCTCAGCAGTACATGTTAGCCGCTCAGTAAACTGCTTGAACGCCCAGAAGTTGTGGATCTTGGCGTTGGTTTCGACCGACCAGTGTGTGCCCAGCACGTCGGTCAGTCCACCGATATACACCGTGTCTACGCCGTCCTCGTACAGCCGTTCGATTAGGTCACGACACAACGCTTCCTGTGCGTGGTCGCGGCGGCGGGTTCGCTTCCGATACAGCCGCCGGATACGCTCGCTACTGTGTTGGCCGTCCTGTAGCTTGGACTGTAACCGGGCGATTTCTCGCGTTGTCTCACGGAAGCGGTTGAACAGGTCCCGACCTTCGTACAGGTATTGGTCGCCGGTCGTGGTGGTACAGGCGACGAGATTGTTTGCACCAATATCCAAAGCGGCCTTCTCTGCGGCCAGTGGAGTCGCCCGTGCATCAGTAATAGTCACAGGTTGCGAAGCTCGGAAGGTGCAATCAGTCTCATCGTACCACAGGTCCAACCGGCCCTGCTTCTGGTAGTTGGGCCAATTCGGGTCGCCAGCGATTTCCAGCCGCAGCCGCCCGGTGTGGTCGTATCGGTCTTTCAACTTGCTCCCAACCAGTATCTCAAGCCGTGAGCGGTTGCCCCATTCGACGGTGTACGACGTGTTGCGAATAACGGTCTTGAGTTGGCGTCCCTCGTCCTCGTTCCCACGGAAGCCCGGCGGTTCCGGGTGTTCGGTAACTGATGTGTTCGACTCGTCGTGGTACTGGTTTTTCAGGCGGAAGAACCCGCGCCATGCTTCGCTGTTCTTCCGAATGACCTGTTGGGCAGTGGACGCACCGAGCACGCCTTTGTATTTGCCTTCGAGTCGGCCTGTATCGGCGTCCCAGACGTCACCCTTGAAGCCGTCCTCGCCGTTGTACCGCATTAGGCGTTCGTAGTTGACCTCGTTCCAAAGAGCAGCGGAAGCGTCCAACAAGTCACGTAGCAGTTGCTCTCCATCGTCGGAAAGCGGACGCACGACGAACCTGTTGGTACGCTTCACGACAACAGATTATTATACTTTTAGTCTTAAAGACTTTACGTCCATGCGACCCAATATCGATATTTCACATACTCTCGGTGGCCGAGTCAAAGACTACGCAGAAGCGAACGATCTGGACCTCTCGGAAGCCTATACCGTAGTGCTTGAGGCGGGATTAGATGAATTGGAGAGCTGAGTATCCAGGTATAGCGTAACCCATAGTTGTTGCTCCAATTGTCGAATTCATACTCTGGCTAAAGCCGGGAGCTCTCTCCTCGCTTATCGGTATTCCTCGTCGACGCTGTCTCGTTCGTGCTAGTGGCGTCACATCGAGATGGTTCGTGAGACAGAACCGGCATTTCGTCTGGCCGTCTGGGACTGACGCCCCACAGGACCGACACTCGCCATCGGCGGCCGTCGGCGCATCAGGGTAGCCACCAGAACTCGTCGCGACGCGTTGCCGTCGGGGGTCTCCTTCACACCCGTCGTCCAGTCTCGTGTCCGGAATGTGGGACGCCTCGCCGGTCGGCCGCAGTTCCTCGAGGTCTAGATAGCGATCATGCATCGATTGGACCGTGGGTTGTTTCGGGTTTGTATTTCAATTTCAGGGCCAGTAGTCCGCCTTGTCTTCCACTTGAGCATGAGGCATGAAATAAGTCATGCGAACATCTTATACTTCATGAGCAAGTAGATGGAAGTAGTAGCGGGGATCCGCATGAGCAGTAACGACACGAAGCACGTGCAAACGGAGCTGAATGAGGACGAATACGAACGCTTCCGGGAGTTCGCTCGAGAGCACGGCCTCTCGCTCAAGGAAGCCGGCCACGAGGCGCTTCTCGAGTGGATCGAACGCCAGCAGCAAGCTGACCCAAACGACCCGGCGTTCACCGTCCTCGACGACCTTGATGACGAGTCCCTTCCAGCGTCGGCGGCGACGGATGCTCGCGAGGAAGACGATCTCGTCGACGAGTGGCACGGCAGTGACGAATCGTTCACGCTCGCCGACGATCCATCCGCGGAGCCCTGACCGCTGATGGCAGAGCCAGTCGAGACCCCAATCGGCACGGTCACAGCCGAGCATTTTCGCCCAGGGCACGTCCGCCATCAGGTCGTCGTCGGCCCGAAGTTCCTGTACGCATTATTCAACCCCCAAGATCAGATGCACGCAGTCTCGCGGGCGTTCATGGCCTTTGTCCGCGACGGTGACCTCCCCTATCGTCGTCTCATCGTCAACGATCACATCGTCGACGAGGCTGCAACCCGGCTGAAAAAGCAAGCGTCGATGCGAAACGCAGCCACGTTCCTGACGACCATCGACGAGAGCACGCTGTATCAGTCCGAATCCGTCCCCGAGGACGCTTTCGAGGACGCGAAATCGACGTTTATCGAGTGGACCGACCTGGATGCGTCACTTACTGATTTTACTGTTGCAGCGCATATGCAGGCCTTAGAGGTCGATCATATCCTCACCTACGACCGGCACTACGATGCGTTCGACGTGACAACACTTCCGTATCGTAATCAGGACTAGAGGTGCCAAGCATGCCCGAATCCTCGCGGAATGGGGTCCAGTCGTGGGGTGAGGCGATGAGCGCCCGCGACCGTATTCGGGCAGTCGTTGAGACGCTTCGCGAACCGCGATCCGTCAACTGGATCAGCGAGCAGGCTGACGCCGCCTGGAGTACAACCAACGAGGAGCTCCAGAATCTCGTCGACCAGGGACAGCTGCGCCGCGTCGAGGCCGGCGAGACGACACGCTACCAGCCGGACTACACCCGACTGCTCTTCGAGGAAATCCGCACGCTCATCGAGGAGAACACGCGCGAGGAGCTACGCAACGAACTAGCGGCGATCACCGAGGAGATCGAGGAGTGGCAGGCGACCCACGACGTCGAGACGTGGGAGGCCCTCGAACAGTCGCTCGCCGACGGTGATCTCACAAGTGCCGAGCTCCGCGAACGCCGCGACGTAATCACGCGCTGGGAGGAGAACGAGGGGGATCGCCGCCTCATCAAGCACGCGCTGGAACTCTACTCGGACGTCGAAGCCGCCCGCGAACAGCTGAGGGACGACAGCAGTTCTCGTCGGCGGTAGCGGCGATTCGCTGGAAAGCGAGTCTCCCCAATCTCCATGTGGCCGGATTAATCGAGGAGGCCGAGTTCGGAAAGCCGGTCCTGCACGTGCATGAGTGCTTGCTGGGCTTCGTCCGTTTCTGTTCCACCAGTAATGACGAGCTTCCCGCTGCCAAAGAGGAGCACGACGACGTCGGGGTCATCGAGCCGATAGACGAGCCCGGGGAACTGTTCAGGTTCGTACTCGATTTGCTCTAAGCCAAGCCCGATCGCAATCGCGTTCAAGTTCAGCGACTGCTCGAGACTGGCACTAGAAACGATGTTCTGCACCTCGATCGGCGGATTACTGTCGACGTCGATCCCTAACTCGCGGAGGTCATCGAAGACGATGTCGAGGGCTTCGTGGACGTCATCGACGCTTTTCGCACCAGTGCAGACGACTTTCCCTGACCGGAAGATCAGCGTGGCTGATTTCGGCTCCTGGAGGCGGTAGACGATTCCAGGGAAGTCCTCGGGGTTGTAGTCGGCGCCGTCGAGATCCACTGCGAGTTGGTCGAGGGCGAGTTCTTGGCCGAGATCACTGGATGCAACAACGTTCTCGATTTGGATTGTGTCCGCCAGCGTGCTCATACGGGGTACTCGTCGGACAAATTACTTAAAGTACGGCGGGTGGAAATTCGTTCCTTTGTTGAAACCCTCAACGGCTACTAGGTTCGGGCCTAGGTCGGTCAGTACAGACCCAGTCTCGGGAACATCACAGATCAATACTTGTCGCATAGATCGCCTGGCCATGGAGTGACCAATTTGCCGCTGTTGAAATCCCATTGATCAGATATTATGTAGGGTGAAACAACCCGTAAGTGAGTATGCGGATTGAGCGAACTCGCCTACTCAGTATCCATGAATACACCAATAGTTCCGAGGAATCCGGACGCGAAAACCGTGAGCCCGATAACTGGATTGAAGTAGTGAGCAATAGCGAGACCAAGTAAACTGACCTGTGTCCCCAGAACCATCATCTGCGTCCCGAGACGGTTGATATCGGCATCAGACTTCGGCACAGAAAAATGATGGAAAGGAGCCATGTTAAATATTGATAGAGCGTCAGTCTGTACTTAGCAATCCCTCCGCGGACAGTGAATTGCTGGAGTCGTTTCTGCTGGTCAGCAGATGCACTCGTGGTGTTGGCCGGCCAAGTGAGCGACTTGCTTGTGAATGCGGTTTGCGAGCGCGAGCATCGTCGCGGCTCGCGCTCGTGTCGCCATCCCGTCCTGGTAGTACGTCTGTGCGCGATTATCCGTCCAGAGTGCGTCCAGCCTGGCGGCGAGCTCAGGGCTGATGAATCCGACGTCAGCGCTCCGGTTGATCGCCGTCGTGTGTGATTGTGGCGGGTTCGCTGGGTCCTGGTGCCCCTCGTCGATCAACCAGAACAACAACGTCTTCTCGATGGACGTGAAGGCGGCTTCGATCGTCAGCGTGTAATATCCGTCAGCCATGAGCTGGCCGGCTCCGGAGAGTGATCGGCACGCTTTTCGTAACTGCACGGAGCCAGCATCAGACACGTCAAGCCCTGCTTCCGGCTCTTGATTGCCGTGCCGAAATGCGGCTTCAGCCTCAGAGAGCTCTGACTCGACGTCGTCAAGCGTGAGTGGCATCACTCCGTCACCTCTCCGTCGTCCTGGTAGACTGCTGCCCGAACGTCTGCTAACGCATCGGTTCGTTCGACGACGATACCGTCGTCGAAAATCTCCCGAAGGTCGTCGCCGCGGGAGGCCGCTGATTCGGGTGTTTCGACGAGGACCTCGAACTGGTAGCGGTCGCCGTCGAACGCTCGGGTTTCGAGGTCCCTGGCGAGTTTCGAGGTGACCCGTCGTGCGTACGTCGCGTCGCCATCGACGAGCACGAGCAGGTCGATGTCGCTGCTCCGGTCGGCAGTCCCGCGTGCGACGCTCCCGAACAGCACCACACCGACGAGCTCGTCCACCTCCTCGGAGGCGTCGATGTCGTCGGAGACCTCCTCAAGAAACGTCTGTACGGGTTTCCGGAACTCCTCCTGTGGGATTGTCAGGAGCGGGTCGGATGCGGTGAGATGGTCCTGGTCGATTGCGATTTTCGCGGGCGTTTCCTCGGAGACGGTGATGGTGCCGAGTTGTTCGAGGAGATTGACTGACCGAGAGACCGACGAGATGTCGGCTCCAGTGATCGTCGCTAGCTCCTTTTGCGTGAATTCCTCGAACGGATTGTTCACGAGATGGTGGAGGATGTCTTGCATTGCCTGATACCGGAAGACCCGCTCTTCGGGGAGGGGGTAGTCCAGTAGCACACGCGCCTTATTTTGCATAATAGAGAAATACTTGCAGTATGTGCAAAAGAGTTGTGGTGTGCTTGGGTGTCTACTCCCCCTGATCTGCTCTCGGAGCGGGTCCGCTGCGGAATTGGCTGTCGGGGCGATATCCGGGTTCCGTCACAGTGTATTACTGGTGCCCTTCGCGCCCGCTAACTGCTTCTGGCCACAAATCGCCGGATAACGGCGGGTTCTGCGTGCTTGATGGGCTAGTCCGTGTATGAATTTCGTCATGCAGTGTGACGAACGCATCTGGGCCGATACGTCACGAGAAAACGATCTGCTGATTCTACTTCGTCGTTTGTGTTGCTCCCCCTGGAAGCGAGTTCTGGGCTGTTCGTTGCGACCGAGACTGTTCTGCATCGGCCACAAACTGCGTGGGCGAACTGAACGCGTTTCGTGGGGCTTCCCGTGCAATATCTGGGCTGGTTGGGTTTTCCAGTAGTTCTATCACCGTCGGTTGGGAAATGATGGGTAGTTAATGAGACGGCGGACGTTCCTCCGAACTGGCGTCACAGCGGGCCTCGTCGCTGGACTGGCTGGCTGTGCCAGCGACGATTCAACGACGACGCCTCGCACGACGACTGACGGCTCGGCGACGACCACCGACGCAGAACAAACGACCGACGCAGAACAGACGACGGACGACCAGCCGGACATCGACCGGCCAGCGAACTACCGCTGGGACATGCAGCCCGGCCGCAACGACTTGCTGCGCGAGGAGCTTGGCCAGTACGTCGAGGCGTCGGTCGGCGACGTCGTCGAAGAGCATCCCGCCTTCGAGTATTCGACGGACTCCGAGCGCGATAACCACGAAATTGACTTCGAGGCGTTGAAACTGTACCGCGACAGTAACTTTGACATCCTCACGCAGTACTCCCAGAATCCCTTGGAGCGGTGGGTCGAAGCGTTCGTCGAAGAAGACCTCTATGCAGAGGAGAAACACGGGGAGAATTTCCACTATAATGATACAGAGGCCCCGCAAAGCTACTCCACTGAGAAGTGGTTGAACGCAGATACTGTTGAAGAAGCCCTTGACCTCGGCCACGGCTTAATCCTCACTATTGGCAATCCGATTAACGTACCTGAACACGCGGCTGTAACCCGGGAAGCGTTCAAGCGCTACCACGATTTTGACGTTCTCGCGTGGGAGACACCGAATCAAGGTGGTGTCGTCCCTAGTGGACTCATGTATAGTCCAGACGATGATACAATCCGAAGCTTCGACGCCAGAGTGAGCGCCCACAGCCAATCATCGGCGCACTTCCATACGCCGGTGCAGGACTGGCCGTTCATCACGGAAGGCGACCACCACCATCCGTTGTTGTTCCACACCGACGAATGGAAACGAGGAGACGTAGACGGATTTGGACACGCAAAAGGATTAGCAGCTGGAGCCATGACCGGAATTGCTGACGGCAGTAATAGAATAGATGTAACATTAGGCGAAGAGTACCGACAAACAGGAGAGTACACAGTTACGACCGGGTTGATGGAGCAGTTGACTCGTACAACCTTAGAGTACAATAACAATGATGCTGATTTCCAGGATCTCTGGGATTTTGCTAACCTAGCACAGACACTAGAAATGAAGGAAGGTAATTATGTCATCGATTTAGGCGTTGAGAATGACAATTATAATGGATTCTTTGACGGGAACCTGGCAGTCTACGAAGTTGAAGACGATTTCATAATTAATGAGGTCTGGAACGATCAGGCTGGTGAGTACGACAACTTCGGGCAGGTCTACGACGAGCTTGCGCAGCTAGCAGAACGGTAAGCTCTGCACCCGTACTTAGCAAAATCTGGTCATCGCTGCTGAATTTGGATTGCTTGAAACGGTGGTCGTGGCCCAAGCAGCAGACTAACATCGAATCTTCTGGCTGCTCATCGAGTCCGGAAGGATAGAGCAACTGCCGGAAGAGAATTTCTCTCGTCGGGGCGAAGTATACGCCCTGAAACGCCCAAATTCGGCTATCTATTCTCGCGCTGTTCCACTTTGTTCAACTTGCTAAAATCCACCATACACACTACTGAAACGATTTGTTCGGGGCCATCAAGAACTCTCTAGTGGTAAGATTCTCTGTCTATGGTAACGTGCCTTCATCTATGTCAGCAGAGACGGATGGCCAAGGACGGCTGTACATCCCGAAGGAGGTACGGGAGAAGTACGGCCAGAAGTACCATATCGTCATGTACGAGGACAGAATCGAACTGATACCGGTCGCGGACGACCCACTCGCCGCTGTCCGCGAGGCCGCAGGCGAACTTCACGATGCATCCGTCGAGGAGATCCAAGCGGACATCGAGGAAGCAGCGAGAGACGAGGCTGAGGAAGCCGGCGGCGACAGATGACGGTGTACGTCGAGACGGACTTCCTGCTCGCCCTCGCCAAAGAATCCGATTGGTTACAGGGCTCCGCAGAGGACGCCCTCGGCGAGTACGACGTCGAAACGTCACCGTTCTCGTATCTCGAACTCCTCCTCGCCCGGGAACGCTACGAGTTCGACTACGTGCCGCTGGTGGCAAACCTGCTTGAACTCGTCCCCGTGCGGGACGAAGAAGAGAGACAGGTAGTGCTGAAAGCCGTCAACTACTACGACGAGGGAATGACGCCGTTCGACGCGTTCCACGCGGCGACTGCGGAAACCCGAGGGATGGACGTACTCTCCTCCGAGAGAGACTACGAAGACGTCGAGGTCGAACGAGTCCCACTCGAACCGACCGACGAGGACTGACGCTTCTCAACGCACGTGCCGAACCGCTTCCACGGAGTCGATATCGACGTCTGCCAGCCGCCCCGAGAGGCCGTCACCGAGTTTGGCTGCTGTGTCGTCGGACTCGTCGCCGGATTCGGCCCAGTCCGGCGGTGTCGCGTAGCTTCCCATGTGCCCGGAATCGGAATGACTGACGTAAATTCCTTCGGACGGAGTGGGTGAAACAGCCGATAAGTTAGCGTGCGAACCGAACAGTCATTTCAGCTCACACAACGCTGCCCCAGTTATTTTTGCCGCCCGGAGATATGTCCGATACAGATGTCAGAGGATTCCGACGACACTGACGGAGAACGGGTCGTCTTCGCAATACTGGTTGGAGTGACGTTCGGAGCGGCACTCGGAACGACAGTTCTCCAAGATATCACACAGGGTATTGTTGTTGGTGTCGTCGTCGGAACCCTCGCTGCTCTCGTCTTCCCAGCGTGGACAGACCGGCTCTTTGAGGCGGTAACAGACAAACTCGAAGAATAATCTGCTGCACTGATCGATAAGTGAGTACCCTGTACTTAGCGAGAATTACACGCTAGCTCCTCAAGGCCAATAGCTGGGACAACCGTCCGTAGACTGGGCTGAGATGGGGATACGGGACCGGGAAACAGTTATACCGGTGAGCGCGTAGGTTTAGTTGAACTATCTATCGCTCATCGTGGGCGACAAAAGCCGTCGCCAGATCTCTTCTGGCGAGTAATCAAATCCAACAGTCCCAACCCACGAGTAATGCCAGCATTCCCAACCAACGCTCCGCCGTCCAACGCTACGAGTATCCACCCGGTCAGTCTACGTGAAGTCAGTACGCCACCACGTCGCCACAAGCGGCGTATGGCCTCTACTGGGGACGCAATTGCTCGCCAAGAATTCGGTTTCACTGACGTTGAATCCCTTGACGACGTGACAATCACCCACTACGGCCCCGGGACAAATAAGGCGATCAACTCGATTCTTGTCCCTATCGCGGGCGGCCCGAATAGCGATGCTGCTGTGACGCTCGCCAGCAGTATCGCCTCGGAGTGGGCCGCGTCAATTACGCTGCTGACAGTCATTCCAGAAGCCGCAACCGATAATCAACGACAGGCAGCCAACCGGCGACTAGAGACGTACGCTGAGCGTGTAGCTGACAGTTCAGTTGTGACAACGCTCCGTCGTAGCGACGATGTCGCATCGGCAATCGCAACGGAAAGCGTCGCGCATGAACTCCTTGTCATCGGAGCGTCCGAACGGTCACTGTTCAAACGAGTTTTTCGTGGGACAATCCCTGAGCATCTCAGGCACGAAACACACGCACCAATATTCGTTATCAGTCGGTAACCCACCACCGCTGACCACTGCCGAACGAATGGGGCCCCCAAATATTCCCCTCGTCAGCGACAACCCCTTGGTATGGTTGAGTACTGTGATAAGTGTGGGACGGAACTTGACTCATCTCAGGAACGCCACCAACGGTACCGAATCGAGCATCCGTCGGATTCCGTCGAGACACTGAAAGGACGTCTGTGCTCGGATTGTTTCTGGGAGCTCAAAGAGTGGCTCGAAACGGAGAAGGTTGCGTAACGGCGTTCCCCGATTGAGCGATACAGCGTCTGGAACGGTCGCGGACGCTGTTTGCTATCTCTAATCGTTCGTGTCGTCGCCGTCAGAAAGCCTATGGTCGATGGTCTGGCTGCTACTGGTATGGCGGAATGCCAGAACTGCGGCAGCCATGTCACGGAGGTCTACGTTCGTGTATTCACGCCGGATTCGGTCGACGAACCGCAGGTGTGCCCGAACTGCGAGGATATCACTCGTGGCCGTGATGGCGTCCGTGAGAAACGAACGTAGCAGGCCAACCCGCTCCACGGAAAACGGGGGCTGTTGAACGCATCTTGGTTCGTTATCCAAGTTGCGGCCATCGCCGGTCGGTAGGACTGCGCACTGTGCGCGTTTCGAGTTATAGGATTGTGTCCGACCACTCATGTTCGCAGTCCGTGCATTCCCAGAAGTGACATCCTCCCCGTCTACTGTTCCTTTCCCGGTCGTGTGCGCTGTCGAGCCACACTCAGGGCACGAACTGACGGGCATTATCCCAACTACTCTGTTGGGTCCTGATGATGTTGGTGGCCGGCTGTACTGAGCAAATGACGGTGGAACCCCATCAACTGAGTAGTGTTTCTACAGAGCCGGCAAACTCGAGTGCTGTACGTGGACGACGATTCTACAGCCTTATTCAGTGGCGAGGTCGTCGTAGATCTCCTCGTGCTCGTCGAGATCCTGGCGGCCAAGGAACCGGATAAGATACCGCGGTGCCTCGTTGGCGGATAACTCATCCAAGTTCTCCGGGCGGTCACGTCCAGTGGGCATTCCTATGGTGGATTTGCTGCGCTATTCAGTCGATCCAGATCCCGCTTCTCGTACGCTGCGCGCCACATCGCGTGAACGGCACGCGTCACGAGTGACACCTCGGTTACGTCGATACAGGACGGCTCGGCGGCCGTCGTCGTGGCCTCGGGCGGCGAATGGAAATGAATCTCGGGAGAGTGGGTGTTCGGGTGGCGATCGAAGCGCCAGTTGACGTCGTCGCTATCGACGTAGTGAAACGAGTACATCCCGAGTTCGCTCCACTGGATATCGAGCCGAGCGCTCTCGGCATCGGCGAGCCCGTCGTTGAGACTAATCTGTAGCTCCGTGGGTGCGACGACGTCGTCGTACCCTGTTTCGTCGACGAGCGGCTCAAGCTCGAGCCAGAGATCTCGGATCCGCTGCAGCGCCGGGAGATAGATCGGCCCGAACTCGCCCGCACGGTCGTCGTCGTTCATACGGCGAGCTGGTGGCTGGCCTCGTCGTAGGCGAGTGCAGCTTGGGCGACCGCGAGATTCTGTCGCGTCGTTCGCCATGCAGTGAGGTCGTCCCAGCCCCCCGTCTCGTCGGCGTCGAGTTGCTGGCTGAGCTCTTCGGGTGACACCACGTCGTAGCGGTCCTCGTAGCGCCGGATCTCGGCCTTCATCTCCTGGATGCTGTCGAGTAACTCGGGCCGATCGATTTCCTCACGGAGCTCGCGGATCCGGGACATCAAGATCCGGTCGCTGTTGCGCTTGTACAGCGTTGTTTGGCCGTCCTGTTCCGTCTCGGCGAACCCGGTGTTCACGAGGGTCTTGCAGTGGCGACGCGCCGTCGGCTCACTCACGAGCGCTCGATCGGCGATCTCGGCAGCCGACTGCCCGTCGTGGGTCTGTTCGACGATTTCGTACACACGTTCAAACGGTGTGGTGTCGTCTTTCCAGTCCGCTTTGACCTGCTCGTTGACGTCGTCCCACGTCTCGGTCATACTGGGTCCTATGCGCGCTATGAACAAATAGTTTCCTGAGAAAACTATCTAACGCCAGTGGCTGTGCAGGAGCGTTGTCAGGCTACATGCTCCTCTAACGTCTCGTGATGCGTCCGAACCGTGGTTGGCGTGACGTTCCCTGTCTCCGCGACATCGCTTTGCGTCACCCATTGTCCCAGTTCCTGTCCCGCCTTGTAGAGGCAGGCCGCTGCGAACCCGGCCGGATGGACGCCCGTCGTGACGCCGCGCTCCTCGGCCTGCTCCGCGAGGGTTCGGGCCCGCTGTCGGATCTCGTCCGGACACTCGAGATCCGAGGCGAGGCGCGGCACGAACATGCTGGGGGAGACGGGTTCAGCGGGGAGGCCCAGCCCTTCGTTCAGCGTTTTGTATGCGTTCGTGACCCGCGACTCCGCGACGCGGGCCATCTCGCTGATGTCGTCCACCAACCGCGAGCGGCCGTTGCACCGGCAGGCCCCGTAGACGCTGGCCGCGGCGATGGCCTCGATGGATCTGCCACGAAGCAGATCCTCGGTCTGGGCGCTCCGGAAGAGTTGGCACGCCTGGTCACGGACCGAATCGGAGAGCTCGAGGGCACTCGCCAACCGACGCACCTCGCCCAGCCCGTGGGCGAGATTCCGTTCCGCTTTCGACCGCCAGCGACCCCGAGTCTGCTCACGGCGCATCCGTGCGAGTCGCCGTCGCTTCTGCCCGGAGATCTCGTTCCCCTTCGCGTCGGTGCCGCGACCGATTTCCGTCGACAGGCCGCGATCGTGGCGGGCCGCAGTGAGTGGGGCGCCCGTTCGCTCGCGCTCCTCGTCGTCGTACGCCCGCCACTCCGGCCCGTGATCGATGCGCTGTTCGTCGATGACCAGGCCACAGTCCTCGCAGACCGTTTCGACCGCGTTCGTGGTGACCCGGCCGTCGCACTCGGGACACTGATTGGTGTTCGAGTCCGTCTGGACCTCTTCGTCGAAGCCAGTTTCGTAGATGTCTCTAGTTGCCATGGTTTTCACCGTGTTCAGGGAACTCGCCAGTACGGCGAGCCCCTCACCCATTGAGGGGTAAATAGACTCTACGCGGGACTGAAGTGCCCGCCTCTGGCGTGGAAGAAATTGAGCCTAGCAGTACAGCTAGAATGGGTGCCCAGAACTTGTATCGACGACCGATGCCGTGCTAGACACCTCCATGAAAATCAATTAATTTGTGACGCTGTCAAGGAACTGTTTCAGGTTCAGGTGTTAACTGTCTTCAGTCGGAATACAAGGGCGGTGTGCTCTGAGGTTATCCGTGAATTCCGCTTCGAAGGTGTCATTGAAAGTACTTTTGCGTTTCTTATCGGCGTCTATGAGACTGGACTCCTCACGAAATCTCACTGGTCCGGAGTGGCGATCCAAATTGAGTGACGATTACTATCGACCAACGCTCAAATCACAATAGAGGAATCGGTTACCCACCGGCTCCGTTGGATTCACCTTCCGCTGTTTGCTGTGCTCCCCGCAGCATGGGCCATCTACCGCGTTTGTCGAGCACACTGAATTGCAAGTACCACTACCGGCCAGATTTCTGGCGCGCTCGTGATAGCTGTTGATAGTTTTGAGTGTCACTCTCGGTAAGCACGAACGAATGCACGTCGCAAGACAGTCAGAAGAACGTACGTTTCGTACTTTTGGGTGCGGCAATGCTCGCAGGGCTGCATATTCGTGACAATGTCCTCGATTTCGTCGTCGTACTCGTCTGTGAGTGTAGCGAGGGCGTCCATAATTTGGGGCTGAACGTTATCGATCATCTCCTCAATGATGGAATCGGCTGAGTCCGGAAGCGAGTACGAGAGGACGATCGTATTTGCGTGGTAGTACTTTGTCGTCCCGCCGCGCCCCTCCTCGAAGCGAACTACATCGACGAGGCCAGCGTCACGTAACTCGTTGATGTGGTGGCGGACCGTGTTCTCCGTACGGTCGATGCCACGGCTCCCGAGACAGTCGTGAACCTCGGTTGCGGTCAGCGCCTCCTCAGAGAGAATATCGAGGATCATCGCCCGCATCGGTTCGTCGATGGCGTCCGAGACCCGTGTGTCTCGCACCGCGATATCCTCAATTCGGTGGTCGGTGCCGGAACTACTCATACGAGAATTGAGCGTGAGCAGGCGGGAAAAGCTAGCGGGACGCTGTTTTGAACTCAGCTCCCTGGGTTCGTGAGACCGAAAGCCCTAGACGACCCGTTTGACTGCTCCAACCACCGATATCCGTATTCAAACATATCATCTAAAAAATAGTTATTGAGGTACGGGCACTACCTCAAACTGTAATGAGCGACACAACCCAGTTCCGCGTCCTCGACTTCGACTGCCCGACCTGTGCGAGTACCGTCGAACGCGCCCTGTCGAACGTCGACGGCGTCCAGCACGTCGAAGTCCACTACGCGACCGGTCGCGTCGAGATCGAGTACGACGACGGCGTCGCTGAGCCCGAGACCTTCGCACAGACCATCGAAAACCAGGGGTACACGCCCCAGCCCGCCTAACTTCATGAACACACAATCGATTACGCAGTACTACCGGAAACACCGGAAGGCCATCGTCACGACGACGAGCGGTCTGCTGTACGGCGGTGGCTGGAGTCTCGGCTACCTCACGGGTTTCGACACAACGGGTGCCGCCATCCTCGTCCTAGCGACGATCGTGGGTGGCTACGACATTGCCAAGACCGCCTACCACGAGGTCACCAACCGGACACTCGGCATCAAGACGCTGGTGACGCTGGCCGCTATCGGTGCCATCGTCATCGGAGAGTACTGGGAGGCCGCAGCCGTCGTCTTCCTGTTCAGCCTCGGCAGCTACCTCGAGGGGCGAACGATGCGGAAGACCCGGACGGCACTCCAAGAGCTGCTGGAGATGACCCCCGACACGGCGACCGTCCGTCGCGACGGGGAACTCCAAGAGGTTCCCGCCCGTGAGGTCGAAGAGGGGGAGGTCGTCGTCGTGAAGCCGGGCGGGAAGATTCCGGTCGATGGCGAGGTCGTCGACGGCGAAAGCGCCGTCAACCAGGCGCCGGTCACCGGCGAGAGCGCACCCGTCCACAAGGCCGACGGCGACGAGGTGTACGCCGGGACAGTCAACCAGGAAGGCGCACTGGAAGTCCGGACAACGGGTGCGGGCTCGGACACGACGCTCGAACGGATCATCCGACGCGTCGAGGAGGCCCAGGAGGCACAGTCGCCCACGGAGAGTCTCATCGACCGGTTCGCGAAGTACTACACCCCGGCCGTCATCGCGTTAGCAATTGGCGCGTATGCAATCACGCAGAACGCGATCCTGTCGCTGACCCTGCTGGTCATCGGCTGTCCGGGCGCGCTAGTCATCGGGCCGCCGGTCAGCATCGTCTCGGCCATCGGCAACGCCGCCCGTTCGGGCGTCCTGATGAAGGGTGGCGAACACCTCGAACGCGCTGGCAAGATCGACCTCGTCGCCTTCGACAAAACGGGGACGCTCACGAAGGGCGAGAGCACCGTCGCCGACGTCGAGGGGTTCGGCGCTGCTGATGACGAGGTCCTCTCGCTCGCGGCGACCGCCGAGAAGAAGAGCGAACACCACCTCGCCGACGCCATCGTCGACACGGCCCGCGAGCGCCCGACTGCTGCGACGGACGGTGGGGCGACGGTCACCCAGGCGGACGATACGGACGCCAGCCTCCAGTCGATTCCCGATCCGGACGATTTCGACGTGGTCGCTGGTAAGGGCGTTATCGCCCATACCGATGGCCACGAAGTTGTCGTCGGCAACCGCGCACTGCTGGACGACCGCGACATCGACGTCCCCAGTCGGATCGCCGACTACGTCCGCGAGCGTGAGGAGCGGGGCGAAACGGTCGTCCACGTCATCCGAGATGGGGACATCATCGGCGCAATCGCGCTGCGGGACGAACTCCGGGAGGCCGCTCCAGGCGTCGTTGCGGCGCTTCAGGACGCCGGCATCGAGACGGTGATGCTCACGGGCGACAACGAGCGGACGGCCGCCGCCGTCGCCGAGGAGGTCGGCATCGACGACTACCGCGCCGAGTTGCTCCCCGAGGATAAGCAGACCACTATCGAGGAGCTTCAGACCGACGGCCACGTCGTCGCAATGGTCGGCGACGGTATCAACGACGCACCATCGTTAGCGACTGCCGACGTCGGCATCGCGATGGGTGCCGCCGGGACGGACACCGCCATCGAGACCGCCGACATGGCGCTGATGGCCGACGACCTCGAACGCATCCCCTACGCGGTCAAACTGAGCAAAGCGACGCGCTGGAACGTCCTCGAGAACGTCGGGCTCGCGGTGCTGACCGTAATCGTCCTCCTCGCGGGCGTGCTGACCAGCTACGTCACTCTCGCCGCTGGGATGCTGGTCCACGAAGCTAGCGTCCTCGCAGTCATCCTCAACGGGATGCGACTGCTTCGCTACTGACTACTGGACACGAAGTCCATTACACGCATGACAACAGATTCGACTGCGACCGACGGAACCGAGCATAGCACGAACTGGCAGGTCAACTACGACGTTGCCCCGATCGAGATTCGCGACCCTGTCGCGGAAGCTCTCGGCGTCCTTGAACCGGGCGATCCGTTCGTCATCACCTACAGAGACGCGGTGAAAGAGGCGGGACACTCCTGCCCGACAGCCTCGGGCGCTTACCGGATCGTCCAGCTCGGCCTCGACGCGCTGTACGCCGACGAGCATCCGGTCCGGAGCGAGATCGAGGTGCAGGCAGCCGGTCCGCGAGACGATGCCGCGTACGGCGTGATGAGTCGCATCATCTCGTTCGTGACCGGTGCGACCGAAGACGACGGCTTCGGTGGACTCGCCGGCGGCTACGGTGGGCGCCGTGATCTCCTGCGTTTCGACGCGTTCGACTCGGAGTCGCCGGACCCGACGTTCCGTTTCCGACAAACCGATACGGACGATACCGTCGCCGTAACGTTCCACGTCGGCGACGTCCCTGACGGGGGACCGGCAATCGGGAAACTACAGGGGATCCTCGATGGGTCAGCCAGTGACCAGCAACGGGAGGCCTTCGCTGACGAATGGCATCGCCGCGTCCAAGTCGTCCTGGCGGACGACTCGCTGTTCACTGTAGAACCCGTCTAGACACGGCGTCAACCACGGTACGACAGTCGGCCACGATTTCGCCGTCGGGCTATCACACTTCCATATGCTCCTCGACGAACCAGTGGATGATGTGGCCCTCTGCTCGGTGCAACACGTCGCTACACGTCGCGTTCGCGATGTCGAGTGCCTCAGCCACCTCGCCTAATGTCGATTCCCGTGGTGTCCGGTAGTAGCCTGCTTCGACAGCAGCCAGAAGCACCTCTTGCTGTCGGTCCGTGAGCAACTGGTCTGCTTGGCTCGCGTCGATTTCGCGAACAGATTCGATCGTGAAGCCGATGCCTAAATCCTCGAGGTGGTCGCCGAGACTCGAGAGCCGCCTCGTCGATGTCGTCACCTCCCACGTAGCGACACCGTTCTGAATATCGAAGGGCATTCTGAGTGGAACACCGGCTCGCAGGACTGGGAGAAGTGGAAGTGGGTTCACCGTCTTTATTTGGAGGAGCGCCTCGTCTTCGTGCTTCCAGAGTAGTTCGAGGTCCTCGATGTCATCACGGGATTGAATGTCGGTAATGAGTGGAAGTGGGTCAGCGGTCTTGAGCCTGACAAGCCCGATACCGGTCCCTTCGCCAGGAATACTCGTGACGACTTGAAACACCACCTCCGGATGAGCAGTCGAGAGATCTCCAATCCAGGTATGGTCGGGGATATCTATGGAAAGTTTCGCGTGTGGCATCGTCTGTAGCTTACCTACTATTTCGCTCATTATAGCAAGATATACGAATATGTTAGGGTAGGACTCAATTTCTCGCACTGATCACTAACCAGCCGAGGCGTGTACGGACATGTAATGTCTGAATTCCGCGAACGCGTGGCTAGCAGCCCGGGAGCGAAATTTCCCGATGTCCAGATTTCTGTCGCTAGGCCGCTGGCCTGCGTCACGAACAACCGGGCAGTTACAGTAGATCGTGCCTCGTCCACGCCGTCGAAACTGGGGGTGTATGTTCAGTAATGTTCGACGTGAGCGAGTGGATAACAGACAATGCTCGGCTCGTTATTGCGGTCATGGTCGTCGCGTCCGCGGTGGTCGCCGCCGGAGTGCCGATGGTCGACCGATCGACGTCTCTCGACCAGTTCCAGACCGACGCCGACGAAGCCGATGCGCTCGATTACGTGGACGCGAACTTCTCGAGCGGGTCGACGGATACGACCTCAGCACAGGTCATCGTCCGGGACGACAACGTCCTCGATAAGGAGACCCTCGTTTCCATTCTCGAATACGAACGCGCACTCAGGACCAACGAAACAGTCAACGGGACCCTCGTCGAGAACGACTCCACGCGAAGCGTCGCGAACCTCGTCGCGACCACCTCGATCCGGGAAGACCGGGCCGCCGAACTCCAGACCCGCGAACGTGAACTAACGAGGACGGAGACGAGCTTGGCAGAAACCCTCGATTCGCTCGAGAACAACCCCAACGCTAGCGTTCGCCCCGCGTTCGAGGCCGTCGACGCCAACACGTCAGTGAACCTCACGGAGGCGGACTACCGGCTGTTCGCGGACACTGTCGAGGAGCGACGCGCACAAAACGAGACGGGTGAGAGTACGGGGAACGTCACGAAACGGATTCTCGCGGACGAGTACGCAACGCTTGCCGAGGACAGAAACGAGCTGGAGAGCCTGGACCCCGCTCTCGAGGAGCAGATCGAGGAACTCCGGTCGCTAAACGACTCCGAAGTCGAGGCCCTCGTCGCGGACGTACTTTCCAGTGAATCGGACCGGTCGGCACGCGCGCTTGCCTTCATGCCCGACTACTACGAGCCGGGATCGACGGAGACGAACGCGACGCTGCTCGTCGTGACCCATGAGTCCGCAGGCGGATCGTTCGCACCCGGTGACGCACCCGAGGAGATCGAGGACGCACAGGCCACGATGACGGACCTGGCGCCGGACGACGACTCGATGGCCGTCCTGGTCTACGGTGACGGTGTCGTCTCGACGGAGATCACGGACTCGATGATCGACAGCGTCCTCCTGGTCGGCCCACTGGCGATCGCGTTCGTCTTGCTCGTTCTCGTGGTCGTCTACCGGGACCTGCTGGACATCCTGCTCGGTCTCCTGGGGATCGCGCTCGTGCTCGTGTGGACGTTCGGTGCGATGGGGTGGTTCGACATCGCGTTCAGCCAGCCGTTCATCGTCGTCCTCGTCCTACTGATCGGGCTCTCCATCGACTACGGCCTCCACGTCGTGATGCGTTATCGGGAGGCTCGAGAGTCGAGCGAGACGTCGCCCAGTCGCGCGATGGCTGTCGCACTCGGGAGCGTTGGCGTCGCACTCGTCTACGTCACCACGACGACCGTCATCGGCTTTCTCTCGAACCTTACGAGCCCGCTCGGGGTGTTCCGCGAACTCGGCGTCGTCAGCGCTATCGGCATCGTGGCCACGCTGCTCGTCTTCGGCCTGCTCGTTCCGGCGCTGAAAGTCGAACTCGACGAGCTCCTCGAACGCCGTGGGATCGACCGCCTGAAACCGGCTATCGGAACCGGGAGCGGGCCGGTCAATCGCCTCCTGGATACGGGGGCGACGCTCGCGACGAAGGCCCCCTACGTCGTCATCGCCGTCGCGCTCCTCGTCAGCGCGACGGGTGCGTACGGGGCGACAGGTATCGACGCGAGCTTCGAGCAGTCGGATTTCCTCGCTGAGGACCCCGACGACTGGGTGAAAGACCTCCCCGACCCGATCGCGCCCGGGACGTACACGGCAGAGAGGGCGATCGACACGCTCGACCGTGACTTCGTCAGACAGGACACCACAGCCACGATACTCGTCAGGGGCGACGTGACTGATCCCGCGACACTCGACCGGCTCGACGCCGCACGCACGAACGCGAGCGACATGTCGGCGACGGAGACGTACGCCGACGGAGAGCCCGCGGTGACCGACCCGATCACGGTGATGGACCGCGTCGCGGCGGACAACGCGTCGTTCAACCGGACGCTAGCGGCAGCCGACACCGACGGCGACGGCGTCCCTGACGAGAACGTGACTGCCGTCTACGACGAACTGTATCGGGTGGCACCCGAGGAAGCAACCGACGTCGTCCACAGGGAGGACGGCGAGTATCGGGCTGTCCGGATGGTCGTGACCGTCGACAGTGGCGTCGACGACGACGTCGTCCACGACCAGATGGGGTGGCTTGCCGACGACGCCGACGGGGAGGGCGTTTCCGTCATCGCGACCGGCGACGTGATCGTTAACCAGATCACGGCCGACCAGCTCGCGGAGACGGCGCTCCTGAGTCTCGTCGTCGCGCTGCTGTCGGTCGTCGTCGTCCTCGCGGTCGCTTACCGGCTCACCGAGGGGAGCGCGTCACTCGGCGTCGTCACGATCGTCCCCGTCACTTTCACCCTGACGTGGGTACTCGGGACGATGGCGCTGCTGGACATCCCGTTCAACATCGTCACCGGCATGATTACTGGGCTCACGATCGGGCTCGGCGTCGACTACAGTCTCCACATCAGCGAGCGATTCAACCAGGAGCTAGCCGGGGCTGAGACGGTTGCCGCGGCGCTCCACGAGACCGTCACCGGGACCGGCGGTGCGTTACTCTCGAGTGCGGCGACGACCGCCAGCGGGTTCGCTGTGCTGCTCGTCGCGATCCTCCCGTTCCTGCAGTCGTTCGGCCTTATCACCGCCCTGACGATCGTGTTCGCGTTCCTCGCCAGCGTGTTCGTCCTCCCGAGCTTGCTCGTCGTCTGGGCACGGGTGGTGAATCGAGATTCTGGACTGGGGGAATCTACCACCGGTACGGCGACAGAATCACCCGATAGCACAGCTGAAGGCAAGGCTGACGTGACGCGAACGGTTCACCGCTCCTACCTCTCACCCGACCAGGTGGTTCCAGTGACTGTCTCGCTCCGGAACGTTCGCGATCGGATGATACTCAGGGAATCAGTCGATGGCGAGATCGGCAATATCGACCTCTCCCCCGAACCAGTTGCCGTAGACTGGGATGACGGAACCATCACAGTGTACTGGAACACCGCTGATTCGGTGGTCGACGCGAGCCTCGAGTACACGGTCGAACTCCCCGCGGAAGCAGCGGATGGCGATGTAGTCACGTTTGAGGGGACCGTCGAAAGCAGTGACTGCCGATGGTCGGTCGGTGGAGACGAGACGGCCACTGTCGTTGAGGATATCTTCCAACGCGTGCTTGAGCGTGGTGCAGTCACGGCCGCGGACATCGAGGTCGCAATCGAGCGTGACGATATCACTCCCAAAGAAGTCGCACGTCTTCGCCGTGCTTGGCTCAAAGGGGACTGAGTCCGGCAGTATCACTCGACGTCAACGGTTTCCAGTCGCTCGCGGATTACGCTCTTGGCCGGCAGGGTTTTCTCCTGTTGTTCTTCCGAATGTCGTTTACCTGTGCGATGGTCTCTTCTTCGTCCGCAGCCCAATCAGGAACACACAGCCGAGGTTGCAGATATGCGTCCCGAGACTTGTTAATCTACCTCTCGAATACCGTCTGCGACATACTGTACCTCGACTACTGAAAAGGGGAAACCTGGTCGAAGAGGACGCAATCTGTGTTACGTACTCTTCAAGCACGGTTGGAGCGAACAGGTGCGGCGGTGGATATATCGGCACTTCGCTGGTAGTGTAACTCGTATGACTTCAGACCGCGTCATCGACCTGCTTCAGAAGGCCTACGGGGACGAGATGGAGACAGTAATGAACTACCAGACGAACGCGATCGTTCTGGACGGAGTTCGTGCCGAAGAGATCAAGCAGAGCCTCCAGCAAGACATCCAAGAGGAACTGACCCACGCCCAGCAACTTGGCAACCGTCTCAAGCAATTGGATGCCCGACCGCCCAGCTCGGCAGAGTTTACCGCTCGGCAGGACTCGCTGCAACCACCCGAGGATTCGACCGACGTGCTTTCTGTAATCCGAGGTGTCCTCGACGCTGAAGAGGACGCTATCGAGACATACCGGTCGATCATCGATGCTGCTGAGGACGCTGACGATCCGGTCACCGAAGATCTCGCCGTGACAATTCTCGCCGATGAGGAAGCCCACCGAACCGAATTCCGGGGCTTCGAAAAGGAGTATCAAGACGACTGATCTCCCTCGTCAGGGAGCGTAACGGGCACAATATCGTCCAACACGAAATGGGCGGGAATGTAACCGGTTCGAGTACTCAAGCGGCAGTTGCTTCACGATCCTTTTTGGTAGTCTTTCGTGCTCTCCAGTAGAGGTACGTGAGCACGACGATGAGCGCCCCTTGGAGTATTTTATCCACATACCCGAGCGTCGTGAATTCGCTGGCATTCGCTACGTACCAGAGTGGGAACTGAACTGTCGTATAGATGATCCCAACTATATAGAGAAGAGATCGTCGATAGTCTAAGAGGAACAATACGGCGGCACCGAGGAACCCGACTCCTGCGAGTGAAACGGGAATCCGTCCTTCGACAAATCCGGCGTACACGTGGATAACTCCGGTTATCAGGACGAGCAATATTGCAAGCCAGTGGGTTGTGGTAAGTGAGTCTGTCTCGGTGTAGCTGCTAACTGTTTGTCCCATGGGTAGTAAACATACTGCGAGCAATTATACTCTACCTCGAATATTTTCGCTACATCCTCAAATTACAGGGACATCGACGGGTCGATGTCCATCCGTACGAGTTCCAGTGCGAACAGCGCCGTCGCCACGACAATCGAAGCTGCCCCGACCAGAACCAGTACTGGTGGTAGATTGAGATAGATCTCCGAGAGGATACCGATGGGCATGAGAAGTCCGACGAGTGCCAAGAGCGAAATCCAACGAGCGCGACCCTGACCTACGGGCAACCACAGAAGCAGTGCCCCGAAGACAATATTGAGGAGCGAGAACAGGTTCCCGTGGGCGTGTGCAAGGCGCGCCTCGAAGTGCGGGCTCACATTTGATCCCGCAATCCATGCCTCACGGCCCGGGGCGAAGTCACGCATATAGATCAGAAAGAACCCGTAGAGCATGAACAAGACCATTACTCCGAGGCCGATTCCGATGTTCCACTTCCCGGTAGCCGGGTCGGACATATGATACGTGAATCACTGGCCATCGACATAGCTAATAGATGGATTGAGGGAAGGATATCGTTGGAAAAGTGTAGTCTCTGAATTGTCTCAGCGTATTCGACCCCGAGGCGCCAAGTGAGTACGAATATATTCGATATACTCTATGATATCCGTAGGAATCCCTTTCGGGCCTGCCTCCGTATGTGTAACTATGGCACGCCACCCGATTCGGTTCACTCCCTTTCACCTCGCAGGTTCGCTGTTCCTACTCGCCGGTCTCGTATTAGCTGTCTATCACGGCCTCGAGCAGTTCAATCTCGTCCCGCGGGTCGGCTGGGTTTCGTGGAGTCACATTCACTTCGTGACGATCGGCGGCTTCACGCAGCTCCTATTCGGAAAGCTCCCCCAGCTTACGGCTCGAAAACTCGAGCGTCCACTGCCCTCGAAGTACTACGACTGGCTGAACTTCATCGGATTGAACGGTGGATTTCTCCTGCTGTGGTACGGGCGTGGATGGGGTCACACGTGGGCGTTCGATGGCGGACTCATCGCGATCTGGCTCCTCGTCGCCGGGTTGCTGATAGTGATGTTGCGGATGGTTATGCAAAGCGATCGGGCGTGGAACGCGACGACTGGACTGTATCTGGTGTCAGTCTTCGTGTTCCTGTGGGGGATCACGTACGCGTACGGCCTGTTCGCCCACGTCTGGCAGGTTCCCGGCGGCTGGCTCGGCTTGCGCGAAGCTCACGTCCACGCTAACGCGTGGGGCTTTCTCGGGCTCGCGGCCATCGGCACGCTCTACGACCTCTTTCCCCGCCTGCTTGGTACCGATCTCTACAGTGAGAGGTTACGGGACTACTCGGCGTGGTTCTTCGTCGCCGGCATCTTTCCGCTGATTACCGGCCCCTGGGTCGGGATGGGGCGGACAGTCACGGCGACCGGGTTGGTCCTCTTCGCAACGGGATTTGCACTGTACCTGTACAACCTCGTCCAGACGTATCGATCGACAGACTCCCGATCGGGTATCGCGTTGTCAGTTCTGGTAGCCCAGTTCTGGATGCTCGGGCCGGCGGGATTCGCACCGTTCGTACTCTTCGGCGTCGAGTGGGTGGATCCGGCGTATATCGAAGACGGCGCGCTCCACTTCTTCTTCGTAGGATGGGCGCTCCCAATCGCACTCGCCGGCTTGCTGCTCTACTTTCGGAATCTCCCTGCCCTGAGCGAAGGGGGGTTGGGGGGCAGTACCTCCGTTGACGCGTCTGATCCCCTCCCAGATGGAGTCATCCCGACGGTGATCTCGACGTGGATGGTCTGGGTGTGGAACATCGCAATCTTGGTGGTTGGCGTCGGCTTCTTCTACCAGGATCAGTCGTGGTCGGCGTATCTCTTCGGCCCCGGATACACCGCCCTCGTCATCCTGTGGTTCTATGAACTGGCACAAGCGTTCCGCTTGCGTTGGGTTCTCCGGACGGACCCCGAGATGACTACCGACACGAGGGTCTGATACATGAAACAGCAGACCCACCACGGCCGCTCGTCACGTTCATCCGGGAGGTTATCCAACCATGATAGCATGGGAGCTGATCCGACCCCTGCGTGTACCCACTGGACTGAGATATGACGCTGTACGATTGCATCGCGGACCTCCCGTTGACAATATCGGGTTCGGACCGAACCAGTCGTCGTCGAGAGATGGCAGGCGAGGCGACTCGCGTCACCTCGACGTTCGTCCTGTTGGCGGAAGATGAGTTCGGCGCCGGCGAAGATGTCACCCACGAAGCCGTCGATCATGAGGCGTTGCCAGATACACTGCCGTTCGATTTTGCGGGTGAGTATACGTTCGATGAGTTCTCACAATCGCTCGAAGCTGTCGACCTCTTTCCGACGAAGCCACCCGAGCGCGAAGTCTCGCGGGCGTATCGACGCTGGGCAGTCGAGAGTGCCGCACTCGACCTCGCGCTCAAGCAAAACGACACGACACTGGCATCCCGATTCGGTCGGGAGCGCTCACCGGTTCGATTCGTCGTCAGTACTCCGGTCCCGGATGGGGACACGACTCAGGTCGAAGAGATACTCGCGGTTAACCCCACTTGCGAGTTTGCGCTTAAACCGACCGATGGGTGGACCGCGGACACTCTCGCGAGACTCGCGGAGACCGACGCAGTTCGCGTACTCGATTTAAGCGAACAGTCCGACGGAAATGATGACAATCAAGGACCGAACCCCCAGCTCTATCGCCAGGTTTTCGAGACGTTTTCCGATGCCATCGTGGCAGATCCTGTCGTCTCCGACGATGTACACGACCTGCTCGCGGCGTACTCAGATAGTCTCTCGTTGGGTGCGTCGGTCCACAGCACAGCCAACCTCCGTGGCACGCCGTTCGAGCCGGACTGGTGTTCCATCGCCCCGTCGCGGTTCGGAACCGTCCGGTCGCTTCTCGAGACTATCGAGTACTGTGC
Organism: Halobacterium sp. CBA1132; assembly: GCF_001485535.1. NCBI lineage: Archaea > Methanobacteriati > Methanobacteriota > Halobacteria > Halobacteriales > Halobacteriaceae > Halobacterium > Halobacterium sp. CBA1132. The sequence continues at coordinate 43,960 of NZ_BCMZ01000002.1, forward strand.
AGAGCAGGATATCAGTATGTACGGCGGCGGGCAGTGCGAACTCTGTGTCGGACGCGGGCATATCCAATTGCTCGCGTCACTGTTCTACCCCGATGGACCAAATGACGTTGCGCCGCGGGCGTACAACAAGCCAACAATTAGAGCGGATCTGCACTCAAGCCCCCTCGAGCCACCCGATGCCCCTACTGGGATGGAATGGAAGCAACTCGAATTTGAGTAACGGGCAACGTATCGAAGGGTTCAGCCGTGCGCACGCTGTCTCGCGGATATCGGGCGAAAGTTAGACAGGTGAGCAAGGTCGTGGCTGCGCGCGCAGCGACCGTAGGGAGCGAGCACGGAGCGGAGGGTGGGGCGGCAGGGCCTGGGCTGGTCTGGCAGTAGTAAATCACCAGGCCACCGCTCACCTTTTCGCCATTCAATCAGAAACTCGTTGAATGGCCGCCGGTTGTGAGACTCATCGCGTATCGAGTCGGAGCGGAGATGCCCGCTCCCAGAGATGATGGTGCTCGGCGCACACCGTAACGAGGTTATCCAGCCGGTTGGCTCGCTCGAAATCCACCTCACTCTCGTTGTCGCCGAAGGCGCTTAGCGGTCGGATATGATGTACGTGGAGTCCTCTCGTGAATGTCTCGCGATGCGCCTCCTCCGTCCACTCACAGCCTGGCGTTTGACAGGTGTAGTTGTCGCGTTCCAGCGTTTTTCGTCGTTGCTCGTCCCAGTTGTCCCCGTACTCGCGCCACTCGTGGACTGGCTGTTCCTTCCAGTTGTGATGGTCTGGGCCGGCTGGACGGCCGACCGGTTCGTAGCCAGCGGCTCGGATCGCAGCTTGCCAGCCCTCCCAGCGAGTAAAGTAGGGTCGATGCGAGAACTCCCCATGGTCTTTCATCTCCTGCGCTGTTGGGACCTTTCCTAATTCGTCGGCAAGCCGATGGATCTCTTCGAGTAATTCCGCATCCGAGATCCGATGCCGATGATTGGGGTCGTAGCCTGCTGCCTCGAGCGCCTCGTTCCAGCTCCCGAGGCGATTCTGTGTGATTGTGACCGTGAACTCGCCCTCCGAGCGCATGTCGGCCGCTGTTGGCGGCGTCCCATCCTCCGTTGCGAGCCGTCTGATTTCGTCGAGGAGTGCGTCTTTGGACACTCGGTGTTGTTTCACCGGTTCGTATCCCGCTTCCTGGAGTGCCTCTGCCCAGCTGCCGAATCTATTTTTGTACGTTCCAGCTGAATACGCCCCTAGCTCATTCATCTCTGTGGCTGTTGGGGAACGGCCCAGCTCGTCTACGAGACGGTCGACCTCGGCCAGTAACTGGGTGTCTGAGATGCGGCGGCTGTGGCTACTGTTGTGGCCGCCCAGCGCGTCCTTGGTGTCGAAGGACTTTCCACAGACATCGCAGGTTAGCTCATCTTCACCGGCCATCTGTCTTACTCGGAGCGCTCGTACGCCCACACCCTTCTGGGGGCCCGATCAACTCCCCCGAGTCGCACACCCCTTCCCTCGGTTTGCCGGATAAATGTTGGATTGGTGAACGAGGTCGTGGCTGCGCGCGCAGCGAAGCGAGCACGGAGCGGTGGGTGGGGCGGTGGGGTCTGGGTTGGTCCGGCACACAACAAAAAAGAGGGTAGGTCGACTGCCTATTCTTCCCACCACCGACCGCGCTCCGGGAACTCGATCCGCGACCACCCGGTCAGCGCGATTGAGCACCGACCTTCGTACCAGTTCTTGGCTGCTGCCCGGAACCGCACTGTCTGACCTTCACGCACCACCGTCTGCCCGGATTTCTCCCAGCAGGTGAACTTGATTTTCCCGCTATCATCCGCTATCAGCCCGACTTGCTGGATGCTCGTTGAGGAAGGCTCCCAGAGGGTCTCGATTGTTCCTTCGACCGTCACCTCACCGACCGGGACGTCCGGCACGTCCGCGATGGGCACGATTGCCCCCGGCGCCACCTTCAGTTCCTCGAGGGTCTCCAGCACCGCCTTCGTGACGTCCCGCCCGCGCTGCACCTTCTCGGCCAGCTGTTTCGCGACGACCGCTCTCGACCAGCCGCCCTGCACCTCGTCGCTGATCCGCATCGCCTGCTCGTTGACCGCCGCGAGTTCCTCCTGCGTCAGCTTCTCCCGGGGATCCGTGCGCTCCGCCGGCGCCGGCTCGTCACGACCACACTGCTCGCTGACGACCTCCCGCGTGCGCTGCTCGCGACCGTCCTGCGTTCCCAGCTCGGCCTGGGCACTGATGCGCTCCAGTTCGGCTTCCCGCGCCCGAATGCGCTCCTCCTGTTCGAGGGTGACACCGTGAATCCGGTCCTCGCTCGTGTCCGCGATCCCGTCCGGGTGGTTCGCATCCACCTTCGCCTGCGTCTCCTGCTCGACCGCGGCCTCGAACTCCGGCGTCTCGTCGACGACCGGGAAGCCGTCTTCATCGACCGCCTGACCGCCCGCTTTCTCGAATGCCTGTTCATCGACCGAAACGACCTTTCCGCTAGCGTTGTTACTAGACATTGGAATCACACCAGATTCCGAAGGCGCTCACGCGCCGACACCGCGATGCTCCTACATCGCGGTTTTCCGACGACAACGACCGACAGAACCATCTGCGCGCTCTCGCTCGCGCCTTCGCGAGCGCCCTACCGGGCGCGAGCGAGAGCGCGCCTGCATGAGGTGGCCCCAACCAGCACCGCGCGCCGTCCTGCCGAGCGCAGCGAGGCAGGGCTTGGAAGACGAACGGAGTGAGTCTTCCAGCGACCCGTCCGGAGCAAGCGACCAGCGGAGTAAGCGTGGGGGTGAGCAGCGACGCCGCGCAACCCCTCGCGCTTACCCGCTGGCGTCGAGGGCACATGCACTTTAGCCCGGAACGGGCGCGGGCGGTGCGGAGAGCGCCCGCACGCCCGGAATGGTCGGTCGCGAGCGACGCGGAGGGCGGCAGCGGCGAGCGGGGCGGGCCGCTACATACACACCTGAATCAGAATCGGTCAGAAGAGATTTCGAAGCCGCTCTTTCAACGGTTTATACTGCCACCCGCAGCGATGGCACGTGAGATAGTCATCCTCGTCGTAGCGACGGACATACGCCTGACAGTTAGGACACACTCCCTCTTCGGAGGTGGTTTCGTAGTACTCCGATTTCTTCTGTGAGAACACGTGAATGTCCCGCCCATGAACAGATGAAACTGCGAGATAAACATAGTTGTCTCCCTGATAGACTTCCCGATCAGCGTCAAACCCAGCAGACTGGTCGACGCCATCTGCTGTCGCGCTCTCGACGATCCAGTCTGGGGGATCAGCGTAATACTCCCACCCCTCATCTTCGACGGCGTCAATCAGTTCCTCCTCATCTGCCCGTCGTTGGTGCCCTCCATTTGGCATACTGAGGGGATATCTCAGTTGCTGGAGTTAGTTGTTGGTGGTAGACCCAGCTGAAGACCGAAATCTTACTATGCGAAATCGACTCTGGAGCAACCCGCCTCCTGGCGGACTCAGAAAGGGCGAGGTCGCCTCGACCGTCCCCCGACCCCGCAAGCACCGCAGGCACGAGGCGCGCAGCGGCGGTCGCGGGACGTCGAGCGGCCGAGGGCTTTCTAGAGCACTCCCTGTCTCCGCAACGAACGTCGTTATTCGTTGACGCACCCGGACTCATCCTCGACGATGACGTCGACACCGTCCGGTGAGACCTCGAGTGGAATCCCTTCGACAGTAAACTGGACGGCGATGTCCCCATCGGATGAGGCAAGCAACTGTTCGAGCGCATCGATGTCCACGTAATCGTGGAGTTGATAGCCGTCGTCTTCGAGCCCGCATGTCTCCAGTGTCTCGATGATCTCGACGACGAGGTCATTCGGTCCGCCCGAACTGTCCGCTGGAGGGGAATGCATCTGAACACTCGGGGCTTTGGGTGACAGACGTTTAAAACGTTAGGAGTCAACCATAGAAGCGATACGCTCCTCTATTTGACTTAGCGCGTTCGGGATAGTGTCGGCGCAACCAGAAGCGATTATGCGCTTTGACGCCGACTGGATGTCTCGCGCCGATGACCGCATTCTGGAGCATCTCTCTGAGGACGGCCCTGATACCCCCAAGGAAATGGCTGATAGCGACCGCGTCCGGTTCTCCCGGCAACACATCAACGCCCGCTGCAAGACACTCGTCGAATATGGACTCCTCGTCCACCTCGGCAACGGTGTCTACGACATCACACGAGAGGGCGAGCAGTATCTCGCCGGCGACCTCGACGCTCGTGACCTCGACCCCGAATAGCGTCAGCTGTCGCCGGCGACCAGGTCTTCGATGAACCGGAAGCCGTTCACGAACGTCACCGAGTCACCGTACCCCTCACTCGCGAGCACGGTTTCGGCCCCTTCGCCGGCCGCGATATCGGTCGTGTAGATGTACACCTCGGTCGCCGTTCCCGCGCTGAGGTGCTGGGCAGCTAGCGCAGCGAGGGCAGCGTCCGCGCGTTCGACCTCGTCGGCGGGTCGGTCATCGGCGTTCGCGATGTACCGCTGGACCCCGTCCATCACCCGCGAGACGACAGGCTCGGAGAACTCCAGCGGCGCCGCAACCGTCGCCCAGCCCTCGTCGATCGCGGCGTCGACAGGTGGCGCTTCAACGTCGGGGTCCTCGATGGTCAACTCCTCGTACACCCGTTCGGGCAGGACGAAGGTGACGTCGTTCCGGCGAGCGAATCGGCGAACAGCCTGGTAGCGGCTGTTCGAGGGCTGTCCCATCGCGACGAACAGGCCAGTGTCGGCGATGTGGAGCCGGCTCACGCGTCGCTAGTGTCGTCGCCGTCGTCGATGTCCAACTCGTCGAGTCCTGCCCCAGCTTCCTCGATGTCGTAGTGCTCGTGGACGACGGGCCGGAGCGCCTGGAGGATCATCTCCGCAGCCAGCGGGGAGATGTCGAGGTCCTCGGCCATCAGCCGATGGGTCACTTCCCCACGCTCCCGAGCGACGGCGTAGGTGAGCGCGGTCGCGAGGCCGGCGACGCCGTGGCGGTCGATGTAGGTGTCGATGTCGGCGTCCGTCTCGCGGCGGCCGACGGCGTCGATGAGCGCCGGCGTGATCGTGTACTCGCGGTCACCGGCGGCCGTCGTCACGGTCAGGTCGATCTCACGGGCGGCGTACCGGCGCGGCTGCTCGTCGTCGGTGACGTCGACGACGCCGGCGTCGACGAGCCGGTTGACGTAGCTGTAGGCGGTTCCCTGTGCGAGCTCGAGGTCGTCCATCACGTCCTGGACGGTCGCCTCCCCCTCCCGAGCGAGGTACGCGTACAGCTGGGCCAGCTGTGGCTCCTCGAGGAGATCGGCGACCGAGAGGAAATCCTGGACGATGTCCCCGTCCGCGCGGTTTGAGGTGCGTGACACGATTCGTTCTTGATTACAGTTTACAGCGAAACAGTAAAGAGTGTTTGGGTCACTCTGCCGGCGTCGCGACGAGATGCTCCTCGAGATCACGCGTCCAGTACGTCGCGAGCCCGCCTGGGCTACAGTGGGCGCACAACTGCAACGGGCCTTCTAGGTGCCCGAGTTCCACCCGGAATCGCGTGAGCGCTGCGAGCGTGTCGACAACCAGCCCACAGCCGTCACAGGCGACGTGATCGCACTCGTCGGGATCCGGCTCCGTCTGGATCGCACAGTCGACACAGATCGGATGGCTGACCCGTTCGTCCTGTCCCTAGGTATGGGCCTCGCCAGTCTCGGTACCGGGCGGGGCGTCGAAGAAAGCACATCCGTTGAGTTCTTGGCAGGTCCATGCAGGAATGTTCGCTTGCTTCCCCGACATCTTGCTTTCAGCGTCGCTCCGGTTCCTACTCCTGCCAGAAACGAAGGCTACCGCGCGAAACGGTTAGTGTGACAGCACACTAATCATCCCGCTCTCCCCGACCGAACAGCTCTGGAAGGGAAGACTACTGCCGCCGGAACACCCTATAGCGACCTCTCATCCGGGCCGGACTACTGTGTATCGAGTAGCCGTACCGGATGTGCGGGCCGGCGCGTGAGGAGTGCGTCGAGTTGCTCGAGACACGACGTCCCGCTGGCGACGACAGTACGGTCCGCGGTGTCTTCCGTGGTGAATTGATCGACGAGTGTCTCGCCAACGTCCACGCTGAGCTCGTAGTACTCGGACTTGTAGCCGAAGCTTCCAGCCATTCCACAACACTCCACGTCCGAGGTCGTCACGTCGAACCCGCAGTCTTCGAGCACCGCCACCGTGTACGGTTCGAGATCGAGCGTCCGCTGCTGACAGTGGCTGTGGTAAGCGATCCGCTCGTCGCCGCCGCCAGGGAGTACATCGATGTCCGCCCCGTTCTCTAGCAGGCCGTAGACGTACTCCATGAGTTCGTAGCTGTGCTCCTGCAGCGCGGCGTAGTCGTCTTCCGGAAGGAGCCGTTCGTACTCGCGGTGGAACATCGCGAGATCTGACGGCTCGATGACGACGACGTCGTGACCTGCCGCGATGGCGGGCGCGATCGCGTCGTAGACGGCGTTGGCGTTGGACTGGGCCGTCGACACCATCCCCTGTGAGAGCGGGGCGCGCCCGCTCTCGCCTGCGGGCGGAACGTCGACGCGGATGTCGAGCGCCTCGAGGACGCGGACGGCAGCCTTCCCGCGCTCCGTGCGCACGTAGTTCGTGTACGCGTCGGGGTAGAGCGCGACCTGTCGGCGTGCCTCGTCGCGACCGACGCGTGGCCCCCGCTTCTCGAACCACTCCACGAGTGATTCACGTTCGAACTCCGGGAGTTCGCGGCGGCTGTCGACGCCGAGAGTTCGCTCCAGCAGCGAGCGCGCGGGACCGGTCCGTGCGGCCCAGTTCGAGAGCGGTGCGAACGCCGACCCGAGTTTCGCCAGCGTGTCGAAGTTCCCGAACAGCCGTTTCTGGAGGTCGACCCCACCAGGCTCCTCGTCCGGGGTGAGCCCCTCCACGAGGAAGTCGAGGTCGCCGTCCTTCCCGCGATTGATGCGGTCTCGGACGACCGTGTTGATCCACGGGATGTCGATGTTCACCGGACACTGGTTCACACACCGACTACAACCCGTACAGAGGTCGTTGAACTCGGCGGCGCTGTCCTCGCCGTGGACGCCGGCCTCCCAGCCGGTGGCGATGCCGCCGGAGTACGTCTCGCCACCGAAGGCGTGGCCGCCGACGTGCTGGAAGTTCGCACAGGAGTTCGCACACGCCGAACACCGGATGCAGTACAGCGTCTCACGGAGCTGATCGTCCTCGCGCATCTCCATCCGCCCGTTGTCGATGAGCACGAGGTGGAACTCGCGGTCGTCGCCGGATTCGAGTTCGTTCCCGCCGAACGTGGGGGAGTCACTCGGCGGGGTGAACAGCGAGACGTAGGAGGTGATGTCCTGGCCGGTCCCGGACCGCCCGATCAGTTCGACGAACGGCTGGAGATCCTCGACACTCGGGACGAGTTTCTCGACACCCGCGACTGCGACGTGGGTGTCCGTCGCTTGCACGCACTTGCGGGCGTTCCCCTCACTCGTGACGAGCGCGAGCGTGCCGGTGTCCGCGGTAACGAAGTTCGCGCCCGTCATCCCGACCTCGGCGTCCAGGATCTTCTCGCCGAGGTACTCACGAGCGAATCGCGTCAGCTCCTCGGCAGTCTCCAAGGGTTCCTCGGGGTCGAACACCTCGTTGAACAGGGTTGCGATCTCCTCGCGGGACTTGTGGATCGCCGGGGCGACGATGTGTGAGGGGGCCTCGTCGGCGACCTGGAGGACGAACTCTGCGAGGTCGGTCTCCCAGACGTCCCCGCCGCGTGCCTCAAGCGACTCGTTGACCTCGATCTCCTCACTGGTCATCGACTTTGACTTCACCACGTCGCGGCCGTCGACGACCTCCTCCATGTATCGGTTCGCGTCGGCGGCGTCGTCGGCGACGTAGACGCTGCCGCCGTTGGCTTCGACGGCCTCGGTGACCTGGTCGATCAGTTCAGGGAGGCGTTCGATGGCGTCTTCCTTGATGGCACGAGCCTCGTTTTTCAACTCGTCGTAGTCATCGAGATTCGCGGTGGACTCGTACCGGCCCTCGTTGAAGACCTGGGTGTTCTCGTGGACGGCGTCGCCCTCGGTGTCGAGGAGATGGCGGATGCGCTCGGCCTTCTGCCGGCGGGTGTCGGCGCTCATCTACTTGCCCTCCAGAAGTACGACCGTCACATCCATCGGGCCGTGAGCGCCCGTCACGAGCGCGCCCATGTCTGCGGTTGCGCTCGGCCCCGTCGCGATGATGGACTGTCCGACGCCGTTCCGGATGTCCTCGGCGAGCTGGTCGAACGTCGCGTCCATGTCCGGGAGTACGTCGCTGGCGGCGACGACGGCGACGTGTTCGTCCGCGTAGAGACTCACCGGCTCCTCACCGTCGGTACCGCCCTGGATGATCACCGAACCGTAGTCGGCGATGCCGTAGCCGGCAGCAGTGACGCCGGTCGCCGCGGCCTCGAGGTCCGCGATCGACGGATCGGTCTCGACGCTGTCCGGCAGCGAGACGGTCTCGAAGGGGAGTGAGGTGCCGACTGTGGGCGCGTCGAGCAGGGGTGAAAGCGTCGACGCGAACTCGTCGGCCGTGGTTCGCACGAGTTCGACGCCGACTTCGTCGAGTGACGACTCGAAGGTCGCAATTGGCTCGGCTGACATGTCCCAAAAAATTGTACCAACAGTTAATGGGTGTTTCCTCTCCGGCCCGACCATGATTTTCTTTCGTTATGGATAATCGCCCGATCCGGCCGTATTTGCAGGTACATATCATACAGAAAGTAAGTTACATATGGATGGTTATGCGATGGCCCAATAGTGGAGAGTTCCAACCATGCCTAATGTTCTCATACTGGCTCTCGTCGGCGTCGTCCCGATCGGCGTCGCGTTCGTACTGCTCGCTGGGCTCCGGTGGTCCGCTGCCCGCGCAATGGGTGTCGGGTGGCTGCTCGCGGCCGGAATCGGACTCACGTACTGGAGTATGGAGCCCACCTGGTTGGTGGCCTCGGCCGTCTACGGCGCGCTGCAGGCCGTCGACATCATCCTCATCGTCTTCGGGGCGATCCTCCTGATGAACTACCTCGAGGGGAGTGGCGCCATTGCTACGATCAGGTGGTACTTCGGGCAGATCGAAGAAGACCGGCGCATCCAGGTGCTGCTCATCGGTCTCGGGTTCATGACCATCATCGAAGGTGCAGCCGGGTTCGGGACACCGGGAGCACTCGCCGCACCGCTGTTCATCGGCCTCGGATTCCCCCCGTTGGCCGCTGCGGTGTTCGGGCTTTATTTCAACGCCCCGAACCCGCCGTTCGGTGCCGCCGGCACGCCTGTCATCGGCGGCACCGGTGCCGTCATCGACCCAGCGCTGTCCGGGTCGGTGAGTGTATCCGAGTTCCTCTCGATGGTCTCCGCATGGACTGGCGTCGTCACGGGAGTGACGTACGTGTTCTGGGGACTGCTCGGCGTGTTCTTCCTGACGTACTGGTTCGGGAACGGTGACGGTGAACGCAGCATCGGAACCGCCGTGCGTAGCACTCTCCCCATCGCGCCGTTCGCGCTCCTGCTCGGCGTCGTCACTGGTGGCACACAGCTGGTAATCGCGTGGTTCGTCGGGCCTGCACTCCCCGATATCGCCGCAGGGTTCGTGGTGCTCGGCATCGGTCTCCTGCTCGCAAAAAACGATATCCTCATCCCTGATGACCAGTGGGACTTCCCCGAGGAATCGACATGGAGCGACACGTGGCTCGGCGGCCTCGATCTTGACGAGGTGTCCCGTGACCAACCCAAAAAGGAGATGTCTGTGCTGTTGGCGTGGACCCCGTACCTGCTCGTTGCGCTCGCACTGCTCGTCACGCGGTGGCCGGACCTCACGGTCGCCGGCGTCGCCGTCCTCGACTGGATCCAGAGTTTTTCCGTCGGACTCGACTCGATCCTCGGTACTGAACTCGGATACACTCTTCAGTACCTCTATCTCCCCGGAACGATGCCGTTCATCCCCATCGCGATCCTCACTGGCTTCCTTCACAAGATGGACACCACACAGATGGGGGAAGCGTGGCGACGGTCGATCCAGCAGATCGCTCCGGCCGCCCTCACGCTCATTATCGCCGTCTCGATGACGCAGATAATGATTCAGTCGCAGACGAACACCGCCGACCTCCTCGGCATGATGGAGGCACTCAGCCGCGCGCTCGCGATGGGCGCCGGCGGCCTGCTCCCGCTCATCTCGCCGTGGATCGGCGCTATCGGCTCGTTCATGACGGGGAGCAACACGTCCTCAAACATCCTCTTCAGCGTACTCCAGTACAACGCCGCCGAGACGGTCGGCGTCTCCCGGGTGATCGCCGTCAGCCTGCAGAACGTCGGCGGCGGCCTCGGAAACATGGTCTCGGTGTTGAACGTGGCCGCTATCTGTGGTGTCGTTGGAATCACTGGGCGTGAAGGCGACCTCCTGCGGAAAGCGATCATCCCGATGGCGCTGTTCGCTGTCTTCGCCGGCCTGTTCGGGATGCTGCTGACGTACGTTCTGGTTCCCGGCCTGTTCTGACCCCGGTCGACGACGTACCGGGGCTCCGCCGCTTCCGGAATCGAAACGAGGTGAACGAATAGAACGAGCCAAAACGAACTCACCGAACTCGTACTGCTCGGTCTAAACGAACTCCGTGAGCGCCCCGTTCTCCCGGTTCGGTATCTGCTCGAACGCGGAGTTCGTAGTCGCGATCGGCCGATCGTTCGGCCTGATGTCCGCGAGTTCGCCGTCGGGGACGGTTGCAAGGCGACCGACGGTCAGCGGCATCAACGCCAGATAGACGCCGGTCGCCATGCTCGTCGGCGCCGCGGCGACAATCGCGTCGTCGAGACCGCGGCATCACGGATCACTGTTCCGTCACTGTCGGCAGGAGCATGGTGAGTCACGCCGCGCTTACTGTCGCGCGCCGCACGCCTCCCAGCGCCGACAGACACGCCACGCGAACCCGGGGCCTTTACGATGTCTGCGTCGATCAGGTTGGTTGCTACGCTGATTCCGGTCGGAAGCGCGTAATCGGTACGTCGTCAACGTCGTCATAATCGTCATCGGCACCGACGAGTAGCATGCCGCTGACTTGGTTCGCGGTTGCGAGCGCGAACGCATCGCCAAGTGCTGGCGAGTAGCGCAATTTGAAGTCGGCTGCACTGGGCCACGTCTCCTCGGTATCGACTTGCCGTATCCCGGTTTCTTCAAGGACGTTGACGATGGCGTCGGCACGGGCTTCACTGTCGATAGCGCGGACGACATAATGGACCTCAGCGAGGTTGATCGCGGAGATATAGCCATCAGCCGATCCTTCTACCGCTTCGATGTAGGTTTCGACGGTGTCACTACCCGGCTCATCACAGAAGTACGCAACTAGCGGTTCCGTGTCGAAAACGATAGTGTCGGGATGCTCACGTGCTGCTGTCATTTCGTATCCTCAGTATCGCGACCGACATACCGCTCCTGCAGCTCCTCGTCACTAGCTTTGTCCTGTTTTCGTTCCTCACGCAGCCGTTCGACTGCCGAGTTCCCTTGGTCGTCGGTCTTTCCCGCCAAGATGCCGCGAAGGTCCGTGGCCGACTGAATGGGACGAACGATGACCTCCCCTTCGTCGGTGCGAACGAACTTTACCCGGCCGGGAGTATCGATCCCTAGTTCCTCGCGAAACTCTTTCGGGATCGTCGCCTGTCCGCGAGAGGATACCGAGACGACTTTTTCAGACTCTGATTCACTCATACTTTCTCTACCCATTACTTTACCACACTCATATATGGGCTTGACGGGCAACCTAACGGCTATACGAGCTCTCTATTCTACGATGGAGAGCAGCCGATCGCGATGGCTCCTGATCGTCTCGACGGTCACCCCGGCGGCCGCCGCGGCATCGGCTTGCGTCAACGGCGCGTCGTGGACACACGCCGCCATGTACAGGCAGGCGGCGGCGAATCCGGATGGATGCACGCCGGTCGTGATGCCGGCGTCGACGGCCTGCACAACGAGCTCCTCTGCCCGGCGTCGAACAACGTCCGTGCAGCCGAGGTCGGACGCGAGTCGCGGGACGAACTGGTCCAGGCTGACTGGTGGGGTCGGCAGCCCCAACTCTTCGTTGAGCACCGTGTAGGCGTTCTCGACGCGGTTCTGTCCGACCTGCGCCATCGGCGCCACATCGTCGATGAGCCACGACTCCCCGTTGCACCGGCAGGCGCCGAAGACGCTCGCGGCCGCCATCGCCTCGATGGACCGCCCTTTGAGGAGTCGTTCGTTCTGTGCCGTCCGGAACAGCTGGCACGCCTGGTCACGTACGGAATCCGCGAGCCCGAGTGCGCTCGCGATCCGCCGGATCTCCGTGAGGCCGTGCCCGAGGTTGCGCTCCTGTTTGGACCGCCAGCGCGCACGGGACTGCTCGCGACGCATCCGCGCGAGGCGTCGACGCTTCTGGCCCGACAGGTCGGTACCCGTTGCGTCCTGTCCGCTGCCGATCACCGTCGATAGGCCGCGGTCGTGCCGTGCTGGGGTGAGTGGTGCACCCGTTCGCTTTGCTGTATCGGCGTCGTCGCGGTGCCACTCCGGTCCACGGTCGATCGACTGCTCGTCGATGATGAGTCCGCAATCTGCACAAACTGTTTCGGCTGAATTCGTTCGCACCGGGCCCCCACACTCGGGACACGGCTCAGTTGTACCACGCTGGATGTCTTCGTCGAACGCACGCTCGTAGGGTTCACTCGTCGTCATCGGTCTCACCTGATTGAGGTCACGCCGATTCGGCGCGCCCCGCACCCCTCTTCGGGGGGTGACAAACTCGGCGGGAGACGCACGCCCGATCGATCGGTGCCGACGCGTCGAGGACGCCGTCGACGGTGTAGGCGGGTGAGTAGGGCCAGAACGTAGCTGTCGTCAAGTCTTAACCAACACTACAACCGAATCGATAGAGTTGTTGGTTAAAACGCTGGCGGCGACTCTCGCGTCGCCAGTTGGTGATGCGAGGCATTCAGAAGTGGACGTCAGCGGGTACGATCCAGAGCTCCTCACTCTCACAGCCGTCGTCCAGCCTCGTGTCCGGAATGTGGGACGCCTCGCCGGTCGGCCGTAGTTCCTCGAAATCCAGATGGCGATCACGCATCGGTTGGTGTGGTTTGTCCCGGATTCGTATTTCAACGTCAGGGCCAGTAGTCCGCCCTGTCTCCCGTTTGAATATGGGCCATGAACTATCTCATGCGAACATCTTATACTTCATGAACAAGTAGATGAGAGTAGCAACTGGGGTCCCTATGAGCAGCAACGACACCAAGCACGTGCAAACTGAACTGAACGAGGACGAATACGAACGCTTCCGGGAGTTCGCTCGAGAGCACGGCCTCTCGCTCAAGGAAGCCGGCCACGAGGCGCTTCTCGAGTGGATCGAACGCCAGCAGCAAGCTGACCCAAACGACCCGGCGTTCACCGTCCTCGACGACCTTGATGACGAGTCCCTTCCAGCGTCGGCGGCGACGGATGCCCGCGAGGAAGACGATCTCGTCGAGGAGTGGGACGGCAGCGACGAATCGTTCACGCTCGCCGACGACCCGTCCGCGCAATCCTGAATTCGGATGGCTGAACCAGTCGAAACCCCGATCGGGACGATCACGCCCGAGCATTTTCGCCCAGGGCACGTCCGCCATCAGGTCGTCGTCGGGCCGAAGTTCCTGTACGCATTATTCAACCCACAAGATCGGATGCACGCAGTCTCGCGGGCGTTCATGACCTTTGTCCGCGACGGTGACCTCCCCTATCGTCGCCTCATCGTCAACGATCACATCGTCGACGAGGCTGCCACACGGCTGAAAAAGCAAGCGTCAATGCGGAACGCAGCCTCGTTCCTGACGACGCTCGACGAGAGTACGCTCTACCAGTTCGAATCCGTCTCCGAGGACGTTTTCGATGACGCCAAAGCAACGTTCGTCGAGTGGACGGATCTGGATGCGTCACTCACCGATTTCACTGTTGCAGCCCATATGGACGCCTCAGGGGTCGATCACATCCTCACCTACGACCGGCACTACGATGCGTTCGACGTGACAACGCTTCCGTATCGCAATCAGGACTAGCGGTGCCAAGTATGTCCGAATCCCCGCAGGACGGCGTTCAGTCGTGGAGTGAGTCGATGACCGCCCGCGAACGCATTCGGGCGGTCGCCGAGACGCTTCGCGAACCGCGGTCGGTCAACTGGATCAGCGAGCAGGCTGACGCCGCCTGGAGTACGACTAACGAGGAACTCCAAGATCTCGTCAACCAAGGCCAGCTGCGCCGCGTTGAGGCCGGCGAAACCACGCGCTATCTACCGGACTACACGCGCCTGCTCTTCGAAGAGATCCGGACGCTCATCGAGGAAAACACCCGCGAGGAGCTGCGGAGCGAATTGGCCGCAATCACCGAGGAGATCGAGGCGTGGCAGGCGACCTACGACGTCGAGACGTGGGAGGAGCTCGAACAGTCGCTTGCCGACGGCGACCTCTCAAGTGACGAGCTTCACGAACGCCGTGACGTGATCACGCGCTGGGAGGAGAATCTGGAAGACCGTCGCCTCATCAAGCACGCGCTGGCGCTCTACTCGGATGTCGAAGCCGCTCGCGAACAGCGGATCAATGTGGCTGACCGCGCCGCAAACTAATTCTCGTGATCTTCGAACATACGGGTGTCATCGAAGGGGACACAACTACTCGCAGGACTGCTCGCCAAGCTTCTCTCGAAGCTCGACTGCTGCCTTTTCGAAGTGTTCCGCGAGGAACGGCGTTCCCGATGTCGCCCGCTCCTCGAGGAATGCGACGGCGTCAGTGACCGCATCAGCGTCCCGTTCTGCGGTCGCGACACAGTCGACATACTCGTCGATTGCCCGACTGAACGCACGCGAGAAGTGGTCGTACGCGCCGTCGACGCGCTCCATGTTGTCGTCGAGCGACTCGACGAGTGCCCGGTAGACGGTCGCCGCCGACGCGTCCCGCCCCTGTTCGCGGTACTCGTTCGCGAGATCGAACCACTGCGTGAAGTCGATCGGCTCGAAGACGACGTGGTACTCGGGATTCGTCTCTTCGAACCGCCGATCGATCGCGGTGCGAAGCTCGTCGACCGACTGTCTCGTCGGCTCGCCGACGCGGGCGAGAAACCGATCGCGGAGATTCGCATCGGCCACGAGTTCGTCACGCAGGAACGCGCGGAGTTCGTCGGCGTCGACGCCGTCGAGTGCGGCGTCGAGTCGATCGCCTTCGTTTGGCGGTGGGTCGTCGACACACCGAAGCAACACGGCGACGACGTGCTTGCACGCTCCCGGCCCGTCGTACGGACAATCGCACCACGGGGTAAACCCGTCGGTGGCGAGGTCAACACGAACATCGTACTGACGGCTGCCGCTCACAACGGCTATGACAGTGCTGTCGACGCGGTGAATCTCGTGGATTGGTTGATCAGTACGGAGTACGGAATCTCCTCGTGTTCGCTCCGGAGACATACGAACCAGAAAACGAGCTCAACGTCCGAGTGTTTGCAGAGTTTTTCGGTATCCCTGAGGATCCTGCGACTGGTGCTTCGAATGGGTGTCTCGCTGCATACCTTACTGAGCACCAGTACTTCGACACGTCTGAGATCGACGTACGTGTCGAACAAGGATATGAAGTGAACCGACCCTCACTACTGTATCTACGTGGGCAGACAACTGCAGATTCGATTCAGGTAGAGGTCGGTGGGCGAGTAATTCCGACTGCGACTGGGACTCTCGTCGAGTCGAATAGCCTCTAAACTGGCTCCGATATCATTCTATTAGTTCGTTCGGGTTCTGCGGCAGAATTGATATCGTATGTCTATTTCCGCTGTGTCCTCAGCTAAAGATCAATCAGTAGGTGGTGAGCAGCCACGCCGCGCAACCCCTCGCGCTTACCCGCTGGCGTCGAGACCAGATTCATTTTAGCCCGGAACGGGCGCGGGCGGTGCGGAGAGCGCCCACACGCCCGGAATGGTCGGTCGCGAACGACGCGGAGGGCGGCATGCGGCAAGCGGGGCGGGCCATAGAGAAACCTCGTTCAACCGAATCCGGCGCTCGATGAACTAGCCGACAGCCCGGTGGACTCAGAAAGGGCGAGGCCGTCTCGGTCGTCTCCCGACCCCGCAAGCACCGCAGGAACGAGGCGCGCAGCGGGGTTCCCGTGAGCGGAGCGAACGGGAGCAAGCGAGACGCAGTCTCACGTGGTCGCGGGACGTCGAGCGGCCGAGGGCTTTCAGTGGAGAGGCCTCAGCTGTCTTGTTCCGAGTTTAGCTCTCGGAGGTATCCGGTGGCTGCGGTGCCGATCCAGACACCATCGACGTTGCGCATTTCGAGGTCAACTGTCGCAGTGCGGAACGGGTAGTGCTCGACGAGGATACGGCGGATCACGGTTTGAACAGTTTCTATCCCGTGTCTTTCGACGATATCTGCCATGGCCTCGTCGAAATGCGCATTCATGTGATCGTCACGGGGATCCTGGGCTCGCTTGCGAACGAGTTCACAGACGTCTTCGACGGACGCGTGGGCGGGATTCTCGGTTCGCTCCCGTACGTCGTAGAACGCCTCATCAACAGTCATGAATCGGGCTTATCATCAAAGGTGGCGTCAGTAGAGGCATTCGACGTGTTCGGTTCCAGACGGCGCTGGCGACGGACCTCTGCGAGCACATCCTCGAGCATCGTGATACGTTCGATGCCCTTTGCCTCACTCACGATCTCGTCGATGAGCGACGCGCGTTTGGCGGCCTGCTCATCGCCGTCGGTTCTCTCGATGGCCTGGATACGGATCGAGCGCTTCTCCT
Organism: Halobacterium sp. CBA1132; assembly: GCF_001485535.1. Classification (NCBI taxonomy): domain Archaea; kingdom Methanobacteriati; phylum Methanobacteriota; class Halobacteria; order Halobacteriales; family Halobacteriaceae; genus Halobacterium; species Halobacterium sp. CBA1132. Next base: position 60,760 of record NZ_BCMZ01000002.1, read on the forward strand.
GCCAGCCACAGTTCCAGCAGTTTTGCGAACAGGCGATTTGGTCGTCTTCGTCAGCAGCAATCACAGCCTCTACGAGCGACATTGAGAGTGGCCGCTCTGGCCCAACCTCTATCGTGATGTCAGATCCACATTCCGGACACTGCATGGTCTTCCAGAATACCGCCAGGGCTGTCAAGATATGGTTCTCTGAGCGAAAGAGCGAGACCTAGGTTCCCGATTCTGGGTCTTGTAGTCGATCTCGGACATTTGCAAATTGGACCGGATCGGTGTCACCAGTTTCAGCGAGATCGTTCACCGACTGCAGCTGGGAGTTGATGAGTTTGTTTTGCTGGCGTGACCACTCCTCGTCACCGTGGGTCCGGATGTATTCCGCCCACTGCTTGATCATGGTACGCCGTTGCTCTGTATTCCCGCGCTGGTTTTCTTCAAATTCTTCTGAATCCAGCATTGTAGTTCGCACTACCGAGTTTTGTGAAGCATAGTTCGCGTATCCCCCTAGAAGAGATCGTCAATTGGGGATTCACTACGCTCCTCTTTGGGAGTCTCATCAGTAAACAACGACCCTTCTTGGAGCGCCGCTCTCCTATCTTCAGCGGATTCCGACTCTGTAACGTCGATCTCGTCGAATTCGAGCGCATCTGTGACCGCCTCCGGGAGGTCGGGGCGCGCAGCATTGAGGTGGCGTTCGACCTGTTCAGTCAACGCCGTGTGGTCGTGGAGCGACCGCATGATTGGGACCCCACGGAGATATTTGTACTCGTAGAGCAGTTCGACGCCGAATTCGGTAGGTCCCCAGAAGTCTGTCGGCAGGCCGCGTTCACCTTCGTTCGGCTCGTGATGGTACTTCGAGACGATGTTTCGATCCGCGAGGTTGTCGAGCTGTTCGCGAATCGTTGACCGGCTCTTCGGGATGAAGTAGTCAAGCTCCGTGATCGAGGCGAGGTGTGACGGATGGCCGAGGAGCACCTGGATAATGTGGTTTCGTGTCTCCTGCGAGAGAAACCGGTGGACGCGCCGCTGTTTCTCATAGGCGTCAGCACTACCGACGTCGAATACCGTATCAGCGTGTGCGTCTGCCGGTGCCGGCGTGTCCGTCCGTTCGCTCATATGAAGTTCTACTTCCTGAACGATTGTAACTGTTCGGGTGTACCATGACGATTTAGAGAGGAAATCCCGACGTAGTTAGCAAGACCTAACACCGTTGCCTGAGAAGCACCCACTGTGACTGAGGAGACGCGAAAGGACCGCTGGCGACGCGTGAAAGCCGCCGTGGATCGGGCACTTCACGGCGTTGCGGTTCCGCGACCGGATCGATCAGAGGTTGCCCGGTTCATCAACGAGGCTGTGCCCGCGTTCACCCAGGCGGGCATCACGACCTATCTTGTGTTCGGCAGTTATCGCGGCGACTACGAGGTTCGGCTCCGAGCGATGGCGTACGAACTCAGCAAACCCATCGACGCTGAAGCCACACTCATCGGTGACACCGCTGATCCAGACACGCGTGTCGTGCCGTCGTTCCTCATCAAGTTTCACGCGCTCGCCGAGTTCGCGGACCACCTCGTTGGCGTCTACGAGAAGGAGAGTGGCGGTGAAAGCCCCGAATTGGGGCTGCTCGATCAGCGTCCCTACTTCGAGAAAGGTTGGATGTTCCCCCGGGATTATACGGGCTTGACGCGAGATGCCCTTGAGTCGAAGGCGGACGTGATCGACGCTGCCATTCAGATATACTATGCACCAGACGCTGACGATGAGACGAAACGACGAGAGCTGAAAGCACTCGTCAGTGAAGCGCAAACCTTTGATATCGATATCACCGAACAGGAGGTCGTTGATGCGCTTCGCGACCGTGACCGGGATGCTCTCGGAGAAATCGCATCCTACAGTTGGGTCCACCTGAATCTGTTTCGGAAATACGAACTCCACGACCGCTGTTTCCCCTGGTTTTCGGAGCAGGAACTTCGGACTCTCGCGACGGAAGTGCCGGGGCCGGCCCGTCCGCAGTGGGAAGAGGAATTCGAATCCACAGACCTTGGAAACACAGAGTCTGATGAGTCGGACTAACCGCCTGCGAAAATGGCCGCATACTCTTATCTCCGGACACCGGAGATGAAATTGAATACCATGCGTGAGGATGCTGCTGGGCTCTACGAACGAGGCGTCGAAGCGGACTGTAGTGCCGAGGAAGCCTGGGAGCAAATTCAGGTCCGCAACGAGAAGACCGAATGGGATATCGAGGCCATGTTGGACTGAGCCCTTTCGGGATCTCGACAACCGGATTGAGTTCCCTCGTAGGGCTGGATGCATATCCCCGAATCTATTTTCCGGACGTACTGAACCAGTGGAGCGCACTGGGGCAGGCCTATTCGGAGTTTATGTCAGCAACGAGATGCTCTTCGAGGTCGCGCGTCCAGTACGTCGCGGGCCCACCAGGACTACAGCGGACACAGAGGTGTACTGTTCCGTCGAGGTGGCCGAGTTCGACGTGGAAGGACGTGAGTGCCGGCAGCGTATCGACGATGCGTCCACAGCCGTCGTAGGCATGGTGGTCGAGGTCGTTGGAATCAGGGCGCTCCTGAATAGCGCAGTCGACGCAGATCGGGTGGGTGACCCGTTCGTCTTGCCCCCAGGTGTGGGCCTCGCCAGTCTCCGTACCGGGCGGCGCGTCGCAAAAAGCGCAGCCGACGAGGGTCTGCTGCATCACTCGCCCTCCGTGTCGGCGTCGCGGCCGGCCGTCCAGCCACGGTGGAAGACGGCCAGCTGCGTCGATGAGTCGAACGTGGTGCCGCTCGGCTCGTGAACCAGAACTTGGTCCTCGGGAACCGGAGTGACGACGTCCGCGTCGACGAGGTCGCTGACCAGGCGCTGGGCCGTCCTGTCGTCGACGTCCGCCGTGTCGACGCTGGTGGCGTCACGGTCCAGGGCGAGCTGTTCTTTCTCGAACTGTTCGTAGTCGCGACTCGTGTCGTCGTGCGGATCGAGACCAGGCATGGTGAGTCACGCAGCGCACGCTGTCGCGCGCTGCACGCCTCCCGGCGTGCACGAGAAACAGCGTTCTCGTGCGCACACCAGAACGCTCCGCGTTCTGGGGACGCCGACAAACAGTCAGGAGTGACAGCGTCTAGTCCGGTCGCGGGTCTCGATAGCCGATGACGGCGACGTCGTCGATGAACAGGACGCCCTTCATAAAGTCGAGCTTGGTCAGACTGTGCTGGTACAGGTTATGCCGGCCAAGATAGTTCACCGGCACCACCAGACAGCCGAACTCGATCTTCGGCCGGCCGTCCTTCTTGGTGCGGTACCCCTTCTGGAACTTCAGGAGATCGTCGCTGACGTTCTTCCGCTCGCTCTTCTCGACCTCGATGGCGATGCGGGCGTCGGCGTCGTAGAGGTCGACGCTGTAGTTAAACCCCTGATGCGACCAAAGCTTACAGTTCGGGTTGAAGCCGCCGGCGGCGTCCCCTTCGTACTCGTACTGCGAGAGCCGGTCGGCGATCGCGGCATCGAACCCACCGACCTCTGTATGCTTCGTCGAGCCGTCGAAGACACTTGCTGGGACGGCCTCGACGGCTTCCCGAATCGACGCCAACGAATCATCCGGAAATACCTCGGACGAGGTTTGGGTACGGCGCTCGCTCAGTTTGGTGACCTCCTCGACGACGACCATACTCGCTCTCGACGAACAGTGGCCCGATAAAACCCGTCGCGACGGCCGTTCGAGCCCACCGGTCGCCAGGATACACTCACTCGAGGAGTCGGGCGGTGGGTGGGGCAAGGGAGTGGATCTAACCCCTGCGTTAACCAACACTGTGCCGGTATTAGCCGGTGGTGTTGGTTAAGGATAGTTGCTACGGCGTTCAAAGGCGTCGAACTGCCTTTTAAAGAAATTTTGCGAGCCTTTATCCGATGATGGGGCTCAGTATTGAACAAGTAAGCTCTGGTAGCATGGAGAAGCCATCTGTCGTATGCGGCAGGTGGAAGATATCAAAGGTTGCAACCCATGTAGGTCGCCTAACAAGCGATCAGGCCGTCATCGCGGTTCGGGCTGTCCGCTCTAATTAGGGGGCGGACACCCGAATTCCGATCGGCTGCCAAAGGAATCTGGAGTACATGGTTCACTCGGAACCACCAACTACGAGGCTCCGAGGCGGATGCCGGCGGAGAAATTCCGTCGATAGTGAGCAACACTGTAGCTACCATCCCAGCCGTGAGGCCGCCGATTCCCCATTTTGCTGGCGACGGAAGAAATTCACAATAGGTGTTTAGTCTGCTATATTATCCACAGTCAGCAGCGAAGAGCAAGGATAAGAGCTGATGTTGGTCATGAAGTCGTTAAGAGAGATTGAGAGGATTCGGTTCGAGACAGGAAGTTTGTAACTCCCGAAATGGGGTGAGGTGGGATTGAAAAGGGATGTGACGGCCACGACCCAGCACGGTGTTGTTCTGGCGTGGTCGCCCCATTGTCTCCCGCCTCTGAGTCATATGCAATATCTTCCCCAGTGGCAACACACCGCCACCAAGTTGTATCAACTCCTGACCCAACCAGTGCTGTTTCGAGGCCCACGATGACGAGGCGGACGCGTTCCGAACAGGGACAGACCACGCGCGAAGCACTCGAGATGCACCTCGCACAAGCACTCACTCGCTGTGAGTCAGCCGTCGTCCGTGCGCATCTGGAGGCCGGGTTACGGAAGTGTCGTGACCTCCCGCCGACGCCGCTCGTCGAGTGCCCGGTCTGTGGGCGAGTCGGATTACCAGAGCGGATTCAAGCACACGACTGCTCGGAGGCGTCTCGCGACAGCTGACGAAGCACACCCAACCCACCAGTTCTCATTTGAGAGGCTCCCGAGGCGAATCCTACAGGGCTTGACGTAGCGGGATTTCTCGGCACGGTTCCGTTCCTCGGTGTCAACGAGAACGTCGACGCTGAGTATCCCGAGGCGATTAACGCACGCGGGCGGCGGTACGTCGACGATGACGAACAGCGGTCGTTCAAGACTGCGCTCTCCGTGCTACCCAACGCCGGCGAGGGCGAGCTCTGGGCGGACAACGAATTCGTGTCGCCAAGTGAAGGCGAGTCCGTCGACGTCAACCTCGATGCGATTCGGAACGTCCACGGCCTCGACATCGAAGACCTCGAGCGTCGGACGGGGATGGACCTGGAGACGATGGTCCAGCAGGCCGACCCGGAGGCGCTCGTCGGCGTGGAGACGCACAAGGACATCATCGACCGGCGGCGGCTCGCGCTTCGCACGCTCGGGTTCGACGTTCGATTCCGCTGGCAGATCGCGTCCAGTCGGTATTCGCCGGGCGACATGCGCGAGTTCTTCAAGCGGAAGATTGCAGCGTGCCAGAAGCACGGCGCTGAGAACGCTTTCGGCTGGATTCGTCACTACGACTGGGGTGGGTCCGTCACCCTCACGACCATCTACCCGTCGAAAGCGTACGAAATCGACCCGGCTGACGATACCGACATCGACCTCGAGAACGGCGAACTCACCATCGCCAGCGGCGAGGACTTCAACGAGGGCGACATCGAGGACGGCGAGCCGACCACCATCTATTACGGCGACCAGCTGAAGTACGACTTCCGTGGCCGCCAGAAACTCTCCGTCACGCCCGTCATCTACATTCCCGAGGTCGATACGATGATTCCGCTCCCCCATCCCGAGGCGGACCTCGCCCGGAAGCACACGGGGAACCTCATGGAGGACGCGATCGACTGGCACGAGACGGTGCTCTCCACCCTCGACGACCTCTGTAAGACGGTGAATCAGGAGATCAAGCGAGCGCGACTCGTCGCAATCGACTTCATGGACCTCCCGTTCAACGTCGAGGAGTTCTACTCCTACATCGGCGTCCAGAACGAGGACTACATCGAGGCGGCCGCTGACCGCGCCACGGCGCTCGCGAAGCCATCCCATCAGCCGACGCTGTGGAACCTCCAGCTGTCACTCAAGCTCGCCATTCTCGACAACTTCGACGGGAACCGGGCGGGAAAGACCTACCGCGAGTACCAGGAGCTCGCTGGGGAAATTCTCCGACATCCAGCGACGATGATTACGACGGCGAAAGAGCAGTTCCGGCTGGAAGCCGACAAGGACGATGACGGCGTGGACCTCGACAACGAGCAGACGACGCTCGCCGAATCCCTCGAGGACGTGATGGACCTCGCCGGCGTCACGGAGAACCAGATCGACGCAACGGACGCCCAGCAGATCGAGCGTCGTGTCCAGCAGCGCCTCCCGAACAGTGGAGGTGAGGCCTAATGTCGAGTACGGATACCGACCAGGACGCCCCTAGCGGCCAGCAGCTTCTCTCGCACTTCGCCCGCCGGAAGATCCGCGAGAACGGTGGGGCGGTCCCGCTCTCCTCGGTCCTGTACTCGGTCAGCGACGTCGCCGACATGACCGAAGACGACGCCAAGACTCTCATCGAATCCGGCGACACAATAGGCATCTACACGCTCGCTCGCGACCAGCACAACGAGAAGGTGATCCAAAGCGTCGACCCGGTCGGTGTGGAACCGCAGGTGATCGCAGAGCGATTCGGCGACCTCGCTCACAGTGGCGCTAATTTCATCACAATCGACGGCGTCGATGCGACGGTCGAGGAGGCGCTCCACGGCGCTGGCTACGAGTCCTACAAAGACCTCGCAGAAGCCGACCCGAATGCGGTTGCCAACGCAATCAATACGGAACTCGACGCTCGTGCGGAGACCGCAGACTTCGACGGCCTCACGGGACTGACAGACTCCGAAATCGTCGACCTCCAGCACCAAGACATCGTGACGAAGCGCGACCTCATCCAAGCGGACCCGAATGAAGTCGAAGCAAACACTGACTCCGCGACACTCCGGGCTGCGAAGGTCAAGCAGGCGCAACGGCAGGTCGAAGACGACGTCCACATCTACAACGAACACGAGGCCCAACAGTTCGTGAGCGAGGCCCAGCAACACATCCCCGCTGGCAACGAGATCGCTGAACAGCAGATTCAGCGTCACGAAGCCCGGAAGGACGAGCTCGGCCACGCTGGAGCGGTCGTGCGCGAAGTCGAGGAACAGACCCAGACCGTCGGTGAGCCGCTCGCGGTCACAGATCCGACCCTCAGCCCCGATGACCCAGAGGCGAACTACGTCAGCGATGTCGGCCACAACGCCGACGACCCGGTGAACACGGGCTTCCCCGTGTTGGAAGACATCGGGTACGACCTCGTGCCGAAGCCGGACACGCACCCGGACGCCGGCCACTCGGCGCTCCCGACCGACGACGACGGTGAGGTCGTTCCACCGACCGTGCCTCTGGAACGGGACCTGAAGATGCCGATCGACGAACTGGTCGCGAAGAAGCTCGGTCGGAACGTCCCAGTGCGAATCGTCGGGCCGCGTGGCAGCGGGAAGAATTACCTGATGAAGTATCTCTGCTTCAAGACAAACCGTGGCTACCGGAGCCTAGACGTCGACAAGGCGACGATGCCACAGGACCTCTTCGGTCCCATCGCCCCTGACGAGGACGGGAAGCTCGAGCCGAAGAACGCCGACGTGAAGCAGTAATTGTTGTGAATGTGATGTCTTTATTCACGGAATCGCGTGATGTTTCGTTACCAATTCGCCTGCCACCGTCCGGATTTCTCACTCCGTTGGTTCGCTATTATTTTCTAATTCCTTATATTATTCTGACTAGGGGCTGAGCGGCTTCACTCGTAGCTCTCCGAAGCCGTACTTCGAGTGAGTGCCAACCCGAAGGATACCGCTCTTCGCGGTCTCAATGGGGCGGTCGCCCTCGTACTTCACGACCTGCCCGTGGTCGACGGTCTGGAGCTTGTAGACCTCCCGTTGCTCGAGGATCTTCTCCGCTCGCTCACGGAGATCCCGTCGACTCTCCTTCCACCACCACGGGACGTCTTGGTCGGCGGCGCTGGGGTACTCCGACTCCAGCACGAACGGCGTCGTCATCCCTACGAGGAAGGCCTCGCCGTCCTCGAGTCGGGAGTAGTCCAGGTCGTCGAGGTCGACAACCTGCGTGCCCTTCAGTCGCGTGACGCCGTAGCCGTAGTTCCGTTTGCCCCCGAACTGGAGGCCGTTAAGCACGTCCTCGCCCAGCGGGAGCGCATCGGGGTCATCGGCGTGCAGGTAGGCGTTGATGTACCACTTCGTCGTCTGCTGTTGGTTGTGAGCGCTCTCCGGCTTCCCCATGATTGTCTCATGGGACAGCGCCGGATGCCCGCTCTGCGGGCGAATGTCATGCGTGTTCAGCGCATCTCGTGGGCGGCTTTCGAGAAGCCAGTGATGGGCCGGGTTCCGCATGAGGAACAGGTCATCGTAGCTCTCGACGTCCGGGAGGCTGCTCCCGAGGTATGGCCGGGTTCCGTTCTGCGAGTGTTCCTCGGGATACCTCCCGAACTGGCCGGGGACGAACATCCCGTGGCTGGCGTGAAGATGCTGGTGGACGTCGTGCGGAACGTGCTGGCCGAGTGCGTGGAGGATGGCGTTCCCCGAGACGTAGTAGGGGTGGCCGATGTAATCCATCTCCAGCTCCCAGTGGACTTGCTGGATTATCATGTGGTTATGCGATTTCGTCATCCGGTTTGTTCGGCCGGTAGCTCCAGTTCTCGAAGTCCTCGATGTACTGGAGGGCGGTCGACCACGCGCCGATCCGTCGGAGATTCGCGTCGAGCACCATGCTGTACTTGTCGTGGCCGGCGTCAAGCGGGTGCGCTTCCAGGCGGTTCCACGCCGATGCCCACGACCGCCACGGCCGACTCCCGAGGCGGGCCGACGGCTGGCCTCGAGCGTCGACGCCGATCCGTAGCGTGGACTCCTCGCCCGCGTAGACCGTCCGGTGGGGGACGATCTCGTCAGCGTCATCGACGACCAGCCGGAGATCACTGAACTTGTGGCCGTCGCGGTAGTTGTCGAGGAGCGCCGCCACGAGTAGCGTGTGGTACTTCAGACTCGTGTATGGGTAGTAGACACTCTCCGCGAACGCAGAGACGACGTTGCTGTCCAGCCACGCCCGATGCATCGTCTCTGGGTCTTCTTCGGTCAGGAGTTCTCTCACGGCGCTCTCGACGCCGTTGCGTGTGAACTCCTGTGGGTCGTATCGACTCTCGCCCTCGATCAGTGATAGCCGGTAGAGCGTCTCGTGGTTGTCGACGGTCTGCTCAGGCTGGCCGCTGGGCCGGCTCAGCGCCGACGCATCACCGTCCGCGCCGTAAGGAACCGTCTGGTTCACGGAAACGCCTGCGAACGTCTCAGGCGCGTAGTTATGCGGCTGGCCATTCAGTTTGTGAGCGTCGTGGCGGTAGACTGCAACCATCTCGTCCTTGCCGCCGTCGCCAGTCTGGAAGTCGCTGAGCCTGGCGTTTTCGACCATTTACGGTCCCTCTGCGATGCGGTCTTCTAGTGCTTCTACGAACGCCGGGCGGTACTCCTCGGTCCACTGGTCGTCTTTCTCGTCCATCGCGTTCGTGTTGCCTTTTCCACGGTCGAAGACGCGCTTCAGTTCGCGCTCATCGTAGCGTGGGTTGATGAGCTCGCAGTCGACGATCCCCGCGCCGAAGTTCCGGGCACCGCCCAGCTGATGCATGAAGTCCGTCTTGTGAGCATTGAGGAAGTCGATGCTCTCCGCGAGTAAGCCGATGAACTCCGGCTTTTGTTCGCGGAACGTGAGTTGCCAGCAGCCGTCGAGATTGGCGACCGCATCGACTTTGACGTTCCGTAGTGGTTCACGGTTATCTTCTCGATTCCGCGAGACGATATTTCGGTTCAACCGTCGATAGTGGCCCTCAGCTTGGCCGCGCGTATAGTCTACGCTGGATCTGACGGGGTTGAACTTGATCGGCCGCCGCATCACCTTGCCGGGGATGCCACCGAAGCCGCCGAAGAGATCGAAGACGATGCAGCCGGCGTCTTCCTTCGGTTCATCGGTACACGCGCCTTTCTCATGATAGCCGGCGTCGAGGTCGCGGTCGTAGACGCCCTCTTTCATGAAGTTTGCGTTGCCCTCCCCAGGATGGCAGGCAGTGCCGCCGTACTCCTGAACGGTTTCCTCTATCCCGTGACGGAGCCAGCCCGACAACGGGAACGCTGGGATGATGCCGCCGATCTGGTTCTGCGGGTCGTCGTCATCGTAATTCCCGCTTGAGGCGTGATGTCTGTCGGTCATGATACTGTCACCGACCACTAAGAGGTCGGACTGAATTCGTACAAATACGTCGTCGCCGAGTTCGTCTATCATATCTGGTATGACTACTGTCTGTTCGTTACTCGATACACAGCGGTCGGCCGCCATTCAACCAGCTACGGTTGTTTGAAGAACGGGACATCTCAGGCGTCCGTGGAAGTGGCTGCTGTACTGCATGGAATGAGAATCAAGACCGGTTGGCGATGATCGGTCTATGAGCGCTCCAGCACCAACCCAACTTCCACCCTGTCGTGTTCTCTCTCATCCCAGAGCGCTCACCCAGTTGCGCGATATAAACTCATCTCTACGACGGCTGCTCCACCAATAGGTATTATTCACCTCCGACCATCCATTCGAACCCCACACCACCCGGGCGATATCAATAGTTGAAACACAGAATTTCATTCAGCAATCATCGAGTAATTACACGTGAAACGGCATTATGCCGCCTTCCACGCTGAATCAAGAAATCGTATTACCAACAACTGATATACAATCTTCCCGACGAGAATTCGTCTGCGCTTTGCCCACTCAATTCCCTACTCCAGAACCAACACTCGGTGTTCATTTCTCCGAGGTGGGGAGACGGCAGTCAGCGATTTGCTCTACTACGCTACTATGTGTCTAATTGTAGACGGCACAGCCTGGTTAATAGGCTGAAAGTTGGCCTGAAATGGAATGGTACCAAGGAACATGAATTAGGGAGGAGACGGACTGCTGTAGAAGTGGAGAAAGGAGATCTACAGCAAGAATTTACATAACAGTAATGATAATAAAGAAGTTTATCCAGTAACAATCGAGTAATTAAGCATGGGCGGCATTATGCTGCCTTCCACACTGAGTAAAGAAGTCGTATTGCCAACAACTAATAACTTCTATGATACTATTTGGCCGTTTTTAGCGATTTTCAAGAACATCGCGTGGGTGTCGGTTACGAGGAGGTGGTCCGCTGGTTCGAAAATACCTACAGTCTGCTGCAACGCCTCGTCTCCATTCCACCTGAAGCAGTCTGCCCCGTGCCAACCACCGCCGGGATCTTGTTCAATACAACTTGCCAGTTTCTCATCGTGCAGAACATCCCGAACCCATTCCTTATCGACACTATCTGGTCCACTTTCAGTTACTTCAAGCCGCGCGTTAACAGATTCGTGTAGTGTCTTAATCGTCTGCCAACTCTGCCGGTCGCCAGCGTTAGAAGCTCTGATGAGATCCTCAATAACTGCTACTCGCTTGGTGGCATTATACCAATCGTCGATAGTCAGCTGCCGAGGAGTTAGCCACTCCGGTGACGCGCTTGTATTGACATAGACAGTACTCGCATCCGTCGATTCTCCTGGAGTTCGACCGAATCGAAGGATAGCCTGAAAAACTAAATCATGGGTAAAATGGTGGTAAATCGTTTCACCGAGATCGGTGCTAAACTGGAGTGTATTTCCACCGTCCTCGCCGTTGCTACGCTCCGGTTGTGTTGGCTCACCACAAAGTGCACACCACCGTTTCACTACTTGATCCCCGGGATATGGGTTTCCGGAAATAAATCCGAGTGACTCATCCTTGAACCGATTTGAGCTGAGAACAGATCCGTAGTTCTGTGCTCGATATTTGTCGTCTCCGTTCTCAACCGACTCAACACATTTTCCGAACCAATCTCTTGATTGGTAGTTATTGAGAGCACGCTTCCGTGAAATAATCGGGAATTTCCGGCCTTCGACATTTCGAACGAGCGCCAATCGTTGCTGATCTCGCCGAGAGAGTCTTCCGCTAGAGTATGGATGACGACTCTCAGCAACCTGAATGACCTCTATCCCTAACCCCTCTGTTAGATACCGATCGATACGATCTCGCTCTAGAACTTGTTCCTTATCGAAATCACAGCCGAAGACAATATTCCATAGTCGTTTAACTGGAACTGCATCTAACCCAATCACCTGTTTTGCTGTCTCCAACGGCGGTGGCTCTAGGACGAGAATCTCTCCCGAACTCCGATCGCGAACACACCGGATCTCAGAACTAACACCGAGTTTCCCCCATAACTCTGGCTCATACGCAAGTTCCATATCTGGACCTACGTTCTCCATCACCAGCAGAGCGCATGTGAGGAAGGCAGAGAGTTTGTGTGCAGTATTATATTGGGAGGAATTGATATCGAGAACTTTCTTGACCGTCTGTTCATCAGCCCCTCTTTCCAAGAACCATTCTAAGGTCTCCTCGTACTCCTCATCTTTACGGGCTCTCGCTTCGATCAGGTCTGTTATATTATTCGGTGGCAGTTCATCGACTGCTTGTATGAACTCCGAGATAAGTTCGCTCGGCTTATCGGATATCTTTGAGTTACTTGACGGGAACCGTTCAATAAATGGATCTGGGTTAAATTCGTCGAAGATAACGATACGATTATGCAGATACCTCGGATTATAGGCGTGCTGATGGTTCCCTACCAAAATATCAATATTATCAGATCCACCATTTAGGTGGTTGATATTATTGATATACTCACATGATGAACCATCTGTGTGGCACGGCATCGAGACATTATTTCGGCCTGTGTGAAGTTCCTTGGCGGACACGCCTTTGGCGTACAGACGTTTTGCCTTTTGTGTATCCCCAGAATTAGTGCCTTGAAACGTCTCACAATCCCGACTCGGGCTTGGGATTGTTCCGACAGTAATATCACCCGCTCCCTCTTCGTTTTTGAGTTGCTCTACCTCTCTTTCGGCTTGATCATAGAGATCTGTTCGGCCCGCAAGATATAGAACACTATATCCTTGCATGGCTAATCGAACTGCGTTATACGTCTTTCCACTGGCAGGTGGCGCTTCTATAAGAACAGGGCCGTCTGCCTGGCACGCCCCCGTAATGAGATTTTGTGTTCGATCTCGTACGTCCTCAATCATACTCTCTAGATGTCACTCTAGACATCGCTGATTGCTGATTTATCTATTGGGATTCCAACAGAGACTATTGACCATCCAAACGCTTCGACCCAATCCAGAACAACGAAACAAGTGATAACTTTAATAATTAGACGATAGCCTGTATTCTGTAAGAAGCGACTCTGACAGATCTGAACTCAATAAAGAAATCGTATTACCAACAACTGAAATTACAGCTCGAACATCTTCCTGCATGTCGGCTCGATTGTCCCTCGAAATAGTGTGTACTGCTTCAACTGTTCGTACGCCCCATTCGGGATTGCGTGGTGGGAAAACGCGCGCCTCGACGAGATCCTCCCTGAAGCACAGAACGGCAGCGAGTAGATAACCAGAATCATCGAATTACGGCCAGCCCTCGTTTCCGTCTGGTGTATTCCTCACAGAGAGATTGGTGGAGGGGGTGGATGGGTGGTTTCTATCTCTCGGTGGGGAGTAGAGAGTATGAGTATGGAACAGGCGGTTTCAGAGATTCCCGGCCGGATAGCCGACACTCCCGTACAAACAGTGCAGTCTGGAGCGCGGCTGCCATGCCCGCTGTCGGACTGTGACTTCCAGTACTGGAATACCGGGGACCGCCAGGGGAAGCGAACCCCGACGGTCCAAGACAAATTCAGCGCCCGTGACGAGCCGTGCCAGCACTTCCACGGGAAGTGGACGCCAGCGAATCAGGAGTCTCTCGAGTCGGTCTTGGAGGATGCGGCCGAAGCCGGCTCAGAGATTTTCTGCGTCGTTGACGAGCAAGTCCCGTTGGAAGCGTCGGCACAGCTGGTCCTCCTCTACGTTGAACAGCAGACCACACTCGGCGGATTCTGACCAGCTATGTCCACCGAAGGAACTCAAGTCGAACACGAGCAGCAGCGCCCACAGACCACGCCTGCGGTCAGTTTCTGGACCGATACGACCGAGGGGTCGACGTTCCAGTCGGACAAGCTCCGTCACTGGACGGAATCCCATCTTGAGGGCGCGGAACAGGTGTTGAATCCGTGTGCTGGCGTGGCGGCTCTTGACGTCGACGCGGAGGTCCTCCGGGTAGACGTCGACGAGGACGCGAACGCCGACCTCCACATCGATTTCCGCGAGTTACCCGGTTACGTCGAGGACGAATCGTTCGACGCGATCGTCTACGACCCCCCGTATACACCGCACCAAGCCCGTTCGAAGTACGGGCTGGATATCTCTGACGAGGAGTTCTTCTTCTACGGTCGAGCGGTGAAGGAACTGTTCGATCAGCTCCTCGCGCCCGGTGGTGTGTTCGTCCAGTTCGGGTATTCGACGGCCGCGATGCCGCGTGAGTTCGGGTACGAGACCGTCAGCGTCGGACTATTCAACAAGCTCGGTTCCCAGAACGACTACCTCGGTGTCGCGGCTCGAAAGCCGACCAGCCCGACCGAGCAGGTGTCGCCGGTCGCGGTCACAGAGACGGTCACGCAGAACGCTGGTGCAAGCGAGATCGACGCCGGCGATATCTCCACTGGTGGGAACGGCGGGAACACCATCGAAATGCGATACGAACAGGCCGCTCATGACACCAGCTTCGAGGACGCACTCGCCGGCGCTGTCGGATCGCAGATCCGTCCGACCGACCGAGTCCTCCACATCTTCGAGGACGAACCCCGCGTCTCGCTGTCCATCGAGCGGACCACGACGTGTCGATACGATTGCGTGGACATCGACACTCCGGCGGACCCCGCGCCGGCTGATGTAGTCGAGACGCCGTGGAACATCGATGCCCGCTTCGGGACGGGCGTCTTCGACGTGATCGTGCTCGATGTTCCGCATTCGGCGTTCCAGCGGAACATCCGCACGCCCCAAGAGGAAGCGAGCGGCGGGTCGGACGTGACGCACATCGACACGGCGTTGAAGCGGAGTATCACCGACCTCGTGCGTGGTGACGGTGGGCGAGTCGTCCAGGTCGGGCGGACGGCGACGTTGATGTCGGGGAACGACTACGATTATCATCGGGCTGGGGTGAGCATCATCGAGCATCCGGCTGTCCCGCACGACCGAGTGGTCGCCGTCGACGAGAAGCCCCACGAGAATCTGGAGATCGTCGGCCTCGGTGCAGGGGAGGTTGACCGGGTTCACCAGAACCCGCACGGAGCACCCGGCTTGACGAGCAAGCATCGACGGACGGACTTCGAGCCGTCAGCTGAGAGCGAGTTCTGCGTTCACTGTGGGAACCGGTTCTCCCCCACGTGAGGGACCGTATCGAGTATCACGAACAGCCGATTGGAGAGGCTAACTTCCCCGAAATGACCAAGCGTGTCGACAATTCTGAGGAGTTTGGCAAGGAACCAATCGTCAAAGAGCAAGTCACGTGCAGCGATGACAGCTGTAAGTATGCAAGTGGTAGTCCACAGGATATGCACAGCTCGTATCTCTACCGGTATGGTTGCGATGGCGGCACGATGGAGTTGAATATCGCCAAGCCGTGAGCAAGTCACTAGAATAAGTTGCGGTTATCAGAGAATTGTTTTAACTACCGATAGTAGTGGAGTGTGAATTAATGGGTCGATAACACTACACGGCGATCCTTGCGGTACAGACGTTCAAAGACGCAAATACGCGATCCAGGGTTTGTGACAGCGATATAAAAGTCACAATCGTTCTTACACCGAAATAGCACGATTCTCGCGGAATCCCCCGGCGCAGGCACGCCGGAGGAATCGTGCTGCCACACCGATGACAGCAAGCCAAATTACCAGGGTCAGGAGTGATAACTCTGTCTCACAGAGCGCCACTCTTGAACACGACCCACTGACACACCACGCCGTACAATTCGCACGCCAGCGAACTGCCACACCCGACGACGACAGCAGTCCCACAGGTATCCAGCTACGCGAACCGATACCGCAGTATCTACCATGGCACCTACACGGCCTCGACGACACCTCGTCGAGAATCCGACAGGCGCATCGACGAACCACACCTATTGCGAGGGCGGTCTGAATGGACGATACAACCGGCGACACGGCGTCGCTCGCCATCCCGATGGATCCCGACGTCGCGTTCAACGCAATCTCGAATAGTCGTCGGCGCCGCGTCTTGTTATCGTTGTCACGCACCAGCGGCGAGCTCACCGCTAACGAACTCGCTTTCGAAATCGCGGCCATCGAAAATTCAGTCGACCCCAGCAAAGTCGGCAGTGACGAGCGGACGTCCGTCTACATCACGCTCACCCAATCACATCTTGAGACGCTCGCTGAGTGCGGTGCCATCGACTATGATGGCCGTTCGAAGACTGCAACTGCAACGGATGCAACCGAGCCGCTCGCCGAATACATCCGCCGACTCCAAACAGCGTGCTACAAGCCAGAATCGGAGGACTCCGCATGACGGACGCCCAGCAGCCAGCACTCGCGACGCTTCGAGACATCGACGCCAGCTTTCACAGGCTGTTCGAGGCGGTCGATACTGCGGATGAGACAGCAGCCACGCCAGTCGCAGACCCAACCACTACACTCCGACGTGCACGCTCGCAGATCGACGCTGCGCTCTTAGACCAGCACCGTCGAACAGACGACAACCCACTCCCAGATGGCGGCTCGTGTGTCCTCCAGTGGACTCCAACTACGTCTCCACCGCGGCGGCTCGTTCTTGAGCCCGACGGCGACGCCGATAGCTGGACGCGGCGTGAACTCGAGTGGACCGGCGCCGGCTGGCGCACCTGTCGTCGCGACACCATCCGTGATGTTGCGATCAGCGCCCCCGCGGAACCACGCTACCCAGACCCCGTTGATCCGCCAACACTCGACACGCTTCTCGCCTTGATTCGCGGCACCTGGACGAACCCAGACCCAAACGTTCTCGTCTTCGATACGGCCAGGATGACTGAACAAGGAGTTCTCGTAGCTGTCGAGGACGAACTCCGGTATCGAGGAGCCGATAGTCACCAGTGGTACACCGTCACCGACGAAGCGGAACTCTCTCATCACCTCCAGCAGCAGGGGCAGCCGACCGTCCAGTCGCTCTCGGAGACTTCGCTGACGCGCCAGCACTTTACGCCGAGTCCACTCACCGATGACGACGGATGAGCCCACTCCAGAGGGATACGATGACCGCCTGAGCCTGCTGACGAAGACAATCGAGGCACTCCGTGAAACACTCGAGCGCGATCATTCGCTTCCCACTGACCAACGGATGTTCGCCTGCCGGCTCCTCTTCCTCGCGAGCCAGCCGATCACTGAAGCCGAACGGATTCTGCCCGAGCCAGACCGAGATGTTGACTCAGCAGAAGATCTAACTCTCGCTTCATGGGATGACTACGCGGCTGCAGTCATCAACATCGAACGGCAGTTGTGCTGGCTAGTTCGCTCACTCCGTGCTGTACAGCCGGCAGCCCACCACTACGACGAAACACCCGCCGAGAAGTTCACAACAGCCCTCGAGTACGCTACAGCCCTCCGAGATATCCTGCCAGCGGTTCCCGAAGACAGTCCGGTTCTCGCCATCGTGTTTAGTTTAGCGAGTTCCACCAGACGGCGAAGGCTTGCAACCACGATTCCGCTGTTGTTGGCTCGACGTGGCTGAAACTATTACTGAACGAGGAAGTTCGACGTTTTATCTCTCTAAAAACACGTTCGACAGCATTCCGATTCCCATGACGAACGGTCTGGAATCGAAGCCCGACTCGTTGGAGTGCTGTTTTGAGATGCTGGGCGTGATCAACCAGAAACACTGCGTCTTCAACGTCGTGTTTCTCGCGTAACTCCTGCAGAAACCGTTCAGTCAACGCCGTTGTTGTCGTCGGAAACAGCCGTACGTGCAGGAATCTGTTCGAATTAGGATTGACGGCAGCGTACAGCCAGTACTGCTGGCCGTCGATGCGGATCACCGTTTCGTCAACCGCAACCTGATCCGGACTAGCGTCGCTGGCGGGCTGTAGATCAGCTTTCTGCACCCAGTCATGGATGGCTTTCCGCGAGCGTTTGACACCGAACTTCTCAAGTTCTTTGACGGTATTCGAAAGTGAGAGTCCAGCCAGATGGAGTCGAATACCAAGACGCATCAGCTCGCTCGGTGTCCGCTCTCGCTCCACAAAATCTAACTCAAGCCAGTCGCTACAGCCACTGAGGCGGGTGATTTCTGCCATGAACCAGCTGAAAATCACTTCCGCCTCACTTTTCAGCCTTAACTAAACACGACCGTTCTCGCCGACATAGAGGACATCAACCTCGACAACGTTGACCCGCACGTCGGGGGGCGTGGGAATGGTGATGGGCGGTGGCTGGAGTATCAACTCGAGCGTGCACTGGGGCGCTGGGGATACCGTGCAGCGACACGCCAACACCTCTATAGTATGGAGATTGATGTCGTCGCTACACGGCGGGAGAAACAGCAGCAGCCAAGCGACTGGATTGTCGCCCAGTGTAAAGACTGGACAGACGACCCAATCACACCGACGGCTCTCTTCCGGTTGTGTACCGTGGCGTTTGCCTGTCGTGCGATGCCGGTGCTCTGTCACACGACCGAGCTGACGCCTCGGACCGAGAAACTGGCGCGCGAACTCGAAGTGCGCGTGCTTGAGCTACCAGACTTAGAGCGTGCAGAGCTGCCTGCCCCACAGATTGCCAAACCAACGATGGAATTCCGAGAATGGGAGCCACAGTACCGCGCTCGCGAGCATCGTGGCATGTTCCCGTTGATGTTCCGCAGCGAGCCAGGGAAACGCTTCAGCTACGTCCCCGGGTTCAAGCCAGTCGGCAACGACGCCGACTACGAACCGATCGAGAACGATCGGGATGACGATGTCCATCCCGCTGCTGGTCATTAACTCTCTACAGGATTGGACAGTGAGTGTCGAATTATACTTCTACTGGCTAGGAGCGAAATTCTCTGAAATGTTCTTCGGAGATCTGCTGAGGCATATCCATCTGCGAAAACCGTATTATCGTCCGCCGACAGATATTGGTACGGATGCCCGTTCCGGTTGACGAACTCACGAGTGACGACCCGTTCCCGATCAAGCCGGACACAAACGAGTACCGCGCTCTCAGCTTCCTTGTCGCACACCGCGAATACGGCTTCACCCCACGCGAAATCGCAGATCGAACAGCCCTCAACAAGACCGCCGTGTCGAACACGATGGCTCGTCTCTTCAAGCACGGGCTTATCGAACGAGTAGACAACGTCTATTACGTTGACCCAAGCCGAGCCAGTGAGCTAAAGCGACGGCTCGAATCGCTCGATTCACTCGTTCAATTCTTCGAGTCAGCACCCGACGACAGCTACGCCGAGAAGGGCTGGGAACAGGAACTCCCGACCTTCGATCCAGATGGAAAAGCAGATGCCCCGGAGGGGAACTCCGAACCGGCAGAAACACAAGCAGAAGCCCTCATCGCAGATATCGAGGACTGTCGTAGAACGGAATAACCTCGCTTCCGTGTTTAAATTCCGCGTCCATGTCTCAGTACAGGTTTTCCAAGACCATACAGGGGAGCTCGGCGTCGCCGTCGGTGAGCGTGAAGTAGAGCGCCGTGCTGTTCTGGTGGAGGTCAGTGACTTCGCCGATACAGCGGACCCCGTTGAGGGCAGGGGTATCCTGGACGACCGACGCAATCCTGTCGTTCAGCTGGGGCACGCTAAGGACCTCTTTCGCGTCGGGTTCGACCGCCTGCCGTTCGATATCCGGTGCGTCCGCCATCTCCGTTTCCTAACTTCTGAACAGGAACCTCAAAAAGCTACGTTCGAGTGCCGGGGTGGGCTGCGTTACGCAGGCCTACAGATCGTGGGGCTGGACCGTCTTCCGGTCGTTAGCCTCGGCACGCTCTGCGGCGTCGTCGAGTAGTTCGGCGACCTCTTCGTTGAGGGCGTCGTAGAAATCTGCCGAGACGTTGTGGTCCGAGAGTGCGTCCTTCACGGCTGCTTTGACGATTAGGTCAGACATTCCATCGCGGATTTCTCCTGTCCACCATATAAAGGTTCGAAGTTCTCACGTAGTCTTCCTGGCCAGTCACGCCGAATTCGTCTCTGAGTACCAGAGAGAACATATGCCACCCCTCAAAAATAAGGAACAGGCAGATGCACGATCTAACTGGGTTCCAGCGGGATATCTTGTACGTAACCGCCGGACTCGAGGAACCACACGGGCTCGCAATCAAGGACGAACTCGACGACTATTACGAGCAGGAGATCAACCACGGCCGCCTCTATCCGAATCTTGACGATCTCGTCAACAAAGGACTGCTGGAGAAGGGAGAACTTGACAAACGGACGAACGTATACACGGTCACGCAACGCGGATTACGGGAGATCGAGGCGCGACGTGAGTGGGAAAGTCAGTATTTAGAAGACGTGAACGTACCCGCTACGTCGTAGGATCATTATAAAAGCGGGACTGCTTTACCCACTTCCCACGAATACACAGTAAGATGGCTCGGCTCGTCTTCTATCACCACCCACAGGCCGAGAATTTCTCACTCAAATATAGCTCGGCATCGGTGGCAGAAATCCTGTCTCAGCGAGAGCAATCCGACGAGTCGACAAAACTCATCGGGTACCCCTTCGAAACACCGGTCTATGTCCTCTACGAAGGCGATTCAGAGATCGAATCAGCCCATGACATCGACTTCGATCAGGAATGGTTGAGCGACCGTATTCGTGACCTTCCTCGTGCTGGGCAAGTTGTCGCATTCCGATTAGTGGAGTTGCTCGAAGCAGCTGTCGATGTTCGAGAGGAGGATGAGTTTCGGCTCTACAAGGAGTTCGAACCGCAAAAAATCCAGCAGGCACTCGATCACGTCTCCTGGGGAGCCCCACTTCCGACCGTCGCTGGAGAGGTGATGTCGAATTTGATTCTCCGACATTCCCTCCCGAATGCGAATCATCGAACTGGCATCGCTATGCTGCAGTTCTGTATTGAGAGTGTGGACTCGGATTTTGCGATGCCACGAACACACGTCGACGACGATACCTGGCGAGAGTGGGTCGACCCCTACATCGTCGACTCCAAGCGGCTCATCACGGTCCGCCGGAACAACCTCCGTTTCAAGCAACTCGAAGACCTGGATGTCGACCTCGTCGAACGGAAAGACGGGATTCAAATCCGATTAGCCGAATTCGAGCTTGATATGCACTGGCGAGAAGCCCTCTCAGAGTACGCTGGGCAGCACGAATCCCACTGTACGGACTTCGCGCAGGCAGTTCTCGAACGAGCAGGACGGGACGATCTACTCGACCGTCAAGGACCAACGAAACAAGAGTTCATAGCGTAACAGCGGGGAAACCCACCCCTTCAGGGGTGGGAGGAAGCGCGTACACTCCGTGCGACAACCCACCGACGACGACGGGGTCGACCCCCAATACTTTTGAACCACCAAAACTACATATGATGTATGGAGAAGCGGCGTACTGTCCCGGTCAAGCTTGACGTGGACAGTGACGACGCCGCACTCCTCGAAGACACCGTCGACGAGTTTCTGTGGGCCGCCAACTACGTCACACGCCACGCGTTCGAGGGCGAATACGTCACGACGAGCAAAACCACGCTCCACGACGACACCTACGAAGACGTGCGCGACGAAACGGCGTTGCACAGCAATCACGTCCAAGCCGCCCGAAACAAGGCTGCTGACGCCTGCAAGAGCGTGGTCGAGAAGTGGAAAAACGGCAAGAAAGCGTCGAGGCCGTATTTCACCAGCCCACACGTCGTCTACGACCATCGCACCGCCACCTTCCACGACGAGTCCGTGTCGCTGGCGACTGTTGACGGTCGCATCGAAGCCGACTACGTGCTCCCCGACAACGAGCGAGAGACGCCCCACGCGGAATACATCTTCTCGGACGAGTACGAAACCACGGGAGCCGAACTGCACTACTCGAACGGCAGCTGGATGCTTCACATCCACTGCAAAATGGAGGTGGAGTCCGACACGCCGGAACAGGATGCCACCGAGAACAGAACGGTTCTCGGGGTAGACCTCGGCGTGAACAATCTGGCCGTCGCCTCGACGGGCACGTTCTGGACTGGTGATGAGTTCGACCACTGGCGGCGCGAATACGAGAACCGCCGTGGCAATCTCCAGCAGTGCGGGACGCGATGGGCGCATGAGAACATCCAATCCGTTGGACGGAAAGAGAAAGGCCGATTCAAGATCACGCTCCACCGTATATCGAACGAGTTGGTAGCTGAAGCCCGCGAGTACGAGTGTTCGGTGATAGCGTTCGAAGACCTGACGGACATCCGTGACCGCACTGGGGCGTCGTGGGGACACAAGTGGGCGTTCAACCGCCTCTACGAATACGTCCAGTACAAGGCCGCCGAGTACGGCATCGACGTAGAGCAGGTTGACCCGGAGAATACCTCTCGGCGGTGTTCGACGTGTGGGTTTACGCACCCGGATAATCGTGAGAGTGAGTTGTTCGAGTGTCTGAAGTGTGGCTACGAGAACCACGCTGACTACAACGCCGCGAAGAATATTGGACTGCGGTATCTCCGTCGGACCCAAACTGGCTCCGGTGGAGGCGCACCCGTAGGCGTGCGCTTGAACAGCGGGACGCTGAACGCGAACGGGGCGTATGATTCTCCTGCCGACAGTGTCGGCCAGAGCGGGAGTCCACGCTGAACGCCCACGGCTTTAGCCGTGGGCTAGCTTACCACGTATCTGGAGAACGGACTGGTCGAACGGGACTTCAGAGAAATGTTTTGATCAGTCGCGAAGCTCGGCGACCGACTGACCAACCTCACGGACGTGTTCACTTCGCTCGAGGTCGAGTTCCTCGGCGAGGTAGTCAACCGTCTCTTCGAGGCTCATATTGGAAAGAAGTCCGTCTAACGGTATAAACCTAGTGCTGACGCAGCAATGTCGCCCATCAGAGGAAGCGTCTGTGTATACCAAATTACGTACCCCTCGGGAAAACTGTGGAATCGGTGATCGCATAGCGATACCCACCGAAATCACGCAGTGTCGCCATTTGCTGTCCATTAACCGAACTCAATTGAAAGAAGCTCCGAAGCGATCGGGAGCGTTTCAGTCTGCAGGTTGTGCGTCAGTCGCTGGTGTCCCGCTTGGAAGCTCGGGGATGGACAGGTCCACGCGGCGGAGCAGCTGAGCGTTGATGGCCACGATGACTGTACTCAACGACATCAAGAGCGCACCCACAGCGGGGGACAGCAGAATCCCGATCGGTGCCAACACGCCTGCTGCGAGCGGAATCGCGAACACGTTATAGCCGGCCGCCCAGACGATGTTCTCCTGCATCTTTCGGTAGCTCGCCTTGCTCAGCTTGACCAGTCGAACGACATCCATGGGGTTGTTCTGGACGAGGATGACGTCGGCCGACTGGACCGCGACGTCAGTACCACTCCCGATCGCAATGCCGACGTCGGCTCGCGTCAGCGCCGGCGCGTCGTTCACACCGTCGCCGACCATCCCCACGAGCTTCCCCTGGTCCTGGAGTTCCTGGACTTTCTCGTCTTTGTCTTCGGGGAGGACCTCCGCGAACACTGTGTCGATGCCCAGTTCGTCGGCGACGGCGTTGGCGACGTCCTGGGAGTCCCCAGTCAACATCGCCACCTCGATCCCCAGATCGTGGAGGGCGTCGACGACGCGGAAACTCTCCTCGCGGATCACGTCGGCCATCGCGAAGGCGGCGGTCAGCTCTCCGTCACGAACGAGATACACCACTGTCTGGGCGTTCTGTCCGGCCTCGTCAGCGAAGCGCTGGAGGTGGTCGGGGATCTCGCTATCGAGCTGGGTCAACAGGTTCGGCCCGCCGACGTACACCTCGTTTCCGTTGACGGTCGCCCGGACCCCTTGTCCTTTGATCGCCTCGAAGGCTGTCGCGTCAGGAGTAGTTACATCTCGCTCGTCGGCGGCCTCACGGATCGCTCGGGCGATCATGTGTTCGGAGTCACTCTCGACGGCTGCCGCCAGCCCGAGCGCGTCGTCCTCGTCGACGCCGTCGACGGTCGCCATATCCACGACGCCGTGTTCGCCCTCGGTGAGCGTCCCTGTCTTGTCGAAGATGATCGCGTCCAGATTCCGCGCATCCTCCATCGCGATGCGGTCGCGAACGAGCATCCCGTTGCGCGCTGCAAGTGAGGTGTTGATCGCGACGACCAGCGGGATGGCGAGCCCGAGGGCGTGTGGGCAGGCGATGACGAGCACCGTTACGACTCGCTCGATGACGGTCGCGTCGAACGAGACCGCGACCGTCCACGCGATTGCGGTCACGACTGCCGCCCCGAGCGCGACATAGAACAGCCAGCCGGCCGCCCGGTCGGCCAGTACCTGCGTCTTGGACTTGCTCTGTTGAGCTTCCTCGACCAGGCGCATGATGCCCGCGAGCGTCGTCTCCTCGCCCGTCGCACCGACGCGAACACGGAGACTGCCGTCGCCGTTGATGGTGCCGCCGATGACCTCGTCGCCAGGCTCTTTCGAGACGGGCTTGGACTCGCCGGTGATCATCGACTCGTTGACGTCGGAGTCACCCTCCTCGACGGTGCCGTCAGCAGGGACACTTGCGCCCGGCCGGACGAGCACAAGATCGCCCTCAGAGAGTTCACTGACGGGAACCTCCTCGGTCTCTCCATCATCAGTAATTCGCTCTGCGGTGTCGGGCATCAGCTTTGCCAGTTCGTCGACTGCGCTGGAGGCCCGCCGGACTGACCGCATCTCGATCCAGTGGCCGAGCAGCATGATGTCGATCAGCGTGACGAGTTCCCAGAAAAACGCAGACTGCGTCGGGAAGACCACGCTCGCGAGACTGTAGACAAACGCGACGGTGATCGCCATCGAGATGAGCGTCATCATCCCCGGCGCACGGTCTTTCAGCTCCGGAAGTGCCATCTTGAGGAACGGAATCCCACCGTACGCGAAGACGATCACCGCGAAGACGGGGTTGATCCACTCGCTCCCCGGGAATACAGGGACGGAGAAGCCGAGCCACTCCTGTAGCATTTCGCTGTACAGGAGGACGGGGATCGACAGGAGCGTCGAAATGAAGAAACGCCGGCGGAACATCTGCTCGTGGCCTTCGTGCATCCCGCCATGGCCCTCGCCGTGTCCCTCGTGGGAATCGTGGCCGTGCCCGTCGCCCTCGTGGCCGGCGTGTTCGTGCTGTTCGTGGGACGCCATCTCACCTGCCGCAGCAGGGTGAGCCTCCTCCTCCAGTAGCTCCTGTTCTACCCCTTCTTCGTCAGATTCCGCGACCGCTTCATCTTGCTCACCGTGTTCGTGCTGGTGACTGGTGGTGTCCGGCTGGTCCTCTCCTCCCGGGGAATTCTCAGTTGTATCTTTGTGGTCGTCCATGAGTCATGTTCTCTATTGAGGTGGTTCCGCCGGCTTCCTGAATCTTCGGCCCTGAAACCGTACAGCAAGACCAGCGTAGACAAGCTCCGAAGACAACAGTTAGTCGTCGTCTCGAAGCGACTTGTGCTATCCGCAGCGCACGATACTCAGGCGTGAGCGGTGTATCCCGCATCTTCGACGGCCGCCACGAGGGCCGTGACCTCTGCCTCGCCGTCGACACTTGCCTGTTCACTCTCCCTGTCGACGGTCACGGAAGTTACGCCAGTGACCTCTTCAAGGGCCTCTTCGACCGTCTGCTCACAGTGACCGCACGACATTCCTTCCACGGTGATGGTCGTCGTCATACAGAGGTACATACGGCTCCCTCTCTTTAGCGGATTTCCCCTTCGATTATACAGGTCTCTTGGGGGTCAAACTTTAGATTCCAAGCGATACATGCAGCGGCAACGAACCAAATCTCAGATTCAGCAATTGACGATGGCGGGAAGACCCAGGTATCGTTGTGGCGCTCCAGATACGTCTTCGCCGCTAAAAAGACGTATAGTGCGCCGATAGCCCGAATACCCGAGCGGAATCGCTCGTTCCATTCGATCGACTCCGGACGCTCGTATAGGAACGCGGTGGCAAATCTTCGATACAGATCGGGAAACAGGAAGACGATAGCGCCGAACACACCGGTAAGATTCATCAGCCACGCGTATGCTCGCCCATTGAGGAGGGAAATCGCAGCTATCAGAACGCCCTCAGACCGGATAGCTGGGCCGACCCACCCTCTCACCGTTCCCTCGCTTGGATTCGCAATCGCGAGTTTCTCGAAGAGCTTGACGATTTTGTCCGGGAACAGCGCTGAGAGAGCGCCAAGGACACCCACGAGTGTTCGAATCATACGATACTGTACGACTGGTATGGGCATAATTCCCGCTACGACCCTACACTGGCGAGAATAAGGGGAATCCAAACAATAGCGACTTCGAATGAGGAACAACGCCCAGAGGCCGCTTCTCGAATGAACGTCCCGAATCCTCAGGGGTTTGGGGCATACAGAGCGTAGAGGATCGACAGCATCCCGGCGGCGGTGACGAGTGCTGCGACGAATCCTGCTTCGAAAATCGACACTTGGAGGAGTTCGAAGAGAACGCCTTCAAGGAGGCCACCAAGACCGACCAGCGCGAAGCCCGCGGCGACGTACAGGAGTAACTGCGTGTGATGTCGTTGGTACCCGCGATAGGCCTGATATGCGATGACCAGTGCTAACGCGGTCGTGAACAGTTTGCCGATGACGAATAGCGTGTGTTCCATAAGTCAGTCTCCCCGCATCTCCTCGAAGATGGTCGTAATCCGGTCGGCGGGGTCCGCCCGGACATCGACCTGGACATCGAAGCCCTCTGCCTGGAGGAGGACTTCAATACGTTCGAGACGAGCCTCGTACTCGCTGTAGTGCCGTCCTCCGGGGTCGACGTGCGTATACTCTTCGAGGAGGCCCTGCTCGACGAGGCGGGTGACACGGCGCGAGACGGTCGGGCGTGACATGTCACATTCCTCGCTGAGTTCCTTCGCAGACAGTCGGTCGGTCTTCGTCGCCACGAGGATGTCGCGAGCGTACTCGTCGTCGAGTGTAGCGAAGATTTCCGACGGGTCGGACTCCTCGGTCACACGTCTCTACTCGCGACAGGAGCGTAATATAGCCCGCCGATTTTCTGACTCAGAACGCCGGCTCGCCGTTATATCGTCTCTGCCTCCGTACTGATAGTTGAAGGTGCAATAACTATGTCCACACTCGACTCCGACATGAATCAGCTCGAGAGCAGAGTCGGCGGTCTGACCGTCGGCGGGAAAGTTCACAGTCTCAGTGCGTGGTTCGTGCTCGCGCTCCGTCTCATGATGGGCTACGCGTTCGCGTACTCCGGGTTCACGAAGATCACCGGCGAGTTCGCCGCGGGCGGTTACCTCACGAACGTCGCGGCGACGAACGGCAACCCGCTCGCGGGGATGTTCGCGTGGATGGGTAGCACGCCGTGGTTCGTCGAGTTCGCGAACGTCGCCGTGCCGTGGGGCGAGCTGTTCATCGGCCTCGGCCTGCTCGTCGGCGCGTTCGTCCGCCTCGCGGCGTTCTTCGGCGCGCTCATGATGCTCATGTTCTACTTCGGGAACTGGGATATGGGTCACGGGTTCATCAACGGGGACTTCGCGTACATGCTCGTGTTCCTCGCGGTCGCCGCGTTCGCCGCGGGCCGCATCCTGGGCCTCGACCAGTACATCGAGAACTACGACGTCGGCGGCGAGACGCTCGTCGAGCGCTACCCCGCCCTCGAATACATCCTCGGCTAACCACGCCGAGACCTTTGGGAGTACAACAATGCAAAATCCAATTCAAGCACGCGGGATTCGTTCTCTGGGACTCATCGTCGTCGGAGCGCTGGCTCTGGCCGTCGTCGCCGGAATGGCGCTAACACACGCGACTGTCCCAGATGCAATGATGTGGGGGTGGCACGACGGGATGTGGAACGACGGCCACATGGCCGGATGGGGTAGCTGGGGCTGGGGGATGATGCTGTTCGGGCTCCTGTGGATGGCACTCCTCGTCGCCGTCCCCCTCGGTTTCATCTACTGGCTGGGAACGCGGTCGCAATCGAACGGCCCCGCTGAGGATTGCGCACTCGCCGTCCTCCAAAAGCGGTACGCCCGTGGCGAGATCGACGGCGAGGAGTTTGACCGCCGTCGCGCCCGTCTCACACCAGATGATGGACGGTAACGGACGGTCGTTTCCTACTCGCTGACTTCTGTTTTCACGACGGTTGCCGGACGCGTCGTCAGCCGAAGGACGCGGTCGGTGACACTTCCGAGCAACGCACGATATTCGTCGGGCCGGCGTTTGGTACCGAGCACGAGGAGATCGGCGTCACAGTCGTCTGCGTGGTCCACGATGGTCTCAGCGGGGCGGCCATGTTGCATTGCCGTCTCGACATCGACATCGGTTTCTGCGGCTCGACGTCGGAGTTCGGAAAGCGTCTCCTCGCCGTGTTCTTCGAGGCCGTGTTCGGGACCTTCGGCTTCGTCGACGTACTCGTCCCCGCTGTACGCAGTTACGACATCCTCGTCAACGACGTAGAGCACATGGAGGACTGCGTTGTGAGCGGCTGCGAGCTCGAGTGCATGCGTTTCAGCATCTTCAGACGCAACAGTTCCATCGGTCGACAGGAGAATTCGGTCGTACATTCAGTCAGAATTCAAAGGCGGGTAACATAAATTCGGCTTCCAATTCTCTCTGCTCAAGAGTCACGGTAGCGTGTTCAGTATGGCCGCGTCAGCGGATGTGTCCAAGCACGACTGACGTACTCAATCGAGACTGTGAACCATCAACGAGCTGTCCGTCAGTGGTCGTGTCCCTCCATCACCATCGGATGCCCGGTGGCGTATTCGTCCGGGTTTTCCCCGAAGGTCTCCTTGCAGGTCTGCGAGCAGAAGTAGTACGTCTCACCGTCGTGCGCCGCCGATGGCTCGCTGTCGTCAGTCCGCATCCCACAGACGGGGTCGCGGTACTGGCCGGGCGCACCGAGACCGCGACGATAAACATACAGCAGGAACCCGGAGAGCGCGAACGCGATGAGGTTGAGATAGAACGTGTAGTTGAGTTTGAAGTACGTCTGCTCCGTCGCCGTCTCGCCGCCCGCCAGATCCGGAACGATTCCCAGCGCGTCGAACAGCAGCTCCATGAGGAAGCCGGTGAACGCCATCGTCATGAAAAAGACGCCGAGGATGTACAGCATGATCTTCCAGCCGTAGTACTTCCGGTAGACGTTCAGCACGGGAATCGTGATGAGGTCAGCGTAGACGAACGCGATGATCCCGGCGAAGCTGACGCCACCGCCCCACAGCGCGACGGCGAACGGGACGTTACCCATACTGCCAACGAAACTGAGGACGGCGATGGTGACACCCATAATCGCGTTCTCGGCAGTCACGAGCAGGCCGTCGCCCTGAATGAACAGCGTGTTCCACACCCACTGCGGGACGAAAACGATGACGAACCCAGAAATAAGGAAGCCAGCGACGATGTCCTTCCAGATCATCGACCACTCCTTGCGGTACTGATTCCCGATTTTGTACCAGCCACCCCACGACAGCAACTCGTCACGCCACCCGCCGCGACTCGACGTCTCCTGACGGTAGGTCTCCATACAGCCCTCCGAGCAGAATTTGAGCGTCTCACCGCCGTCGGTCGTGAGCGTGTATTCGTCTTTGCCTTCCATCCCGCAGGTCGGGTCTTCGGTGACGCCCGCCTCACGGTCGCGCTCGTTGAGCGTTTCTCGAACTTCGGCAAAGAGATTCTCGGGGAGCGTGAGGTGGACGATCACCGCCATCACGGCGATGAGGATGAGACCGCCCAGCAGTTCCGCCAAGAGGAACTCCCAGCCGAGCAGAATCAGAATCATCAGCCCGAGTTCGACGATCAGATTCGTCGACGCGAACATGAACGCGAGAAAGTTGACCGCGTGCGCTCCCTTCTTGAACAGGCCCTTCCCGATGGCGACAGCGCCGAAACTGCAGCCGCTGCTCGCCGCACCGAACGCAGTCGCCTTGGTGAGCCCGCTCAGATCACCGTCGCCCAACACCTGTGCCATTCGCTCCTTGGAGACATAGACTTGGACCAGACTCGTGATCGTGAGACCCATAATGATCGCCCACGCCGCCGTCCAGAGGAATCCTACACCGATTCGGAGGGCTTCGAAGATGCCCTCGACCATCGTCACCTGCATAGATGTATCATCGTACGGATCATCTTTTGCAGTTTTCCTTCAGATAGTTCAGGTTAGAGCCGTTGAGAGTGTGAATTCAAAAGATTAGCGGTGGGTAGAACACGCAGGTCGAAGGCACAACCGCATTGAATAGTAAGGACGTAGTATTACTTGAGACCCAAACTCACGGAGGGATTACAATATGCCGACAAATTCAGACGACACGCGACTTGTTACGCTCCTCCTCGTTATCATCGGTGCCGTATTCATCGTCCCGCTGTTCTTCATGGGCTTCGGGATGATGGGGTTCGGCCCAATGATGGGCGGGATGTGGGGCGGTCACATGTGGGGTGACGGGACGATGCCTGGCTGGATGTTCATCGTCGGCATCGTGATGCAGTTACTGTTCCTCGCTGCCCTCGTCGGCGGTGGCTACCTCATCTATCGTGCGATTACGGGAAGTGAGAGTAGCTCAGACCAAGCCTTCGAGGAGCTCCGGGTCGCCTACGCCCGCGGAGAGCTGACCGACGAGGAATACGAACAGCGACGCGAAGCACTCGAACGCGACACGGAGTCACAGGAAGACTGATTCGAGGAATGACGGGCACACCCGATCGCCATACCACAACGGTGCACCCGTCGCTCCCGGCCTGGCTCAGCCGATATACAACGTTGGGCCTCTACGGACTACTCGTCGGGACGGGACTCTGTCTGATCGCATTCGTAACAAGTCCAGTCCCTGATCCCTCATTCCCTTGGGCGACGCTGCCGGAATCGCTCCGACTTCCCTTCGAGCAACCACGGATCGAGCACTGGCCCGTGTCATACACTATCGGCATCTGGCTGTGGATCCTCGGATTTCCGGCGTTGTTCCTTGCTGGCTACAGACGATTCGGTGCTCGGACGCCATTCGGCTCGACGACATGGCTCGCGGGACTTCCCACGCTGGCGATGCTCGGCTGGACGACGTACTGTCGATTCTTCTGGCCGAAACTCCATCCACCGACCTGGAATGCCCCCTCCTACACGTTCGTCTGCTGGCTGTACTGCTCCTCATATGACGTGGTCTGGAGTAATACAGCCTACGTAATTGCGCTTCTCGGCATCGTCGCGACGCTCCTCGCCATGCGACATCAGGACGCAGATGAGTATGCCCTTCTCGGATTTGGACTCCTCGCACTCCCCCTCGGATTACCAGCTTTGTACGAGGGATACCGACGGACAACGGTACGGCAACCTGAGGAACTGTGACCGGAGGTTGGTTTCAGCTCTGTTGATAACATTGGTGTATGATGATTCTGGCTCAAGCGAGGGTGATTTAGGGGATTCACTTATCGGTACAGGCAGCGTATCGTTCAGTATGCCTGAAGAAGTCCTGTTCAAATCAGAGAGTGGCCAGACTCGAGAAGAAATCGCGTCGTATCTCCGTAGCGTCGCTGATAAACTCGAACAAGGGGACGCAGTCACACTCAAATCCGGTTCCGAGTCCGTGACAATGGAACCACCAGCGCGCCCGACGTTCGAGGTCAAAGCCGAGCGCGAGGGACCAACGGACGGACCCGGTGAATTGAGTATCGAGTTCGAACTCGAATGGGATGAGAACGACAATAGGGAGGACGGTGGGAGCAGTCAGTTAGAAATTGAGTGATCAATTCGCAGCCTTCAACGACCGGTGGTTTCGTGTCGTGTCGTATCTGATGAAATCCCAATAGTCCCGAGTTTTCTCGCTCAGGAGTCTCTGTGAGCACGAACGAACGCACGTCGGAGGACAGTCAGAAGCACATACGTTTCGTACTTCTGGGTCCGGCAGTGCTCGCAGGGCTGCATATCCGCGACGATCTCCTCAATAGCGTCGTCGTACTCGTCGGTGAGCGTAGTGAGCGCGTCCGTGATCTGGGGCTGGACAGCGTCGATCATCTCTTCGACGGCGGCGGCGGCCGAATCTGGTAGTGAGTACGAGAGAACGATCGTGTTTGCGTGGTAGTACTTCGTCGTCCCACCACGACCCTCCTCGAAGCGAACGACGTCGACGAGGCCGGCGTCCCGGAGCTCGTTGATGTGGTGGCGAACCGTGTTCTCCGTCCGGTCGACGCCGCGAACGTCGAGGCGTTCGTGGACCTCGGTCGCGGTCAGGGCCTCCTCGGCCAGAATATCGAGGATCATCGCCCGCATCGGCTCGTCGATGGCATCCGAAACCCGAGTGTCTCGCACCGCGATGTCGTCGAGACGGTGGTCAGTATCGAAATCACTCATACGAGAACTGAGCGCGAGCACGCGGGAAAAGGTAGCGGGGCAGGAGTCGGGTAGGTGTCTGTCGAGGTATCGAGTACAGGATGGACCAGCGATAGCGAAAGCCCTAGACGACCCGTTTGACTGTTCCAACGACCTGTATAAGTATTCAAACATATCATCTAAAAAATACTTATTGGGGTACGGGCACTACCTCAAACTGTAATGAGCGACACAACCCAATTCCGCGTCCTCGACTTCGACTGCCCCACCTGTGCGAGCACCGTCGAACGCGCCCTGTCGAACGTCGACGGCGTCCAGCACGTCGAAGTCCACTACGCGACCGGCCGCGTCGAGATCGAGTACGACGCCAGCGTCGGCGACCCCGACACCTTCGCACAGACCATTGAAAACCAGGGGTACACGCCCCAGCCCGCCTAACACCATGAACAAACAATCGATCACGCAGTACTACCGGAAACACCGGAAGGCCATCGTCACGGCGACGAGCGGTCTCCTCTACGGCGGTGGCTGGAGTCTGGGCTACCTCACGAGTTTTAATACGGCCAGCGCCGCCATCCTCGTCCTGGCGACGCTCGTGGGTGGCTACGACATCGCCAAAACCGCCTACCACGAGGTCACCAACCGGACGCTCGGAATCAAGACGCTGGTGACGCTAGCCGCCATTGGGGCCATCATCATCGGGGAGTACTGGGAGGCCGCCGCCGTCGTCTTCCTGTTCAGCCTCGGCAGCTACCTCGAGGGACGGACGATGCGGAAGACCCGGACTGCCCTCCAGGAGCTGTTGGAGATGACGCCCGACACGGCGACCGTCCGTCGCGACGGGGAACTCCAAGAAGTCCCCGCCCGCGAGGTCGAAGAGGGCGAAGTCGTCGTCGTAAAGCCGGGCGGGAAGATTCCGGTTGACGGCACCGTCGTCGACGGCGAGAGCGCCGTCAACCAAGCACCAGTCACCGGCGAGAGCGCGCCCGTCCACAAGGCCGACGGCGACGAGGTCTACGCCGGGACGGTCAATCAAGAAGGCGCACTGGAGATCCGAACGACGGGTGCGGGCTCGGATACGACGCTCGAACGGATCATCCGCCGTGTCGAGGAGGCCCAAGAGGCTCAGTCGCCGACCGAGAGTCTCATCGACCGGTTCGCGAAGTATTACACGCCGGCCGTCATCGTGCTCGCTATCGGTGCGTACGCCGTCACGCAGAACGCGATCCTGTCGCTGACCCTGTTGGTCATCGGCTGTCCCGGCGCGCTGGTCATCGGGCCACCGGTCAGCATCGTCTCGGCCATCGGCAACGCCGCTCGGTCTGGCGTGCTGATGAAGGGCGGCGAACACCTCGAACGCGCCGGCAAGATCGACCTTGTCGCCTTCGACAAGACCGGCACCCTCACGAAGGGCGAGACCACCGTCGCCGATGTTGAGGGGTTCGGCGTTGCTGATGACGAGGTCCTCTCACTCGCGGCGACCGCCGAGAAGAAGAGCGAACACCACCTCGCTGACGCCATCGTCGACGCGGCCCGCGAGGATCCGACCGCCGCGACGGACGGCGGAACGACGGTCGCCCAAGCGGACGATACGGACGCGGGGCGCAGGTCGGTCCCCGATCCGGATGACTTCGACGTAGTCGCTGGCAAGGGCGTCATCGCCCACGCCGATGGCCAGGAAGTTGTTGTCGGCAACCGCGCACTGCTGGCCGACCGCGACATTGACGTCCCCAGCCGGGTCGCCGACTACGTCCGCGAGCGTGAGGGGCGCGGCGAGACAGTCGTCCACGTCGTTCGGGACGGGGACATCATCGGCGCGATTGCGATGCGGGACGAGCTCCGGGAGGCCGCTTCTGGGGTCGTCGCGGCGCTCCAAGACGCTGGCATCGAGACGGTGATGCTCACCGGCGACAACGAGCGGACGGCCGCTGCCGTTGCCGAGGAGGTCGGTATCGACGAGTACCGTGCCGAACTCCTCCCCGAGGACAAGCAGTCCGTCATCGAGAGCTACCAGGCCGACGGCCACGTCGTCGCGATGGTCGGCGACGGCATCAACGACGCGCCATCGCTGGCGACCGCCGACGTCGGCATCGCGATGGGTGCTGCGGGGACGGACACCGCCATCGAGACGGCTGACATGGCGTTGATGGCCGACGACCTCGAACGAATCCCGTACGCGGTCAAACTCAGCAAGGCGACGCGCTGGAACGTCCTCGAGAACGTCGGGCTGGCAGTGTTGACCGTGACCGTCCTCCTCGCGGGCGTGCTCACCAGCTACGTCACCCTCGCGTCGGGAATGCTGGTCCACGAGGCCAGCGTCCTCCTCGTCATCCTCAACGGGATGCGACTGCTCCGCTACTGACCACGAGACACGATCACAACCACAACTCATGACATCGAATTCGACTGCGACTGACACGACCCAGACGAGAACCAATTGGCAGGTCGACTACGACGTCGACCCGATCGAAATCCGCGACCCCGTCGCGGAGGCCCTCGGCGTCCTCGAACCGGGCGAACCGTTCGTCGTCACCTACCGGGACGCGGTGAAAGAAGCGGGCCACTCCTGTCCGACAGCCTCGGGCGCCTACCGGATCGTCCAGCTCGGGCTCGACGCCCTGTATCCCGACGACTATCCAGTCCGGAGCAAAATCGAGGTCCAGACGGCCGGCCCGCAGGACGATGCCGCGTACGGCGTGATGAGCCGCATCATCTCGTACGTGACTGGCGCGACCGGCGATGACGGATTCAGCGGGCTCGCCGGCGGCTATGGCGGCCGCCGCGACCTCCTCGTCTTCGACGCGTTCGACCCGGACACGGCGGACCCGACGTTCCGGTTCCGGCGAACCGACACGGACGAGACCGTCGAAGTGGCCTACCACGTCAGCGACGTTCCTGGCGGTGGACCCGCGATCGGGAACCTCCAGGGGATTCTCGACGGATCGGCAAGCGACCAGCAACGGGAGGCCTTTGCTGACGCCTGGCACCGCCGGGTACAGGTCGTCCTCAGCGACGACTCGCTGTTCACCGTCGACGCGGTGTGAACGCGACGGTCTACCCCTCACACTCGAAATATGTTACTACGGTATACTATCGATCTCCTCGAGCGCCTCAGTAGCGACATCACCGAGTTCTCCGGCCTCGATATGTGAATACCGCTCTCTCACCATCTCCTCTGAGTTATCGAGATACCGGGCCGCCACCGTGTACCCGAACGCGCGGACAAGCACCTCCCCCATACCACGACGACCACCGTGCGGGGCAAGATAATCGTGTTTCGGATGGTCGATATCGATCTCTGCGGTCTCCGAGAGCCGTTGAAGAATTGACCGTGCGCCGTCCGTCGTGATCGACGGCGGCCGAATGTCCTCATCGAGCGCCAGCAGGAGGTCGCGGGCGTATTCGTTACGGCACTCAGTAATTGCTTCTGAACGTTCCCCTCGTTCGCCTAGCTCTTCCCGAACGAGCTCTGCGAGCGTCCGTTGGTCGAACGTGGGAAACACCGGCCAGCGCCCCGTCGGTGGGTCCATCAGCTGGCGGTAGCTCCGCAGCGGCGAGATCACCGGGTCGGGGAGACTCGCGGCGTCCCATTGCTGTTTCTTCCGGTAGACGTCCATACTGCCGTCGTCGAGGGAGAGGTCCTCCCAGCGGACGCCGCGCCGGCGCGGGTCGTTCGGATCGCGGAGGAGTTCGCCGACGCGGACGGCGGTGTACGCGAGGACGAACACCAGCGCCCGGTCACGAGCCGCCTTCAGCGCCGCGTAGCGTCCTCGCTGCTTGTCGAGGGGGTCAGTACCCTCCGGGAGTGTCGTGTACGCCTCGACGGCGTAGCGGGCCCGTTCGTCGACGTGGCGGGTGAGGGCGTGGCGCTGCTCGGACGTCCAGGCCTGCTGGTCGCCGGGCTTGCGGCCGTCGTCCTCCGGCAGCGGCGCCATCGCACTGGCCCGCTGCGCGTAATGCGCCTCGAGATATCCCTCGTTGACGCACCAGCCACACCAGGCAGAGATATAGCGGTAATAGGTTTGTACCGTGTTCTGCTTGAGTCCCCGATCTCCACCGAGATGTCGGGCGTACTCCCGGAACACGCGTTCGTCGAGATCGTCGAAGGTCGGCTCGCGGTCGACGTCGTCGGAGACGATCCCGGTCCAGTCGTCGGCGCCGCGGTCGCCGGCGGCCCACTCGGCGAACCGTTCGAGCTCGCGTGCAGCGTTACGTCGATAGTTCCCACCGTCGCCGCCGCGGCCTTTCCCCTTGTCCTGGAGGTAGCGCTCGAAGGAACTCGCGAGTGACTGATTAGTGCGTTCTCGAGGTGTCATCGTTCCTCGTTCGCGTACTGGTAAGTCGGACGGACGTCCTCGAAGAGCGTTTCGACGATTTCCCAGAGGATCAGGGAAGGAGTCTCGTATTCAAATGTGATCCCCCAGCGGTCCTCCGTATTGGCGGCAGAGTACTGGAAATGCGCCCGTCCGAGATCGGGATGGTCCTCGTCCTGGTGCCAGCCGGCGTGAAAGCCCGTGTTCGGATCGGTGTAGTTGATACGGAACCAGTCGTGAGGGTCCTGTCGATACCACTTGACGGTCAGTTCCGGCGAATCAGGGCCCGTTGGGGGATTAAGGCGGGCTGGATCAAAAACCGCCCGCAGCTGCTTGGCCTCGATATCGTCAGGAACGTACTCGACGGCCGTGATCTGGGGGACACGGTCGAGGACGTCCCGCTTCAATTGGGCGTAGAGGTTCGCGTTCGGGTCACCACCTGGATGCGGGACCGACATCCGTTAGCTGCTGGCCTCGGCAGACTCTGTCGTCGGAGCGAGGAAGTCCCATTCGCGGATGGCAAAGCCAACGATCTGGATACGACGCTGAAGGTGCTCCCACTCGCGGGCAATCTCACGGCGACGGTCTTCCTCGTCACCGTCAAGGGACTCGTCAGCGAGCGTTCCGCGAAGCTGATTCGGTGACTCGACGCCGAATTCGCCCTCCCAGTCGCGAATCTGCGTCTTCATATCGGCGAGACGGTCCGTAAGCTCCTCGACAGTGTGCCCGCTGTCTCGAAGCCGCATCGCCTCCTGCATCGCTTGGCGGCGATAATCTGGGTAATACGTGGTGTGAGTACCGCTTTCGTCACGGTGGAGGATGCCATCGTCGACGAGCCGATCGAGGACGCGTTTGGTCGGCTCGTGTGACCAGCCCGCTTCCGAGGCGATCCAGTTGGCCGTCTGAGGCTCCGAAAGCTGCCGGGCGGTCATCCTCACGCGGTCTTCGCCCGTGGTTTGGCGTTCCATTAGGCCCTCGGAGTTCGGTTCGTCTTCGGACATACAACACCGTTCGCGCTTTGTCTTAATATAGGTTGAGGTCATTAGTTCTATATCGAGTGCGTTTCTTCGCCATCGCCTCGACCCCGGCTGAGGAGAGTCAGAGCAAACTCGGAGCCCGGTCTTGTCGGCTCTACCCGGGGGAAGCGCCGTTGTGAGGGGGTTGCAGCATTCGTGCTTCACCGACGGCGTCGGGGTACTTCAAACTGGTCGTGATTATTGGGGTAATCACGACCAATCTATGCATAGACGAATTTCACCGATATTGGCACCCTCAAGCCATCTAAGAGGTAAATAGCGGATGATAGAACTATCATAAATTGTATTCTGCTATATCAAATTATTGGGGCGGCGGGAAGGATCGGAGAGCGCCTAGACAATCAAATTCCCTTTAGTCAGCCCCACGTACAGCCGGTAATGGCAGAGATTCCGGATACACTACGCCTTCTCTACAGGCGGAGCAGGCCGAGTGCCTCGGGGCTTGACCCCGAGGGTGAAGGCCGTAAGCTCAGGTGGGTGTTCCACTTTCACTGTGGATGGCTGGCATTCAAGATAATCGCATTACTACACTAGTACTGGAGCGAATGGTTGACGCACAGGCTCTCGTCAAGACGCTGGACGTCCAACTCGACATCCAGAGTGATAACGAGGGCCTGCTGTACGACGCCACACTTGAAGCACGGTGGGCGTACAACGAAACCATCCGACTCGCCAAAGAAGGCGTGGACTGGGATGCCATTCCCGACAGGGTAGCCGACGACGCTGACCTCGTGAAGAACACGACACAGCGTGTCGTTGCGAAGGCGCTCGATGCGATGGAGAACTACTACGAGTACGACGGCTTCGGCCAACCCAGCCACACCAAGGGCGGAACGTACCCGCTTCGTGCGAACTACGAGGAAGGGTACAACCTGTCGCTCACCGACGATGGTGACGTGGCGTTCCGCATCAGCGCGAAACCCTACAAGCACGTCACGGGCGTTCTCGAAGGCGACGACGCCCACCTCGACGTTCTCAAAACCGCACTCGAAAGCGACGAGTGGAAGATTGGGGCGGCGGAAGCCCTGTTCCACAACGACAACCCCGAATTGCACGTTAATGTCACCAACACCGAGCAGACCGTTCGAGACAAGCAGGACTCACGAACGGTCGGCGGCGTGGACGTGAACGAGGACAACGTGGCTCTCACCGCACTCTCCGAGAGTGGCGTCGAGGACTCGTTGGTTATCGACTTTCCCGAAATCAAGTTCGAGCGCCACCACTACTTCACGATGCGCAAGCGCGTGCAGAACGCGGGGAAAGACAGTATCCACGAGACGCTGGACGGGCGCGAGGAACGGTTCGTCCGCGACCGACTCCACAAGGTGAGCCGTCACATCGTGGAGTGGAGCCGGCAGTTCGAGAAGGCGTGCATCGTCTTTGAAGACCTCAAAGAGATGCGCGACAGTATCGACTACGGCACGCGGATGAACCGACGCTTGCACCACTTGCCGTTCCGCGCTCTGCAATACTACACGTCGTACAAGGCGTCGTTCGAGGGCATCCCGACTGGTTGGATTGACCCATACAAGACGAGTCAACGGTGTTCGCTGTGCGGGCACGCCGAGCGTGCGAACCGCAACAAGAAGCGGTTCAAATGTCGAGACTGTGGGCATCAAGACCACAGTGACCGTGGTGCAAGCGTCAACATCGCCATGAAAGGCATCAAGAAGCATCAGGATTGGACTGTGCCTGCTCTCAACAGCCTTCCCACTGTGCGGACGGTGCGACGGCAGGCATCGGGGGCCGTGGACGCCCCGACCGTGACCCACGACACCGTTTGAGGCTATCAGACCGATGGTATCGTGGGGGTGTCCGATTAACCCACGGGAAGCCTCGGGGCTTGACCCCGAGGCGGTTCACGAAACAACACTCGAAAAGCAGGGGGATCAGTACACGATTTCAATTCCAGAAGAACTTGTCGAGGACAGCTCGCTTTCACCAGGGGACATCTGTCGGGTGGCGCTGCTTGCCTCAACGAACGACGTTCAGGAAGAAACGACCAACGCGCAATCTGCATCAAACGGTGAGCGTCACCGAAGTGGGAACCAGAATGAGACGCCACCGGTAGAAGAAGGCGAAGTCCGCTCAGTAACCATCGATACACTAGGCGACCAGGGCGATGGAATCGCGAAGGTCGAACGAGGGTTTGTCGTTGTCGTGCCCGGGACTCAGCCCGGCGATAAGGCAGACGTCGAGATTACTGACGTGCGAGAGTCGGTCGCGTTCGCCGAACCAGTGACTGAGCCGGAAGTGAGATAGTACGATCACCCCGACGGGATCTTCGACTTCGCTTGTAACTGCAACCAGGTACATTCATTACCACTCACTAGTAGTTTCACCCACAGTATACATTCATTAGTTGCGTTCATTTTTAATGTTCACTAGTGGTGTTCACTATTGATGTTCACTACACCACGTAACGAATTACAGTAATGAATGAACGTACCGAACTTTCAAGATGAGTGGTGTCTATGAAGAGAGTATGTTAGCGTACTCGACGTACAGCGAGGCAGGCGGGGTCGGCAAGACGACGACAGCCGCAAACCTCGCAGTCGCGCACGCCCGAGCTGGGCTAAAACCGCTCGTCGCCCCACTCGACCCGCAGGATGGTGACCTCTCTCGACTCTTCGGTGTCGACACAGACCGGACCGAATCGGTCGACAATATCGTCCGCCACATGATTCGGCGCCCGAGCGGCGACTTCGACGACCTCGTACGGACCGTCGAAGGCGTCGACATCATCCCGGAGCACAACATGCTCTCGGACCTCGCGGAGTACCTCCAGCGCGAGAAAGACCAAGCCGAAGCGATGGGGGAAGCATTCGGAATGCACGCGCAACTGCTGCGCGTCCTCCAGGAAGCCGGCGTGCCCGACGAGTACGACGTCCTCATCTGTGACCCGCCCGCGACCGAAGGCCCACACCTCTACAACGCGATTCACGCCACCCGCTCGCTCGTGATCCCCGTCGAGCCGAGCGCGAAGGGGCGAGCCGCCGTCGAAGGTCTCGAATCGCTTGTCGCCGGACTCGAGGATCAGCTCGACGTCGAGGTTGGCGTGCTTGCGGCGGTCCCGGTCGGCTTCAAGAATACGCGCGATCAGCGGACGATTCTCGACGAAATCGACTACCCGATCCCCGAGGTTATTGGCGAGCGGGCGTCACTGATGGAGGGCTGTTGGATGCAGCAGTGTTCGGCGTTCGAGTACGTCCGCAACCACCGGGACCGCCGACGCGACTACGAAATCGAGACGCTCGCCCAGTTCGACCGGATTGCCCGCCACCTGGAGGAGCAAGTCGGACTCGAAGCGCCGAACCCACCGGAACCCGGTGACCTCGACCACGAGGTGCTCTCCGCATGACGGGCATGAAAGAAGGAGCTGGCGAGGACCCCTTCGCATCCGGAGAAGAGAGTACGGACATCGAGAAATCGAGTTCATCCGACACGACCACGACCGAGTCCGAGACGACAGACTCTGAGTCGACGGAGTCAGCGCGACAGCAGCGGGCGATGCAGATTCCGTATAAGTTCCGGAGAGATGGCGTTCAGGATGGTCGTGAACGCGTGCCGCTATTCCTACAGAGTGAGACCAAGAGCGGTGAACGCGACGCCCAGCGAGAACTCGAAGACCGCTTCGACGACGACGTCTCGCTCACTGACCTCCGGGAGGCGCTGATGAAGGCCGGGCTGGACCATCTCGACGAGGTCGAGGAGCACCTCGAAGAGTGGGGCTACGGGATGACCTTCGAGGAGTGATATCAGTCACGAACCTTACTCTGTAGCAGAAAGAGGGAACCGTTCGAGCAAGTTCGAAAGGTTCCATAAAACAGGGGAGATCAGCTTTATTGAAATCCGACCGGCGATCAGATTCTGGCGGCTGTCGCTAATTACAGGTAATACACTACACAGGTGGGTCTGCGTCGTCACCAAATCCACTTCCATATGATTCGATGACTTCCGTGACGGTGACCTCGTAGGCATCGTACCACTCTGTCCACCGCTGTTTCGCCTCTTTGTGTTCTGAATATGCTCCAAACGTCTCAAGCGCGTCTAACGACTCCCAGTAGTACGCGACGAGAACCTCCTCACTCTCTGGAGCATGCCACGTACGCTTGCCGAGATAGCCGCCTGTGTCCTCAGCAGCCGCCTGTATCGCGTCGTTTAGCTCGTGAAACTCCTCGTCGTACTCCCCTGGATTGAGGCGAAACGTAACGAGATACATCCAGACGGTTCTCGCCCTCCCGCGAGTAAGACGGTTTCCTTCAGAGACTGAGCTTCACACACCCACTTAGGGGTCGTTTCACCCAGGACAGCATCTGGCAATTGGGCGTTGTGAACTACCCTACCCTACTCGCTGACGGCTGACGCCGTTCGCTCCTTGAGGGGAGGGCTTCCTGCTTCCACGACGCGCTTTGCAGATACGGACGTATCCACAGGGAGCGCAGTCTCCACAGGCGTTCGTTCGGAGTGTCCCACTCCTACATCTTCGAGGCCGCGAGAAAGGATGTTCCACGCCGCGTTCGCGTCCCTGTCCGCCTCAAACCCGCAGGCGGGACAGGAGTGTTCACGGACCCACAACGGCTTGTCGGTCGAGACGCCGCACGACGCGCACTCCTTGGTCGTTCCTCTCGGATTCA
This sequence comes from Halobacterium sp. CBA1132, assembly GCF_001485535.1. Lineage (NCBI taxonomy): Archaea > Methanobacteriati > Methanobacteriota > Halobacteria > Halobacteriales > Halobacteriaceae > Halobacterium > Halobacterium sp. CBA1132. The sequence continues at coordinate 103,080 of NZ_BCMZ01000002.1, forward strand.
CGGCGACGAAGTGCGTTCCTTCCCGTTCGCACTTGTATTCGAGTAACGTGAGGAACGTTCGCCACGCGGCAGACGCCGTGTTGCGACTGTTCGACGGTGATTCGAGCATCCCTTTCACGTTCAGGTCTTCGACCGCTACGAGGTCGTACTCCCGAGCGTAGTAGTTCGAGAGCTTGTGCAAGAAGTCGCGGCGCTTCCGTCGGAGATCGGCGTGACACTCCGCGACCCGCCGCCGTTGTTTCTCGTAGTTGTTTGACCCGTGTTCTTTCCGTGAGAGAGACCGCTGTTCGCGTTCCAGTCGTTCCCGTTCGGCGGAGAGGTCGAGCGACCCGACGGCGGTCCCGTCGGTATCGTGGGCGTACGTGAGTATCCCCACGTCAATGCCGACGCACCGCTCGGGATTCTCAGGCGGTTCGGGCGGTTCACGGTCCATTTCGACGTCCTCAGAAGCCTTCGGCTTCTGATGGGCTGCAGAAACCGTCATCGACGGTTTCTGAACGCCGAACGTGGCGAACCACTCGCCCGTCGGTTCCTTCTTGACCGTGACCTGTTTCACGGTGGCGTCGTCGGGGATGGCGCGATGGAGCCGTATCGGTATGTCCGCGAGTTTCGAGAGTGACAGGACAGTCTGACCGCCCTTCTTGTCGAGCTTGAAGCCAGACTGACTGTACGTGAAACTGCGGAACTCCCGTGGCGGCTTCCACTTGAGTTGCCCGACGCCGTAGCCGTTCTCCTTGAGTTTGGAGAGTCCTTTGAGATTGTCGAAGAGGCGTTCCACGACGGTTTGGAGAACCTTCGAGTACACGTCCGAGAGGCCGTCCCACCACTTCTTGAGGTCGGGTAGCTCCGACCGCAGGGTGGTCATCGACGGCAGTTCGCCGTGTTCATCTTGGTACTCGTTGAGGCGGTAGAGCGTGTGGTTGTACAGTTGCCGACAAATATCGCGGTGGCGGTCCAACTCCTCGCGGTGGGCATTAGACGGCTTGAGACGGTACTTGTAGGCGTAGTACATTCTACTCGCGTTGGTCCTCTACGTACTGTTTCAGCACATCCAGCGACACCTGCCCGGTCGAGATGAGGCAGTACGAGTCGTTCCAGAACGAGTCTCCCCACAGTTCGGTCTTCAGTTCGTCCGCGTACTCGTTGCGGATACGGCGGGCGGTCGCGCCCTTGACCGTGTTGATGAACTTCACGAGGTCCGTGGTGGGTTTCGCTCGGAACAGGATGTGGACGTGGTCGTCCTCGCCGTCGAGGTTCGTCAGTTCGACGCCGTAGTTGTCCGTGAACCCGCTGATGACCCCGCGAATGAATTGGGTTCGCTCCTCGGTGAGCACTCCGCGCCGATACTTCGTGGTGAGTATCAGGTGGTAGTGCAGGGAATACGTCGAATGCGCTCCCGAGTCGAGGCCGTACTCCATTGGGTTCAACCAATAATATGCTACCCTACTGCAAAAACATGTTGATTGCGTGTGTCTGTGGGTCTGCTACCGAATCGTGTATGAGAACTGTGCGGCGCTGTATCCCCTCCCTGCTCGCGCCTCCCGTTCGGTCGGGGCTCGCTGAGGAAGGGGGCTTAGCGCCTCGATTCAGCTAAAGAGCTGCGAGATGTGGCTTAAAGAGGAGGGAGAATAGCGGAAAGACTACCGTGGGTCAGTGTGACGGTAGTTCTGAACAGTATGGCTGATGAAGACTCTGCATCGCTCGTCCAAATCGATGAGCTCACGAAAATCGCATCGATTGATTTGGAGAACGTCGATAACGTGAGTCCCACGCTCCGTGATGACCTCCTCGCATTTCTGCTAGCACTTGATGACGAGGACTATGCATCAGCGGCGGAGCTCTGCGGACGTGTCTCTGAAGACCTAGAAACGCTAGCAGGTGAGTGAACAATCTCACTATGAGATGTCGAGGTGTGCCGCCGTGTCAAGTTGAGCTGTCAGCTGTTGCTGTGTGTCGAGGCCAGTATGGAATCGATTGATGATCTCGGATTGATGCTCCGGACAAGTGAGAATCGCGACAGCACCGTCTTCAACCTGAACGAGCGGCTGGTGTGGCATATGTGCTGCGAGGCCACAACTAGGACAACTCACGCCGCCAGCAGGCCGGTGGTTGAGGAGTTCAGCGGATGCCTCTGTTGTGTATCCACAGATTGACGTGAACTGCTGGAGATGGTCGTCACAGCCGATAAGTGGGGCTGTAAGCTGGTCGAGAAGCAGGAACGACAGCGTATGCCGCTCTGGAGACTGAAGTGCTAACTCGCACGCATCGCACTGCATCGGTGGAAGCTCTTGGTCGCCATCTGATTCGTGATGCAGCGATTCTCCGAGGTCCATCTAGGGATGATTGTCGGTTGCTACGCCAGACGGGTAAGTGGTTGGGAGAGCTGAGCTGTTAGTCAATCACAGAAAGTTAACCAACAATAGAGGAAGCTCCGCTCAGATTGTTGGTTAAGTTTGATTCAACTCAATAGGCTTAGATAACCTGCGGACACTGTGATGGTGAAGGAGTTGTAAATCAACCGCTCGATGTGGCTGCGAAAATACCAACGCCACCGCCGAGTTCAATATCTCGTGATACATAGTGTTGTCAGATACTGAACTATGCGTGACTGGAGTGACCGTCTGGATACCGGGATGAAGCTCCTGCACCGACAGGCAGTTCGAATTCCACTGCCAGACGTGCAAGCAGAACGGTCTCTCCACGAGAACATGGAGAGAATTGCAGCTGCTGGCGATCGGAAGAGCACGCTGCTTGATGACCCAGATGTCCCGTTAACAGAGGTATACGAGGACGAACTGGCTGACATGAGACAGAGCTTCAAACATCGCTTACAACAGATTGCGGGCGAAGACTACTACGATGTCGCAACCGCGTACCTCGACGGTGAGCGTGACGACTGGATCGGCGCACTCGCAGCGTACTACCTCGAGTGCTATTATCGACTCCAGGAACGCTACACGGTCGACGAGCAAATCTTCTGCTTGGTGGTCCTGCGATATCCGGACTGTTTCACGGTGAATCTCAGCTTCCTCACGGGGGACATCAGCGCCGACGCAGTCCGGTACGAGTCCGTCAAACACATCGAGGCAGATTTCGACGACCACCAACAAGAACAGTACTACGGAGACTGCCAGTACTCCCAGCACAAGGCTGCAGAATACCTTCGCGAGCGCGTCACCTGTATTCGAGACGCCTTCCCGGACCCAGATACAGTTCCACGCGACCAACGCCAATATGGCGGATTCATACACATCACTGGGCGGGACGGCACGACCTTCGCAGAAATCCTAAATTCACTTACCCCAAATCCGAACCGATTCAATACCAACACCTCGTCTCCGGGCCTCGTCGCCGAAGGACCAGAAACCACCCACGCCAAGGAAACCTACGTTCCAAACTATGACATCGCACTCTAGTCCCCGACCTCGTCACACGCCGCAGCCAGTTCGTCTGTACTGACCGAGTGGTTCACTTCAACTGAACCGTCTCACCTTTAACCAACATCGCCACTATTGCCATTCTGTTGGTTAAACAATCCCGCAGTCGGGAGTAGTTCCGTGAAGCAGGCTTTCCGTCGGTGACCAATCCCATGAAGTATTGTCCTCGGACCAACGTGGCCGACATCCGCGTCTGCCGTCGTCCCGCTGTACCAGTAGACGACCACTTGAGCGAGTGCCCCCGCTACCGCATCGTTTTGTCGCGTTAGGAGTCGAAGAGCGGGCTAGAGCGGACGCTACGACGCGACCGTCCGCCCCCGTACTCAATTTCGGCGGATTGGCCGACGTCAGTGTACTCGGTGGGGAGGTACGCGCACGCGATGCCTGCGTTGATGCTGTAGTCGTAGTCGGCGCGACAGGTGTAGGCAACGACTTCGTCGTCGACGAGGACCGGGTGACCTGCATCGACGACGGTGCCGGATTCATCGAGCGTGACGGGGGCGATTTCCTCCTCGATACCGGTCTCGCGTGCTTTGAGGAGCGCGTCCTTTCCGAGGAAATCGGTGTCGAGGTCCACCGACAAGCCCACGGCTTCAGCCGTGGGTAGCTGACTCAACCGGTAGGGGCTAGCTCAGGAATAAACGACGGTCGGCACGTTCGTGCTCGGCCGAAAGCAAATCAATGAGTGGCGCGAACGATGTCATCCCGTCCAGGGGTAGTGTGTCGCTGGTGGAGACTGCGTCAGATATCACTGGCTGCAGGTCATCGAGCGTCCGCTGCGTGTCCGTGTGACCGACAGAGAGCAGGCGCTGAGCGGCCCCGAGTAGCCCGGTAACGAATCCATGACAGCACAACAGACACGCTTCCCGTTCCGGGATTCCAGCAGTGCCAGCGACGGCGCCTAGCACGACAGCGTACGAGCCAGCTGCCGCTCCGTCATGGACTTGATCGGCATAGCTGTCCAGTAATGGGTCCGAACGGAGGTCCCGCTGGAGTTGAAGAAGCCGGGCGCCAGATTGCTCGGCACTAGCGCGGAATTCAGCGGCCAGCGTCACAGCTTCAAGACGATGATCCGCCTTGCAGATGTCTTCCACGTTGCCCTTCCGTGCAGCAGCATGTGCCGCTCGAAGTGCGACCAGATCGGCAGTCCCGATCTGGTTTCGAAGGTACGTCTCGAGCAGTACCCGAAGGTCTTCAATATCCTCAACGCGGTCATCTTGGACGAACTGCTCTAACCCATAGGAGAGTGAATTCGTTCCGACAGGGAGGAACGAGTCCGCGAGACGGAACGCCTCTAAGGTCGCGTCGTCACTCATTGTGGTTCCCCTTGGCAGTCCGCGCTCCATGGTCGTGATCATGTTTACCCTCGCCATGAGAATGGGCATGTCCAGCGTCGTCACGGGTGTGGCCGTGTTCGTGGTCTGGCGCGTCCGCGTCGTCGAACGTTGTCGGCGGAACGCGCTCGAAGCGAGTGGTCACGCCATCCGGTAGTTCACCGGCGAGCGCGTCGAGCATCCGTTCCCGGGTGTCCGGAACGGGGAACAGGGCTTCGCCGTTCCGCACGGCGAGATTCCAGTGTCGATTCCCCGCAGCGTGACCGAACGCGAGCGCAGCGGTCGCGGAAACGTCGGCATCGCTGAAATCGACGACAAGTGCGTCGATAGCCGCCAGCTCCACAACGACCAAAGCGCCATCCTCGGTTTCGAGTACGTCGCCGTCACCGAGCTCCCGCGAGACGACGATGCCGAGATCGCTGCCGTCGACTGTCTCGGTACGGACGCGAGAGCGGCGCCGATCGGTGTCTGACAGCACTACGCGATGGGGGTTCCCCGCGGCGAGTCGCGTCCCGACATCGGGGTCGTCGCGATGGCCGAGGTACTGGTCGGCAACAAGCATCAGTACTTCCTCCCCGATGGTGCGGGAGCGTCCACGAGCGTTTCTCGGGCCTGATCCCAGGCGCTGTGAAGCGCTGCCTGGGTCGTCTCGGCACGATTGCCGAGTGCACGAACGACGACGCCGGCCTCGTTCGGGAGCGCAGTTGCAGCCGCGCGAGCCTGACAGTCAGCGACCGCTGCATGAAGCGTGTCGCTCAGTGTGTCGGTGTCGCGGTCAGGTGCAATAGCAAATAGCGATCCGTAGACGTCGAACTCTCCGAGCACACCGGGTGACTTCGCTGCTGTATCTTCAGGTGTGAGGTGTGTCGTATCCTCGAACAGTAATCCGTCGGGACCATCAGCGCGGACGCGTGACAGGTATCGCTCGAACTCGAACCGTTCGCCGCGCGCGAGCCGACCGGGGACGACCACGTCGGAGACGATAGCGGTCGCGTCACGCGCCACGTCCAGCGTGAGGTCGACGTGGTAGCGCGAGTCGGCGTGAAGGATGGTCGGCTCCGGCACATAGTCGAGGTGGCCCCCTGGGCCCACGGTCAGCGTCGTGTTCGCTGCCGCGTAGTTGTGCTGCATCGACTGGACTTTCGTCGAACTCTGTGTTGAGACGTGCGCGAGCGCGTTCGATCCGATAGCGACATCGATATCGTGGCGATCTCCTTGCGCGACGCCACCAGTTGGAGACTGCACGAAGACCGTCGCCACGTCCGGGTGGGGATCGTGAGCGAGCGTGCCCGAGATGTGGAACGGAACTGTCGCGTAGTCCTCGACGAGCGCGGTCCCACGGGCCGACTGTTCGAAGCACAATTTCAGGACGCCGTCTTTCCCGGGCGACCCGACAGCGGCCTGTGGGACCGCCTCGGCGGCGTACCCCTCGAACGATGGATGTGGGGCGTCGGCCGCCATCAGGCGAACAACACCCCGTCCCGAACGTGGTCGAGAACTTCATCGAGCCCCTTCTCGGCCTTACAGTCGGTGAAGACGAACGGCCCGTCGCGAACGTCGCGGGCGTCGCGCTCCATAACGTCGAGGTCGGCATCGACGTGTGGAGCGAGGTCAGTTTTATTGATGACCAGCAGGTCGCAGTCGACGACACCAGGGCCGCGCTTCCGGGGGATATCATCGCCCTCAGCGACGCTAATGACGTACAGCGAGTAATCTGCAAGCTCAGGGTTGAACGTCGCGGCGAGATTGTCCCCACCGCTCTCAATGAGAACGAGGTCCAGCTCCGGGTGGTCGTCAAGGAACGCGTCGATCTGCTGGAGGTTCATCGAGGGATCCTCGCGGATACCCGTATGCGGGCATGCGCCGGTTTCGACGCCAGCGACCAAGTCCTCGGGAACGACACCGTCGAATCGATCGCGGAGGCGTTCAGCGTCCTCTTGCGTGAGAATATCGTTCGCAATGACGCCGACGTCCAAGCCCGCCTCCCGCAGCTGCGGGACGATCTCTGTAAGCAGAGATGTCTTCCCAGACCCGACAGGTCCACCAATGCCGACAGTTGCGATGTCGCGATGTGTCAAACTCATGCGTCGCCCTCTACGCCACCGTCCGTGTCTTCGACACTATCGGAACGAATCGGGTCGTGAACGGTAACGAGTTTGGTGCCGTCGGGGAAGACTGGTTCCACCTGAATCATGTCGATCATCTCTGGGACGCCGTCCATCACGTCGTCGCGGCCCAGTAGCTGCGTCGCTGCCGAGCGGATCTCCGCGACGGACTGTCCCTCCCTGGCGCGCTCGATGCACCAGTCGCTGATGTACGCGACTGTTTCGGGGTGGTTCAACAGGACGCCGCGTTCCTTGCGGCGCCGTGCGACCTCTGCGGCAGTGAAGACCGTGAGACGTTCCTCCTCTTTGGGTGTGAGCTTCATCGATTAGAGCATGTACCGCTGTGCGAGTGGGAGTTCTGAGGACGGTTCGCAGGTCACGTGTTCACCGTCGACCGTCACCTCGAACGTTTCGGCGTCGACTTCGATGTCGTCGGGACAGTAGTCGTTGTGTAGCATGTCGCTCTTCGAGGGCGTGCGCGTCCCCTCGATGGGCACGACCTCTTTCTGGAGACCGTACGCTTCCCCGACGTCGGCCTCGGCTGCAGCGGGTGAGACGAACGACAGCGAGAGCCCGTATTTGGCGGTGCCTTTCGCCCCGGCGCGTTCACGCTGCTTGATCGGTTCGCAGGTCATCAGCGAGCCGTTGGACTCCCCCATCTCGGAGTGGACCGGGAATCCGCCCTTGAACGTCATCGCGGGTTTCACGCCGAAGAACGCGGGGTCCCACAGGACGATGTCCGCGAGTTTCCCTGGTTCGAGCGTGCCGACGTACTCGTCGATACCCGACGAGATGGCGGGGTTGATGGTGTACTTGGCGAGGTAGCGTTTGATGCGGTGGTTGTCGGCACCGGTCCCCTCGTCTTCGGGCAGCGGGCCGCGCTGGGCTTTCATCTTCGAGGCCGTCTGCCACGTCCGCGAGATGACCTCGGCAACGCGCCCCATCGCTTGGGCGTCAGAGGTCATCATCGAGATTGCACCCATGTCGTGGAGCACGTCCTCGGCGGCGATGGTCTCCGAGCGAACGCGGGACTCTGCGAACGCCACGTCCTCGGGAACGTCCGGGTTCAAGTGATGGCACACCATCACCATGTCGAGGTGCTCGTCGAACGTGTTGTCGGTGTACGGCATCGAGGGGTTCGTCGACGAGGGGAGCATGTTGGGTTCGCCGACCATCTCCATGATGTCGGGAGCGTGCCCTCCGCCCGCGCCCTCAATGTGGAAGAGGTGCATCGTCCGGCCGTCGACCGCCTCGAACGTGTTTTCGAGGAAGCCCGCCTCATTGAGCGTGTCTGTGTGCATGCAGACCTGCACGTCTTCGTCCTCAGCCACGGCGAGCGCAGTGTCGATCGCCTCTGGCGTCGACCCCCAGTCCTCGTGAAGCTTGAGCCCACAAGCACCGGCAGCAACCTGCTCGCGTAGTGGCTCCGGGTCGGAGGCGTTCCCCTTACCGTAGAAACCAACATTGACCGGCCACTCGTCGGCTGCCTGGAGGAACCGCTTGATGTTCTCGGGGCCAGTCGTAGTTGTCGCTGCACCACCGCCGTAACCACCGCCGAGCATCGTCGTCAGACCCGATGCAAGCGCGTGTTCGTGGAGTTGGGCGGAGTTCCAGTGAATGTGGATGTCGAGTCCACCGGCGGTCGCAATTTTTCCCTCGGCAGGGTACGCGTCCGTCGACGGCCCGACGACCATGTCCACGCCGTCCATCGTGTCGGGGTTCCCGGCTTTGCCGATGCCGACGATTTCGCCGTTCCGGATACCGATGTCACCAGCGACGACGCCGAGGACGGGGTCGATGACTGTTGCGTTCGTGATGACCCAGTCGAGTGCGCCTTCTTTTTGGGTGACGCCGGGCGCCATCCCGAGGCCGTCACGGAGCGTCTTCCCGCCACCGAAGACAGCTTCGTCGCCGTGCGTCCGAAAGTCCTGTTCGACTTTTGCGAATAGCTCAGTGTCACCCAGTCGGACCTTGTCGCCCTCGGTCGGCCCATACAGTTCGGCGTAGTTCTCCCGGTCGATGTCACGAGTCATGTGTCGTCCCCCGCATCGGGGTCGTTGCCCGTATCGCGGAAGCCAGCTTCACGCGCTCGCTGGAGCGCCTCACTGGGGTCGCCATCGACGCTTCCGTTCACAAGCCCGTTCATCCCGTGTGCACGCCGCTTCCCGCCGATTGCGACGAGGTCGACCGTCTGTTCGTCGCCCGGCTCAAAGCGAACGGCAGTGCCAGCCGGGATGTTCAGCCGCATGCCGTACGCGGCTTCACGGTCGAACTCGAGGGCGGCGTTCGCTTCGAAGAAGTGGAAGTGCGACCCGACCTGTACGGGACGGTCGCCGGTGTTACCGACCGTCACTTCAGTCGTGTCACGCCCTTCGTTGAGCGTTATCGTTCCCTCGCCAGACCGGATTTCGCCGGGGATGAGTTCGTCGGTCACTGCATCACCGATGACAGACTTCCTTCGATTGGTGTCTTCTGCGCCATTTTGTCAAGCATACACGAATCTGTTAGGTCATCCAGAGTAAAAGTGAATCCCTGAGACAATATTTGCCCAGTTACCAACCGACTACACCACCTATCGTAAACAACTGCTGCGATGCACCAGCTAATTCGCCGGGAACAGACTGAATCGAGTGAAGGACGGCGATGAGTGTAACACTGTTCAGCGCCGTAGCGACGGCAGGCGTATTGGGTGTTACGCACGCCGTCGAACCCGACCACGTAGCGGGGATTGCGTCGTTGACGAGCCGATACGGCGACGCGAAACTCTCCGCGCTCGTTGGCGCGTGCTTCAGTCTCGGCCACGTCGCGCTGGTCGTCTGCTGGCTCGCCATCGGGTACGTGGTGCTCGGCCGCACCGAGTTCCCTGCTGTCTTCGACACGATTGGCACACTTGGTGTCGGTGTCCTCTTGGGGATTCTCGGGGTGGTACTCGCGTTCGGCGGCCTTAAGCGGCTCTTCTACGCGCACAGCCACTCTCACGAGCACGATGGCGAAACACACACTCACTTGCACGCACATATTCCATTCCGCAGTGAGGACAGCCACGGCGACAGCGCACACAGCCATGACCACACTGTACTTGCCTACCTCAAGACTGGCTTCGTCGGAGCACTGTTCACGCTCTCTCCACCGCTGTCGATGATCGTGTTCTCGTCGACGCTATTCTCGACCGGGGCAGAGCTAGTTCTGATCGCCGTTACTACGTACGCTATCGCGATTACTGTGACGATGAGCGCGCTGGGAGCTGGTGCAGGTGCTATCTTCGGGAAAACGAGTGAGTTGAATACTCGCGTTTACGGCGGTGCACAGGCGCTAACCGGCGTCCTCGTTGTCACTCTCGCCGGCTCGCTGCTGGGCGGTGTCATCCCCCTGTTCGGTTAACTCCCACAATTCCAGCGTCCAGCTTCGGTGCCCACTTTCCGTTTTCGAACTGTGTTTTCATCTTCTTCGTACCTCATCTGTGACAGATACAGATGTTCACTCCGAATAATTTAGTGGAGTTTCCGGAAGGGACGTGTTAGACAATTACCTTATATACTCAAGTGTTAATTCACAATTTTATTGCGTAAGTAGGAAACCTTTTTCAATCAATCTACGATGTTCGGGCATGTCGATAGATATGAACGGATGTCCACGCTACGGCCAGATTAGCTCAATTACCAGTGCATTATCTCTCAAACTGAATTACAATCGGTCTACTAACGGAGGTAACAACTGATGGACGACCATGCGTCGTCATCCCGGCGTTCGTTCCTCGCAGCCGGTGGAACTGTCGCTGCAACTGCCCTTGGCGGCTGTCTCACGAGCGGTGGATCCGGATCGGATACCCTCAAGCTCGGCATTATCGAGGACCGGTCAGGCAACTTCGCGCTCAACGGGACGCCGAAGTACCAGGCGAGTATGCTCGCCATCGAGGAGCTCAACGAGGAGGGGGGCATTCTCGGAAACGAGATTGAAACGTTCACTCCCGACCCGCAGTCCGACAACCAACGCTACCAGCAGCTCACTCGGCAAGCAATCAACGAGGAGAACGTCGACGCCCTCTGGGCCGGTTACTCGTCGGCCACCAGAGAGACGATTCGTCCGATCATCGACCAGAACGAGCAGCTGTACTTCTACACAACCCAGTACGAGGGCGGCGTTTGTGACTCCTACACGTTCTGCATGGGTGCGACGGCCCGTCAACAGCTCGGGAGTGTCCTCCCCTACATGGTCGAGAACTTCGGGTCGGACATTTACACCATTGCTGCGGACTACAACTTCGGTCAGCTCTCCGCAGACTGGGTGCGTGTCCTCGCCGATGAAAACGACGCAAACGTTATTGGTGAGGAATTTATTCCACTGTCGGTCACGGACTTCGGGTCCACTATCAACAACATTCAGGAAGCCGACCCCGACTTCGTGATGGCGCTGCTCGTCGGTGCGAACCACACGTCGTTCTGGAGCCAGCGCACTTCCGCTGGCCTCGATATCCCTATGGGTACGTCGACGGTGATGGCCCAAGGGTACCAGCACAAGCGCCTCGATGCACCCGCAATGGCAAACGTCTACGGCGGGTTCAACTACATGGAGGAAGTGCCAACTGACCGCAACCAGGAATTCGTGGAGCGTTTCTACGAGAAGTTCCCCGACGCCGACTACATCAACGAGGAGGCAGTGAACAACTACTTCTCGATCAAAATGTACGCCCAAGCCGCGGAGGCTGTTGGGTCGACAAATCAGGCCGATATTATCGAGGAGTTGGAGAATGGCATGGATATCTCGGCGCCGGAGGGTGACATCTCACTACAGGGGCCCGTTCACCACATGACGCACAACATGCGGGTGTTCCGGTGTGACGAGGAACACAACATCACCGTCGAGGACGAACGGAAGATTCCCGAACAGTTCCTCTCGGAGACCGTCGGGTGCGACCTCACGGAGAACGAAATGACCACTCAATACACGCCCGCGGACTACTACGACGAGGCAGATACCACGCAATGAATCCGCTGAACCTGTTGTTCCAGGTCGCGGACAGCTTCGCGTTCATCGTCCTCGCAGCAGTTGGACTAGCGGTCATCTTCGGCATGATGGGCGTCATCAACCTCGGCCACGGCGAATTTATTATGGTCGGCGCGTACGGAACAACGTTGACCGCGAACGCGGGACTCCCTCTCCCGCTTGCTATGGCTCTTGGGGTTCTTGTCACGGCAGTCATGGGATTCGTCATCGAACGGACCGTCGTTCAACATCTCTACGACCGGTTGCTCGATTCGATGGTGGCGACGTGGGCGCTCGGTCTCATCCTCACACAGGGTGCTCGCATTCTGTTCGGGAACTCTATCCCACAGGTGTCGACGCCGCTGGGATACATCCAGTACGGACCGTACTCCTACTCCACCTATCGGGTGTTACTCGCCGTCATCGCACTCCTCGTCCTCCTAGGGCTGTATCTCGTGTTCACCCGCACGGAGTTCGGAATCCGCGCTCGCGCAACCATTCAGAACCCCGATACTGCGCAGGCACTCGGCGTGAACACCGAACGGATGTACACGTCGACGTTCGTCGTCGGCTCCGGACTGGCCGGCCTCACCGGCGCGCTATACGCGCCGACGCTCACCGTCGTGCCGGGGATGGGGTCGAGCTTCCTCGTCGAAGCATTCATCTCCGTCGTTATTGGTGGCCCGTCCGTTCTCCTGGGAACAACGCTCTCTGGCGGCCTGCTCGGCGTCATCAACAGCCTGTTCACGAACCTCTACGGCACGTTCTTCGGGCAAATCGCGATGTTACTTACGGCTATCGTCGCGATTCGCATCCTCGGAGACGGGCTGACCGGACTCGCAAACGACATCCGCGACCGGTTGGAGGGGGAGTGAAATGGGGGTCGGATCGTTCTTCGACCGGCTTGTCGAGCCCTTCGAAGGACCCAACACCATTGGCAACTCGCGCCCGTTCTGGATCGGGTTCGCCGTCGTACTCGTCGGCCTATTCGGGTACCCCATCGGCTTCGGTACCTACGCAGCCTCCAGTGCCGCGCTGTACCTCGTCTACGCGATTCTTGCACTCTCCCTTTCCGTTGTGTGGGGGTATACCGGCATCTTGAGCTTCGGGCAAGTGGCGTTCTTCGGTGTCGCGGGGTACTCGTTCGGGCTCATCAGCCTGAATCTATCGAGCGCACTCACGACGATGCTCGCGTTGCCCGTCGCCGTCATCCTAGCAACTATCGCCGCGTTCGTCCTCGGCTACTTCATGTTCTACGGCGATGTTCGCAACGTCTATGTCACCATCCTCACCCTCGTCGTCACGCTCGTCCTCAACACCTTCATGGCGCAAACCGCGGGGAGCGAGTGGACGATCGGAACCGTCCAGCTCGGCGGTTTCAACGGGATTCCCGCGATTCCGAACCTCACGTTCGGCGTTGGGGGGACCGCGATTGCACTCGACGACGCGGCGTTCTACTGGTTCACGCTCGTCGTACTATTGGTCGTCTATCTCGGTTTGCGCGCGCTCGTGAACGGTCGCTTCGGCTACGCGATGGTGGCCGCCCGCGAAGACGAAGACCGCACCGCGATGCTCGGCTACGACGTCCGCCGCATCAAACTACTGGTCTTCGGCCTCGGTGGCGCAATCGCCGGGCTTTCCGGCGTCCTATACGCGTCTTGGGGGAACTACATCAGTCCGACCGTCTTCGGCATCACGTTCGCGTCGATCCCCGTCGTCTGGGTGACTGTCGGTGGCCGGCGCTCGCTTCTCGGTGCCGTCGTCGCGACGGTTGGCCTCGAGTGGTTCCGCCAGCAACTCTCCGCTTCGGGGAGCCAGTACGCGATGATTGTTGTCGGTGTCATCCTACTGATCGCCATTCTGTTCGTCCCAGAAGGCGTCGTCCCACGCGTCAAGAACGTCGTTCTCGCCGCGCGGAACCGCTTCCAGACGACCAGCGACTCCGTGGAGAGTACACCCGAATGACAACTACTGATACTGATACGACGACTGACGAATCGCTACCCGGTGGTGTCCGCGAACCCCCTGCAGTGGCGGCGACCGGGCCAAAGACCGACACGCTCCTAGAGACCGACGACCTCACGAAGCGCTTCGGTGGATTCACAGCCATCGACGACGTCGACTTCTCCGTCGGTGAAGGAGAGCTTCGCTGCCTCATCGGCCCGAATGGCGCCGGGAAATCAACGCTGTTGAAACTCATCACCGGTCGGCATGATGCGACGAGCGGGTCGATTTACTACGATGGCGAAGACATCACCGACCTCAGGCCGCACCGTCGGGTCGACCTCGGCATCGGGATGAAGTTTCAGGTGCCGTCGGTTTTCGAGGAGCTCACCGCCTTCGAGAACATGCGGTTGTCCGTACAACGCATCCACGATACGGACCTCGATGCAGCTATTCGGACCGCTCTCGAACGCGTCGACCTCGCGGACCGCGCAGACACTCCTGCGGGAGAGCTTTCGCACGGACAGCAGGGTCGCCTCGAAATTGGAATGGCCGCGGCGCTCGATCCCGACTTGTTGTTGCTCGACGAACCCGTCGCCGGCCTCTCCGTCGAGGAGCGGTCGGAAGTCGCGGACCTCGTCACCGGCTTGAACGCCGACGGTATCGCGTTCATCGTTATCGAGCACAACATCGACTTCGTCGCGAACATCACCGACGAGGTCACCGTCCTTCATCAAGGACAGGTCTTCCGCGAGGGGTCCATCGAGGAGATACGCGCCGACGATGAAGTTCGCCGTATCTACTTGGAGGGTGAGTAGTCGTGACACTCCTCTCATGTGAGGCCCTCTCCGTCGCCTATGATACGACGCTCGTACTCCGCGACGTCGATCTCTCCGTCGAGGAAGGCGAGATTGTCGGCGTAATGGGAAAGAACGGCGCAGGAAAGTCCACGCTGATGAAGACACTCATCGGACTACTGGAACCGCGGTCCGGCGTCGTCAGCTACAGGGACGAAGATCTCGACGGAGTATCCGCTGACGAGCGCGCACGCAGGGGCATCGGCTACATCCCACAGGGACGAGATGTCTTCCCGGACCTGACTGTCGAGGAAAACCTCCTCGTCGGAGAGACGATCAATGAGGATAGCAAGGGAGACCTCTACGACGAGGTCTACGAGTACTTCCCCATACTGGAAGAACGCGCCACCCAGGAAGCGGGAACGATGAGTGGCGGCCAACAGCAGATGCTCGCAATCGCGCGAGCGTTGGTTGGCAATCCGGATTTACTATTACTCGACGAGCACAGCGAGGGCGTCCAGCCGTCTATCGTGGGGGAGATCAGTGAGAACCTCCGGGAACTCAACGACGATCTTGGGACGACGATTCTCTTCGTCGAACAAAACCTCGGTGCAATCCAGGACATGGCGGACCGGTGTTACGCGATGAAACGTGGCCGTATCGTCGACGAAGTCGGGCGAGCCAGTCTGGAAGACGAAGACAAAATCGCGTCCCACCTCGCTGTTTGAGAGGCGCTACGCACGACCAATCGAATCGCCCATCTCAGAATGGGTTCGGCGTCGGCACTCCTGGCGGAACCCACCCGTCGGTCTGTACTTACCGGCCGCCTCGATTGAGGGGTGTGTTGGCGATGTATTCGCCGAGTGTGGCGCCGATGACGCGTGGGGTGAGGAACCCAACGACGACCAGCACTTCGAGGACACCGGCGATACTGACTGCGAGGCGTAGCGGGTTTGCGGTGAGTGGTCCGAGACTCCCGAGTAGTAGTGCGGTGCCGAGGAGGAGTCCGATGAGGGGGATGAGGGGGATGAGGGTGCTGATGGCGCCGGTGCGTCCGGTTTGCGTTCGGTTGGGTGAGCTGAGGTAGTAGCCGATTGGGAAGATCGTGCTACCAAAGAGGATGATTGCTGGCACCCACGTCATACAACTACCATTAAAATAATTACAAATGAAGGTGGTGTCAACCACACCCATACCACGATTCCCCGCTGCCGCCACTCCACAATAACGCCCCCGTCACTACCGCGACCCCACAGAACCCCCTGCCAAGCACGGCTTCACAGCAAGAATCTGAGAAGGGCTAAGGTCGCAGTGCTAACCAACACCAGCGTGGTTGCCAGAATCGCAACCGGCTGCACGCCCGTCTTCCGGAACGCCCCAATATCGATGCTAAGTCCAAGCCCCGCAAACGCAACCAAGAACAACCACCGGTAGACAGCACTCACTCCCTCAACGATCGGCGCCGAAACCAACGAGGTCGAGGTCAGTACCATCACCGCCAGAAATCCGAGGACAAATTTCGGGAACGACTCCCAGAGCGCCCGCATCGAGAACCCATCGTACTTGCCGGCGTCAGCGTAGACGAGCGAGTACCCCCCGACGAGCACGCCGAGGAAGATATTCCGCGTCAGTTTCGTCACCGTCGCCCACTCCCCAGCAGTTTCCGACATCGTGAACCCGGCCGCAGTCACCGGGCCCGTACTGAACATCGTCACCCCAGCCCAGATGCCGAATACTTGGTCGCTCAACCCAAGCACCCCGCCGAGTGCTGGGTAGACGAACAGTGTCACGACATCAAACAGGAGGACGGTCGCAGCCGCATACGCGATATGCTCCTCCTCAGCGCGGATACTCCCAGCCACCCCAACAACCGCGGAGACACCACAGATACCGGCGCCAGCAGCCAACAACGACCCAAGCTCACCGGGAATATCGAAAACCAACCGGCTCAACACCTCCACAAGCACAACCGTTACCGCGACCGCCCCAATCGTCACTCCGAGTAAGACCACGCCGTTGTCCAACAGCGTTCCAAAGGAGATGCGAGCACCCATCAGCACAATCCCCGCCGCAAGCCACCAATCATACGTCTGAACGCCAGCTCGCACTCGCGCTGGAAGTGACACAGAATTCCCCACCGCCAATCCGAGGCCAACAGCCAGCACAAGCGGCGTCACAAACGGCACCCTCGCCCCAACAACTCTCGCAACCACCGCGAACACACCCAGCACCACCACCCCCGGCACAAACTCCCTCAGCAACATCCCACGTAAATCAGATCCTGTAACACTCATCGTCGCTCAAAGTACTGCCGTTGAAATCAATAACCAGCCACAGACATACAACTGTTCCCAGTTAGCGCCCTTAACCACCACACCTAGAACAAGGAGCGTTTCGATAACTACGACGACGACTATAAATTCACCGACAACCTCCCACTCGTCGCCAGCGCCGCCAGCGACCTCGAAACACCCCTCGCTCGTTTTTCGCGGAGCTTCGCGAGAAGGTTGAGTACAAACATCTGAAGCAGAAAGGTGAGGGATACGCCGAAGCGTGGCATCTCACCACTATATCGACTTCCTATCTGAGGAGCGTAACTCCAGGGAATCTCTGGACAAGTTACTGGAGAATCACAAGGAAAAGATTAGAGGAGTTCGTCGAGTTCGCTGTTGTCGACGGTACCAAGTACCGAATCAGCATCGGCGGTTGTGTATTCGAATTCGTTGGGGTCGACGATGCCGAGGAATACTGCTTTGCCGTTGTTCATCATCAGTGCGTGATTGGCGTCGTTGACGATGACGGTGCCGCCGCCCTTCTGTTCGTGTACCGTTGCGGCGATGTCTTCTGCTATCTGGTGGCGAATATACTGGCGGCCGTCTGCCGTTTTCTCGAACGGCTGGCCGTCGGCGTCAACGCTGAATCGGTAGCCATCCCGTGGACCCGGATACTGGTCACCGACTGAGAGGTCAGCTGTATCCGGAACCGGACGGCGTGTGTTTGGTTCTGGCAGTTCTTCGTCTGTTGGGTCGCGGACGCAGTCCCAGAACGGTGTGTCGGGGTCCCAATCGCCGGCTTCCCAGTCGCCGTCTGGATCCCATACTAAGTGTGAGACGTCTGCCGTCGAGAGTTGTTCGTCCCAGTCGTAGTCGCTGAATATCTTCTCGTCAACTGTATCTCGCGCGTAGAGGACGAATAGCTCGGAGGTATTGGTGGGGTCATCTCCAGTACGAAGGACGCGGCCGAGTGTCTGGATGCGTTGTCGGACGCTGCCAGATGACACGCGTACGATGCCGACGTCGGCATTCGGGACGTCTACTCCCTCGATCAGTGCTTTGACGCTGAGCATGACGTTGGCGAATCCGTCGTCGTCGAACCACTCTACTGCGAAGTCGTTCCAGGCGTCGCTTCGGTGCCCGGAGTGATACATCACTGGGCGATAGTCCGCGTCGAAGAACAGGTCTTCTAGCGCTTGGTCAGCTTTTTCGAGGCCGGGGTATTTTTCGTAGAGGTGCTGGCGGTCTCCGTACTCCGTTGAGATGTCGCCTGTTCGATAGTTCCGGCCGCGTGATTCTGCTGACGCGACCATTCGTTCGAGTTGCTTGATTCGTTCCTGGAAGACGATTGCTTTCCGTGACTCGGAGACCGTCTCTCGCAGCAGCGACAACGAGATCGCTTGCCGGCCGATTGCGTCTGCCACCAATTCGCGTCGTTCCTGCGTGTACCGGAAGAAGTCCGAGACCGCCGGCGTTGGCCCATCAACTGAGTTAGCGATCGTCTGCAGCTTCTGCGAAAAACTGCCGTTCAGATCGTAAATCCGATTCCCGTACCGCATCTCAATGTCAGAAACTGCGTCGCTGACCTTCTCGCTAAGCCGATTGTAGGTCGTCCGTTCCGCATCCGTTAGATCAAACCCGACGTACCGGACTTTGAATTCGGGGATCAGATTTCGGGCGATTCCCTCGTCGTAGGTGAGTTCGTAGTAGATGTCGCCGAGTTCAGACAAGAGGAGTTCGTCGCTTTCCGAGTGGTCGTCTTCTCCCGGGTCGGACAGTGGTGTTGCGGAAAGGCCGAGCGACGCTGTGCGAGGATACTCGAAGACGTTCGAGAAGGTGTCTCCCGTATAGCGGTGGCATTCGTCGGCCACTAAGAGGTGCTCCTCTACGTTCGCAGCGGCGAGCGTGTCCCCGAGGAAGTCGTCTTTCACGGCGGAGTTGACGATGCTGACGAGAATTCGATGGTCGTTCTCGAAGCGGTCTTTGTGACCGCCGCCAGCCCAGCCGACGTCATCGGCTGGGACGTTCAGTTTCTCGACGAGTTCCTCTAACCACTGGTGCATGAGGACCTTCGTCGGGACGAGAATCGTCACAACGCCCTCGGGGTGGTCGTTGAGCCAGCGACGAAGCACCTCAAGCGCCATCACCGTTTTCCCAGCGCCAGTCACCACTCTCGCGATCCCTTGCTCCGGCGTACGGCTTGCAGCCGCGTCGGATGGAGTGAGCCACTGTTGGGCGGCTTCCTGTTGCCAGTCATAGAGGTCGAAGTGGTCGGGGAACGAATAGCTGGGGCGATCCGCGCCGGCCCAGCGTTCGAAGTCAGCCCGGGACAGGCCGGCACCTGCAGAGGATTTCACCCGATAAGCTTCTGCTTCGTCAGCCGCACCCGCAATTCGCTCAAGGACGCTCGTCGACAGGCCAGACAAGCTATCACCGGTGAATGACGGGAATTGCTCGCGAATCTGGTCACGTAGCTGTCCACGCTTGTTTTCGGCCTCAACGTACTTCTCGGCACGACGGATCGTCGGCTGTGAGACGTCGTTTTCGTAGGCCGTCTTCTTGAGGTAATCCCGTCGGAACGTATCGAAGAGCTGGCGGTGCCGGCCATGTCCGCCAGATTCCCGGTAAATGTAGTATTTCGCCAGGTCTCGTTTCACCGTGTCCGAAGGCGGGTCTACGTTGGCTCCTTCTTGCTTGAGCCATCGTTCGAACGTCGGGAGCAAGTCAGCGTTCCGGAGCCGGTCTTGCCATCGGTCCGTTGGGGTCGTGGCGACATATCCAGCATCGGTTTGCCGTGCGGCCCCGAGGTTCGCGAGCAGTGTTGGGAAGCCACGGATCTTCTGGTCGTTGAACTCGTACTCGTGCTCGTCGACGAGGTGCTGTTCGATTTCTCCGCGCTCGAGTGGGCCGTCACTGTGCACCAGAATGCGGTGGATCGCTCGAAGGCCATCGATCCCCTCCGGGAAGCCGCCATCGATCACCCATGCGCGCTTGATCCCATACCAGAGGAAAGTCTTGAAGTCGATTTCGTCGGCGTGCCAATCGTGGCCGAATTGCCAGACGGTGATCGTTCCGTCTGATTGTTGGCGGAGGACACCGAGTTGAACGTACGTCGAGACGATCCGCCGCATATAGGCGGCTGAATAGCGGCCTTCCTCGTCGGGTTTCTGTAGTCGCTCACGGGCTTGCTCGACGAACTGTGATTTTGGTAAGCCCCCATCCGAATCAATCGCGAGTGCAACGAAGGCTTCGCTGCGCCGCTTCGTGCGTTCAACTCCGAACAGCGGTGGCGGAAAGCGTCGACCCACTAATAGTCACCAGTCCTCTGGATCGTCCGGTGTATGGGTCTTGGTCGCGTCGTCGATCCGATGTTCGTCCGGATCAATTTCTTCCGTTGGCCCGAGTGATCCGGACCACGAATCTAGCTGTGCGCGCTCGTCTGCGGACAGCGCATCGGTGAGAGACCGCGGTTCACTCACCTCGAGCGGAACGGTATCGAGCGACCCGACATAGACGGGGAGGCGTTCGACGCCGTGTTCTCGTCGAAGCACGATGATGTTCTTGATTACTCGTGGGAGGTTGTGGAGTTGCTCTCGCGTAGCTTCAGGATTGGGGGGGTCTTCGACGAGTGTGATGACATCATTCCAGGGGGTGACGCGGAAGGAACCACCGGATGGTTTGAGGCGTTGGAGTGTCGTCATCACGTCGTCCGGGAGCTCTGTTTTGACGGGGTGGCGTTTGTGCGTTTGTGGGTGTTGCCACCAGATGCGGTCTTCGCTGAAGGAGAACTTTGAGCCGTCGTAGACGCTGGGCCAGAGGTCGCCAGACGAAAGGCCTTCGGGCCGGATGTCGACGCTGAATTCGGTCTGATCTTCTGGGATGAGTTTCCCTGATAGTGAGAGGTCCCCGACGTAGAGGTCTTCGTAGTCATCACCATCCTCGATGCGGGTGATGACTGCACCAGCCTCTGTGACGCGGACGCGCCCGCCGAGTCGTTTGAGAGAGAGGAGGTCTTCGACGAGTTCGTCGGGTGTTGGTTCGACGTAGAGGCGTTCGGTCCCATTGTAGACTTGCCACCAGACATCGCCGTTTGGATTTGTCTGCAGGCGGTAGCCGCGATAGTAGCTCGACCACTCGTCGCCGGGACTGGACGTAGCGTTCATTTGGGGACCTCGGTTGTCGTCTATGTTCAATTCAGAGATGGGACATAAAGAGTGTGTTGGGATTTTCGCCTGACAGCTTTCAGACGCCTCCGTCGTGGAACCATATAATCCGGGTAGATGTCCGGGAGCGACAATTATAACTTGGGCGAAAGACACTCGAATAGCAGGATGGCAACGGGGGACCAATCCGGATCTGACGTTACCGCGAACTGGTCAATCGACGACCCACCTTCTCTCGACGCTTCGACGCAGTCCGACGCGACCGCTCACATTCAAGCGCTCCAAGCCCACCGCTTCGGAGCCACGCAAAGCGAACAGGAACTGCTCGCCGTCGAGGAGCTCAAAGATAAGGTCAAACTCCTCGACCACCAGCTCTCCGCCGCCCACCGCGCAATCACAAACATGGGCCGTGGACTACTGTTCGCCGACGAAGTCGGACTCGGGAAGACCATCGAAATCGGGATGGTGCTCAAAGAACTCGACTTACGGGATACGCGAGACAGCTTCCTCGTTCTCACACCCGCCCAGCTCGCCCCACAGTGGCAACAAGAACTTGACGAGAAGTTCGACCTCGACTTCGTCTGCAACTACGACGACGAATTCCAAGGCTTCGACGCCCACAACAGAATTGTCGCCAGCGTCGACACTGCGAAAAGCAGTCGGTACATTGAGGATGTTTTGAGTCGCCGCTGGGACGCGCTCGTCCTCGACGAGGCGCATTACGTCCGCAACGAGGACACAAACCGGTACTCTCTCATCGAGCAAATCGAATACGAGGAGGCCTTTTTCGCTACCGCAACTCCGATCCAGAACGACATCACCGATCTCTACAATATTATTAACCTCATTCGGCCAGGCTTGCTCGGCACACCGAGTGAATTCGAAGAACGATACGTGGCCGATGGCGACGGCACACAGATTAAGAACGCCGACGCTCTCCAACGGAAGCTCGATCGCGTGATGATTCGGAACCGGCGTGAAGAGACGGACATCGATTTCACGAACCGGGAAGTCCGCACGAACACGTTCGATCCCACGGCCGCCGAACAGGAACTGTACGGCACTGTCACGAACTACGTCCAATCAAACTACTCCAGTGACGACGCGAAACACCTCGTGCTCCTGCTCCTCCAGAAGGAAGTTGTGAGCAGCCCGAGCGCAGTCCTCGGGACGGTCAACAAATGGCTCAACGGCGAGGGCTCGACAACCGTCTCGAAGCGTGAACGCGAGCAACTCCGCGAGATCAAACAGGCGGCGAATGAAATCGCGGACACCACCAAACAACAACGGCTCCGTGAGGTCGTCACGACGATTCACGATCAACTCGAAACGACGCGCATTGTCGTGTTCACGCAGTTCCGACAGACCCAGCAGGAAGTCGCTGAAAGCGTACGCAAACTCGACCAACCAGTCCACGTGGTGAACGGGGATTGTTCGAGTACCGAGAAGGAGGCCATTGTCTCTGATTTCGAATCAGAGGGCGGCGTCCTCGTCGCTACAGACTCAATCAGTGAAGGGCGGAACATGCAGTTCTGTAACGTGATGGTGAACTACGATCTTCCCTGGAATCCGATGAAGGTCGAACAGCGAATCGGCCGTATCGACCGGATCGGACAAGACCGCGACGTCCACGTGTTCAACCTCGCACTAACTGGGACCGTCGAAGAACACGTCTTAGACAAACTCTACGGGAAAATCAACCTCTTCACACAGTCGATCGGTGGACTCCGGGAGATCCTGTCTCGGATGGAGAAATCCGGCGCTGACTTCGAACGAGAAGTCTTCGACCGCGTCCGTACCGCCGACGACCGCGTAGAACTCGAGAATAACTTCGAGGAGATGGCTGTCGACCTCGAGGAGAACAAGGAAGCAGCCCAGAAGATGAGCGAGTTCAACAAAGGCGTCTTCGACAGCTTCGAGTTCGGAAGTGATGACTCGTGAGCTCGATTGATACGAGCGTCCTGAATCGCGTGAGCATCAAGCGACTCACCGAAGCTGTTATCGAGAAAAACGGTGGCTCTGTGGACCGGTCTATGCCGGACCGCTGGACAGTAACGCTTCCGTCAAGCCTCTCGACCGGGTCCACGAGTACCAATCCCGACTCATCTGATGGGACGGGAAATGATACGCTTGATGCGATCGCAGCTGGCGTCGAGGGGGAGAGCACTCCAACAGCGCAACCGGAGACAACGCTTGTCTTCGATGCCGAGGATGCAGACTCTGAATCCGGCGATATCGTCGTTCGCCCTGGCACGACGTTCTTCAACTCCCTGCTGGAGACAGCACGCGATGGCGACCAGGTCGGATACCTACACCTTGGGCCAGCGAACCTCCAGATGCAGACCCCGGCCATCTTCGAAGCACTCGATACTGAGCTCACGACAGACGGATTTGATACTGTTGACGTCGAAGACGCAGTCGCGTTCCATTTCCATATTCAGATGGATGGCGTGCAATCCTATCACCGGGAACGTTTCGAAACCATCACACTTGACGTCGACAGCGGGACACAGCTCCCTGCGCTTACGGATCGATTCGTCGCGCACTTCGAAACACTGGCGACGGATACTGAATCACCGCCAAATAACGAGGCTGAGATCGCGGAAGCGAGGGTTGAACAGCTCTACGACACGGCGGTTGAAGCGCTCCAAGAACGGGTGCAGCCGGACATCACGGAACTCGAATCTGAAGCGAATGCGGCAGCAAGCGAGCGTGAAGCCGAAATCCGAGAGCTCTACGAGCAACGCCGCGAGGAACTCGACGAGGAGCTTGAGGAGAAGCGCCAAGAAATCCGGAAGTGGCGGCAGAAAGCCCGGAGCGCTCAATACGATAAGACTCGAAAGGAGTACCGCTCGAATAAACGCGACGCGAAACAAGAGCTTGAGGAGCTCGAGTCTGTGGTCGCCGAGCAGAAAGAAACGCTTCGTGCAGAAGAACAGGAACAGCTCTCGAAGACGCGATCGCGGCACGCCGTCGATATTGACGTTGTCGCCGTCGGCACGACGATTCTCACGTACGATGTCGGCGAACTGTCGGTCAAAGTTCGGGATGGAGACCGCGTCGGTGAAACGACGATCGCGTATACGCCGGCGACAAACACCTTCGGCTCGTTCACCTGTTCGGACTGTGGGCAAGCCTTCGAGGACATCGGGTCACCGGTTGTCTGCGACGACGGCCACGTAATCTGTCAGCCCTGTCGGCGTGAATGTGGCGGCTGCGGCGTGGTTGTCTGTAGTGCGAACGCCGATGCGTTCCCTACCTGTGAGTACTGTGGCGCTATTGAGTGCCCGGACTGCCATGAATCCTGCAGTAGCTGTGACCGCAGCGTCTGTGCGACCCACCGAATGCACTGCGGGACCGATGACCAGCTAGTATGTACGCTCTGTGGCGGTCACTGCGGGACCGATGATCAATTCCACTGTGACGACCACCTCACCGCCTGTACCGAGGATGGTGCGCTACACTGCCTTGATCACGTAGCTGACTGCGATGCCTGTGCTGAACCCACGTGTGACGATCATTTGGGGTCGTGTGCCGTCTGTGACGGTGCGTTCTGCCCCAGTGACCGGGTTCTGGGACTCGATATCGGCGCCGACCTGTGTCCCGATCACGCCAGCTACTGTTCGCACTGTGACGGCCACTATCGAACGACGAACGTCCAATCGTGTCACGTCTGCGGGAGCGACGCTTGCGACGACCACATCACGGCCTGTGCAATCGGCGATAACCCGGTATGTGACTCCCATAGTCGCCTGTGCGAGACCTGCGACGACACGATCTGTACTGACCACGCCACCGAGTGTGCGCACTGTGACGGCTGGCACTGCAGAGATCACACGGAGGTCTGCGATCTCTGTGAAGACACAATCGGCACAGAGCACGCCACGACGTGTCCCGCCTGCGACGACATCGTCTGCCCGACTCACACCGAGACCTGTGCAGAGTGTGGCGAGCGCTTCTGTAACAGCCACACAACCTCATGCGGGGACTGCGATAAGCAGTTCTGCTACGACGACCTCACACAGTGCGCAGACTGCCGCAGCTGGACATGCGAGGACCACTGCAGCGCGTGCAGTACGTGTGGCGAGCCACACTGCCAGACCCACACAACAACCTGCACGGAGTGTGGTGATGCCCTCTGCACCACGCACGCAACAGAATGCCCGCACTGCGAGGATAATTACTGTACTGACCACCTCGGTCCCTGCGACTACTGCGACGAACTAACGTGCGCGACCCACCGGAACGCCTGCGCTACCTGTGACGCAGTGGTCTGTCCAGATCATCACCGTGCCTGTACGCACTGTGAGGAGACATTCTGTGTCGACGACGTTGTCGAATGCGTACACTGCGAGCAACCGTGTTGTGAGGTAGACGCCGAAACGTGCGACGTTTGTGGCAACGCCGTTTGTCCATCGCATGCAACCGCTTGTGGTGACTGCGGAGCCATCACCTGCCCGGACGATACGATAAGCTGTGCCAGTTGTGCTGCAACCGGCTATTGTCCCGAACACGCCGCCCGGTGTCACGACTGTGGGGAGGCATTTTGCGCCGACCACCGTCTTGACTGCGCTGGATGCGAGGGACTCGTCTGTGAAGCAGACGCAGTTCAGTGTACTGACTGCGACCAGACGTTCGCTACCAGTCACACGACAGCGTGTACCGCCTGCGACAGGTTAGTCTGCGAGTCAGACCTCGTCAACTGTTCCGCTTGTGGCGAGCATCGGTGTAGCGACCACGTAGTCCCCTGCGCGGAAGGTGGTGAACTGTTCTGTGAGCACCACCTCGATTCCTGCTCGCACTGTGTGAGTCGCACGGATGACGCACCCGAATTGCTGTGCGCTGACCACCTCGCCACCTGTGTGGTTGGCATGGAGCAACTCTGTGACGACCACACCACCATCGCACCGATCCGCAGAGAACCAATCTGTGACGAGCACGCCGATACCTGCGAACTCTGTGAACAGCGCTACACGCCGATCTCACTCAAACACGGCCGCTGCGAGACGTGCCGTTCGATTGAGGAGAACACCGCCTTCATCCCGGAGGAGATCGTCGACGAGTTCCGGTCGGTGCGCGCCGAATCGAATCACACGTACATCGTCGTATACGGGAAACACCTGCTCAGATCCAATCAAATCGTCGTCATCGATAAATCGACGCATGAGGTCGTGCACCGGCGGAAGGTAGGGGTTATTGATCGACTTCGCGGGGTGTTCAAATGAGTCAACAGCAGCAACCACAGTGGTATCAGCCGGGCTCAATCGTCGAATCCATTCGACGAGCAGGCGAATACGACGCGATCACGACCGAGTTAATCGTAGACGTCCTCGCAACCAACGAACTTGACGTACCCCGTGAACGGATCGCATCCCTCGTTGAGACCGTCCGCACCCAACTTGCGGAGGATACAGCGACGACGGAACCAGCGGTTGACACGGATTCACTCCGAGATTCGTCGGCACGAATCGTGTCCGCCTCCGATATGGCGTATCTGAGCGCGCATGATTTCGCGCGGATCCTTGGAGCAACCCTCACTCGCTACGAGGGAACGTTCCAGACGCCACAGGCAGTCGATGATTGCGACGTCGATCTGTTCTGGAATCGCCAGCACACGACCGTCGCTATCAAAACTGCCCCCACTCAACCAGAGACCGCCCGAGGCGAGGACATCGTTCACACTGTCGTCGAAGGGAATACGACGCCTGCGACGGGGCGCTCTGCCTCAACGATCGTCATTGTCTCCAACACGTCGTTCACCGATGCCGCCCACGACCTAGCGGCAACCCACGAAATCACCCTCATCGAACAGCCGACACTCGACCAATGGTTTACCGACAACCAACTTACTCACGAGGTCCTGGGGACAATCCTTGAATACCGCGATCTCACCGGCGAAGAATACAACGACATCCTTGACGGGCTCTCACCGCTCCCATTTGATGTTCAGGACGTTGACCCGTTGGAACAGCAGCCGACGAGGATTGAAGCACCAGCAACTACCTTAGATCGAGACTTCACCGCGGAAACCACGCCGACGACGGATGGCCCAGACACAGCCAGCGGTGGCCACTCGTCAGAAGCCGACTCGGCACCCGACGACGACGATGTAGGCTCAGCGCTGAATACAGCCCCGGATGAACGTGGCGAGCACGGCGTCCTGTACGCAGACCCCAGTGAGGACGGTGACGCTGACGCATTCGATCGCTTTACGGATGAACTTACAGAGGACTCGGAATGACGCTTCAATTCGAACAGACACCCACGAAGGTCCCGATTAGTGACAGTCAAGCGGTCTCAGTTGCGCCCGGTCAACCGTGGCCATCTGCGTACCGCGGGTCAAAATACAGTCTCGTCAGCGACGACGACTTCGGAGACGACGCCGTCCTCAAGTGGGAGCAGCGTGATCTTTCGATCTTCGCTGACCCACCAGCTGACCTCTGGGCGGCCATGAGTACCGCCGGGAAAGCAGATGGGTACGGGAGTTTCCGAGTCACCGCTAAAGGAGAGGTCTTAACGAAGATTAAGGCCGGCAACTACTCAAACGTCGACCAAGCCCCCGTTTCAACCGGCTGGATCCCAGTCTATCTCGGCAAACTCACTGGGGCACTTGACTTCGGCTCCGTAGACATCGACCCAGACCCGCCTACTGATGGAATCGACATCTGGCGAGGGTTCCCGTTCAAACACGGCGAACGGTGGACGGTCAGTCATGATGGCCAACTCATCTGGAAGTGGCGCGACTATCGGTTCTCCTCGATCTTCGACCACTCTGAACTCATCGCTGCGTACAACGAGTACCGTCCGAACCCCGGCCGACTCTACGTCACTGAACACGGCCACACCTGGGTCAACGTCCCACATAACGACGTCACACAAGCAAAGCGCACCGAGGTCCAGCAAGCAATCGCCACCTGGAAACAACGTGCAGAAGCCAACGGTGACACGAGCACACTCCGCCTTGTCAACCGTCGCCTCGTCGCCACAAGCCACTCAGACGATCCCGCAGACGGCCACCTCCCACTTCACCTCGGACATCTCCGTGATTTCGACGACGGGCTTGTCCCCCGGCCCTTCGTTGACGACGACGAATACTTCCTCGAAGTCAGCCAATACGAGGAAGTCTGGGAGTAGTCTTTAGCAGTAGTCCCTGATTTTACCGAGGCCTGTTGCACACTCCACTCCAGGGCTGACGTTGTCCGCCGCGTTTGTCAGATGATTCTCTTCGTACCGGTGCGCGCACGCTCAATGTGAGCGCCTCGAAGACGCGTGTTGGCCGGGCTCGTCGAGACGGTGAAGTGGAAGCTCTTCGGCGAGCCCGCCAACCTGGAAGAGCGCGCTGGCGACGTTCTCGACGACGATCTTCGCGACGAATGACCCACATTCTCGAGAAGGATCGACGATTATCCGCGTTCACGCCGAGAACACCCCGGTTCGCGCCCTCGAAACCACGATGCAGACCCCTCTATGCGCGTGAAATCGGGAAATATCCGATTTGCCCGGCGCTCGCGTCCCTCCTGGACGCCATCGTCACCGTGGACGATGTCTAGGACGTTGCGCTCGAGCCGGCGGTCGGCACGGTCGTGGGTAGACCACAGCTGTCCGGCGCCGGTCGTCTGTTCACGTCGGTGCCCATCGGTCCTTGAGGCCGTCGACGTCCAGGAGGCGAGCAGCGCCGCGGCGGTCGCGACGTCCTCGGGGAGATATCTTCGTTCGAGCTTCGCGAGCTATTTGCTGAACGTCGTCGGGTGTCCGCCGCGCCCCGAGGACGTCTTTCTGAGCCAGCCGTAGTCGGCCATCGACAAGAGCGTATCCGTCACCGTCTTCTCGCTAGCCTCGAGGTCGTGCTCCACTATTAACTCGCGGGCGGTGAAGCCGTGCTTGTTCTTGCGCTCGTCGAGGTCGGACGCCCCCCAGTCCTTCGCGTAGCGGAGCGCTGCGTTCCATATCGCATCTCACGTCGTATTCTTCGCCACGAACATATCTTCCCGTCGACAAGAGCATATATTCTCCGGGGCTTCGCGAGCGGTCAGATGATCCTTTTGCTGCCAGTGCGCGCACGCTTGACGTCAGCCTCCCGAATCGCGTGAAGCACGTCTGTCGCAGTGAGTTGGAAGTTCTCCCGGCCACCGAAGTGGTAGGGGAGTTCGTATTTGAGTGCTGTCCAGTAGTTGTAGAACATCTGAGCCGCGCCGAAGTAGAACGTCCGCACCGCGCGCTTACTCGATCCACAACGCCCCTGGAAGTCGTGTTTCAGCTGGCGAATCGCCGTCTCAACTGAGGGGTAGCGCGGAGTCCCCTTCCTCAAGGAACGAGCGAAGCGAGTGAGTAGGGAGGGGAGGAGCGCGTTCGCACAGGTTACAAACACCAGATTATAAGTAGCAAGCGGTTCACATTGAAGTTGTGGCAGACGACTACGTGCGTCGGACGGCAATCACTCGTCTCGAAGTCTCAGACGAGCAACGCAACCTCCTCGAAGACACTATTTCCGAGTGGAAGCGTGGTTGCCAACTCGCCACGGACAAGGCGTGGAATGTCTGCAACGCCAAAAGCGACGTGCAGCCTCTCGCCTACGACGACGTGCGCGAACACACCGATCTCGGTAGTCAGCACGCGGTTCTCGCCACCCACCAAGCCGCACAAGCCATCACCGGCTGTATCGAACGACAGTCAGACGGCAAGAAAGTCAGTAAGCCAACCTTCACCGCACCCACGGTGAAGTACGACACCCGGACTATGACGCTGTTTGACGACGATACAGTGTCGCTCTCCACGACGGAGAACCGCGTTCGGTGTGGCCTTGCTCTACCCGATGCCGACGATGGATACCAACGACAGTACCTTGACTCGGATGAGTGGCGAGTCACGGAAAGCACTCTCACTGCCCGTGACAGCGACTACTTCTTGCACATTGGTTTCAGACGACCCAAGACCGACGCCGAACGAGACACCGCCGAGGACGGAACGGTTCTCGGGGTTGACCTCGGTATCGAAAACCTCGCCGTTACCAGCACAGCCCACTTCATTAGTGGACGAGAACTCTCTCACAATCTCCGAGAGTTCGAGAAAGTGCGTTCCGGACTCCAAGAAACCGGGACGCGAAGCTCCCACCGAACACTCGAACAGGCGAGTGGCCGCGAACTTCGCTACGTTCGAGACGTACTTCACCGAGCGTCGAATGCCATCGTGGGCGAAGCATTCCGGTTCGAGTGCGACGTGATCGCGTTCGAGGACTTGACGCACATCCGCGAGCGAACGGGGGCGTCGTGGGGGCACACGTGGGCGTTCCGCGAACTGTACGAGCAAGTGGAGTACAAAGCCGAAGCGGAAGGCATCGCGGTGAAGCAAGTCGGATCTGCGTACACGTCCAAGCGGTGTGCCGAGTGTGGGTTCACGGCAGACGAGAATCGCCTGTCGCGTAACGACTTCCGGTGCGTGAAGTGCGAGTCGGAAGCGAATGCAGACTACAACGCGGCGAAGAACATCGGGATGCGGTATGTCCGTCGAGGCCAACAGTCGTCTCGGCGGACGGGCGACAGTCAGCTTGCCCTGAAGTCTGGAACGGTGACGCTGAGTGGCGGTTTCACCGCCCACCCAGATGGGTTTGAGGCCGAGTTCATGGACAAGCCCCACCCTCCACGAGCGAACCCGTCAGGGTGAGCAAAGTAGGGTGGGGTTGTTGACATACCACCTCTACCACATCGGCCTGCTCACCCAGGGAGGTTGCGACACTAAAACCGAGGTTCTCAACGATTCCTGGAAGTTAGAACATCCACTGGAACGGATTCAGTAGCAAACTTAACGATGATCCGGTGATCGCGCCCGCCAATCCTATCAATTTTATATTACTATGGGCTATTCGATTAGTTCCATCATCAACCGTAGTTCAGATTCAATTTCCGGCATCTGATCCGACACCCAATTGAACCGTTCCTCTATCCCCTCGTCAGTAAACCGGAGTGAAGCTCGTACGTCACGATTCCGGTCATGTTGGAGGAGTGCGAGAGCGTACGCGAGCATCTGCGGTCGATAGTGCTCTGCGAGCTCAGCTGACGTCGAATCTGAGAGGTCGTTGGTCTTGTAGTCGATAATGTGGAAGGCGTCTGGCGTGACGAGCAGCCGGTCGATATCACCGACAATCCGCGACTCACCTATGCGAGCGACAACAGAATACTCGTCGTAGACCGCTTGAAGCTGGGAATTATCCTCAACCTGGTCCACAAATTCGACCGCATCAGCAGCGTGATCGACAGCATCACGGAGATCTGATTCTGTCGGCTCCTCACCGGCCATCCGACTCAAACGGAGAATCAGGGTAGTCCACTCGTCTCTCGGAGGACGAAGTTCGTTGATCCGGTGGACGACCGTCCCAAACGTCGTTGGACTCAGGCCCGCCGACTCCTCACGTTGAGAGTAACTATGGCCGTCCGTAGACGCATCCGCCACCGCATTCACGAGGGTCGTAGCCGCGATCCGTTTCGCCGGCGATAACGACGGCGGTGAAGGAACCGAGATCTCCGGCGCTGAATCAACAGCGTCGTCGTCGGTGTCCCAGTCTACTGGGCGCGGCGGCCTACGAACAGTATAGCTGGCTCCATCTATCTCACCACGGGCCTGTCCGTCACGAACCGCCTCGGCGAGGAGTGCTCCGTCGAGGAGTGCTGGCTGTAACCAGTCGCGCCACCGGTCTGCGTCGTCGAAGGCTGCAGGCTCGCCGAGTTCGATTGTATCGGACTCGTCGACGTCGATGTCGTGCGTACCGCAGAGAAGGAGGTGATCCCGCGTTCGTGTACACGCTACGTAGAGGAGGCGTTTTGACTCTGCCCGCTCCTGTGGACGCGACCGTCGGTCGGCGTACTCGTGGACGGCCGTCTTCTCGATGGAGAACGCATCGCCCGGATTCGGCCCGCCGACCGCCGGGACCGGCGGCGCGTCATCAGTTCCATCCACGAGTCGAACGTAGCCATGGTCGTCGACGGACCGACCGAAGTTGAGATCACTCCCGAGATCGGGGACGGTGACGATCGGGAACTCGAGTCCCTTCGCGGAATGGATCGTCATAATCCGGACGCCCTCAGCGTCACCGGGAATATCTGCCTCCCCCTCACGAGGGTCGATCTCGGCTTGGCGGTCGATCCGGTGGAGCAACCCGGCAGCTGTGTGAACACCGTTCTCGCTCCAGGTACGGACCTGGTCGCGGAACTTCTCGACGTTCGCGACGGCCTGTCGACCGCGTTCATCTGCACTCACACTTGCCAGATACCCGGTGTCGTCGATCACTCGGGACAGCAGGCGGTTCCACGGGAGGACGCCATCTTCGGACGGCGTCGCACAGCCGCTGAGAGTCCGCCACGTTGTGAGGAGGTCGAACGCGTCCGCGAGCTGTGGATCGTCCGTCTCGGCGAGCGCGTCCCACACTGAATCAGCTTCTGCGACCGCCGGTGCGAGGCGATCATCCGCGAATCCGAACAGCGGCGACCGAAGCACCCCGTAGAGGGAGACGTCGTCCTGTGGATCACCGAGTACTCGAAGCAGGTTCGTGAGCGCCTGGACCTCAGGGGTATCGTAGAACCCGACGCCACCGACGACAGTGTAGGGGATGTCGTACTCCTCGAGTGCGCGCTGATACCGATCCAGATGGGTTCGCCGGCGGAGGAGGATTGCCGTTTCGTCCGGCGTAGCGTCGCGATGAGCACCCGTGTCGGGGTCTTGGACTTGCGGCGGATCGTCGAACAGGTGGGTCAGTCGAGCAGCGAGCGCTTGCGCCTCGGCCTCGATGGTGTGGTCCAGCGCACCTTCGGCGACCGGATGGTCGTCGCCGAAGAGCTCCGCTGCCGTATCGGCGTCGTCGGGGACAGCAAGATACTCGACACTCCCGGTCAGTCCCTCGATGTCCTCGACACGGTCGCGTTGCGTGGTCAACTCCTGCGGTGGCGCTTCGTAGGGTTCGTGGCTGTCACCCTCCGGCTGGAACAGGTACTCGAAGAGCTCGTTCAGGAACGACAACGGCTCGTCCAGCGTCCGGAAATTCCCAGAGAGTTCGAGCGCGGTCGGACTCTCGGCATCGCTGTCCGGGACATCGTCGACCCCACGGGCTTCATTAACGGCCTGGAGTTCCGCTCTTGCCGCCCCGAACGTCGTCACGTCGGCCCCACGGAAGCCGTAGATACTCTGTTTCTCGTCGCCAACCAGAAAGACGTTCGACGCCGCCTGCTCGTCAACGCCCGTGAGAAGCTTGACTAGCTCCCACTGGCGCGGGTCCGTGTCCTGAAACTCGTCGACCATCACGGCCGCAAACTGCTCTCGGAGCCGCTCCGTGACGGCATCGTTCGCTCGCAAGAACTCGAGGGTTGTCTCGATCACGTCGGGAAAGTCGAGCGTATCGCGACGCTCTTTCTCGTCGGCGTAGGCGGCGAGGACATCATCGAAGACCCGCATCAGAGCCAGCGCGTAATGGGCGCTGTTTGCTTCGAGCTCACCGGGTGTCGTCTCGACTGCATCCGCGTGCGGTTCGACGGCCGCGATGACCGCGTCGATAGCGTCCTTCAGGTCGTCGTAGACGTCACCGTACTCACCCCAATCGTCCCGGTCACCGACGACGTACCCCGAACTGCTGTACAGGCCGCCGTTCTTCTTCTCACAGGCCTCGTACAGCTCGAGGATTGCCCGCTGACAGTCGCGGGGATCGCTTTCCTCGGGGTTGGCAGGGAGTGTCGTCGCGACCTCGGTGAAGGTCCGGTAGACCCCAAGGCCGTCCTCGTCGGCGATAGCGCCCTCACGGTCGACGCGGCCCGCGACCGTGCGTAGCTGCTCAAGGAGTCCGTCCGCAAACAGCGTCTGTCGAGCGTCGGCAACGTCGAGATCACAAACGACCTCCCAGCAGATATCGACGTAGTCGTCGACCTCGGCGTCACGCCACGCCTCGAGGACGGACTCGCTCTGTGGGCGTTCATCGAGTAATCCAGCGAGTGTATCGACCAACTGGTCGCGACTCCAGAGCTGGGCAAGGAGCTCCACGTCGTCATCGTCCTGGTTGCGTTCGAGGAACTCCGTCACAACTTCGCGTTGGAGTGTCGCGGCGCCGTCTTCGTCAAGCACGTCGAAGCCGAGCGGAACCGGAGCCTCGACGGCCCGTTCTCGCAAGAGCCGGGTACAGAACGCGTGAATGGTGTGGACATAGCCGTCCTCCAGATCGTCGAGAACGTTTCGCCAGCGGTGGTAGGCCTCTGGTGAGTCGACAGCCTCGAGCCTGTCGTACACCTCCTCCCGAACGCGCTCAGTCAGTTCGGCAGCAGCCTTTCGCGTGAAAGTAATCGTGACTATGTTCTCCGGCGTGAGCGACGGGTTCTCGGCCAGTATCGTCACGTACCGCTCGGTGAGCGTTGTCGTCTTCCCCGTCCCGGCGCCGGCAGTGATCGCGACGTTCCGGCCCTGGACGAGCGCATCCTCCTGTTCCTCCGTGAGCTGAATCTCCTCGGGGTCCTCAGTCATCGCTCATCACCGCCTCGATGTCCTCGTCGTCGCGAACACGTAGCGGAACATACGCTGCGTCGTCCTTGTGAACCTCGTCGACGAACTCCCGCTTGCGGTGATGGCGGACATCGCAGGCCCGACGGTAGTCACAGTATCGGCAGTTCGCTCCGCTGGCCGACAGAAGCGTCGTGTGGAACCGTCCGTTGCCGATCGCCTCGTCGATCTGACCCAACCATTCCGGAACAACATCGTTCAGGAACCGTCGAAGTTCGACCTCTGAATCGAACTTCGATTCGACGCCGCGTGGAACCTTGAGGTCGTTTGGCGGTCGCACCTGATAGTACGTCGCCGAGAGCGAGCCCTGTTCGAAGAGATCACCGTCGACGACCTCGGCGGCAGCGAGCAGATAGATGGGGAGTTGGAACTTCGTGCCGCCGGTCGTCTTCGTCATATACGGTGCTCGACCAGTTTTGTAGTCGTAGAGCGTGAGCGTCGGTTGTTCGCCACCCTGGCTCACGTCAACGCGGTCGATGTATCCCCGAATCGAGACAGTCGAGCCGTCCGGTCGCTCAACTGTGAACGGCCCAGCATCCGAGTCGGGAAGTCCCTCGCCGAACGGGGCCTCGAACAAGTGTGGGCGGTCAGCGCCGTCCCGCGAGAGCTCGTTGTCGAGGAACGTAGCGAACAACCCCTGTTCCGGTGCGTCGTGGGGTTTGCTCCCAGCCTCGTGCGGAGCGCTCACGCCGTCACCCAGACCCGCGAACAGCTCCGCCTTCCACCGTTCGTAAAACAGGCCGTCGTACTCGAAGTCAGCATCCCGGAGTTCTTCGACGGCAATCTCACGAAGGTGTATCGCCAGGTCGTTCCGGTCGAACTCGGTGAGGTCGACACCATCTTCGGTTTCGTCCTGTAGAGCCGCGAAGAACCGTTCGAGGACATCGTGAACGTACGACCCGGTTTCGAGGGGCGTAGGGACGACCTCGACGTCGTCGGGATCCTCGATTCCGAGCACTTCGTCGGCGTAGAACTTGAACCCACACTCGACGTATCGCTCGATCCGACTCGCGCTGTAGGGTTCTCGTTCCAACGGAGGATAGACCTCAGCGACGGTCTCAGGTTCTAACACGCCGTCGTGTTCGGAGAGGCCAGCCGTTCCCCTGTTGTCCGCACAGTAGAGTCCCCGATCCGTGCGCTTGGTCTGCTCGGGGGAGAGGTCCCCTCGGTCGCCGGCGCGGCTGACTGCCGCACGCCGGTCGGCCGTTGCAGCGACGTGGCGCTGGAGGTCTTCGCGGGAGCCCACGCGGTCGTCGACCCCGTCTTGGGGTTCGATGCCGGTCACGCGCTGGAGTCCGTCGAGGACCGGCGACCGGACGACGGCGGACTCGTCATCGCCCGTTTCTGGTGTGGTGATCGTGAGTTCATCGACGTTCGCGAGGAGCGTCGCGAAGAGGTAGCGCCCCCGGAGGCGCTCGTCGCCGGTGTCGAACCGAGGGTGGGCGTCGGTCATCTCCTCGAAGAAGGCCGGGCGTTCCGGCGTCACCGGGAAGTGCTCGCTCGTCAGTCCCACGAGAAACACCTTCTCGAACGAGCGCATCCGAGCGTCGAGCAACCCCATCACTTCGACGTGGCCGCCGGCAGCGCGCTGCGGAACCCGGATCGGCACACCATCGAACGCACGGGTGAACAGTGCTAACGGGGAGAGATCGCTATTGACCGCCGCCAGCGACTCGAACGAGGAGAGAACCTCGTCTACGAGGTCGTAAGCTCGCTGTTCGACGGCTTGCTCGGCGCCACTGGCGTAGTCCTCCGTCGCCCCCTCCAGGTCGAATCGGTCATCCAACAGTCGTCGGAGCGTCTCGGTTGCGTCCTCAACGTCGCCTGTTCGGAGCGTCTCCAGCGTGGCCAGCAGCTCCTCGATCAGTGCCGCCGCCTGGTCGTCGACATCATCGAGCAGGGGTGATACAGAAACCGTGTCGCGCCGGCGAGCAGCTGCCGTGACGGCGTTGGCCTGTTCGGTATCGACGACGTTGACCAATGGATTCGCTAACAGGGACGTGAGGTCCTCAGCACGGGGCTCGGGTTCGGCGAGGTTCAGGAGATCGTGTACGATGCTCCCGGTGAACGTCCGGTTCAGCTGTGAGGCGGCGGTCGTGACGTGCAGGATGTCGAACGTATCGAACGTGTCCTCGACGTACCCCGAATAGGCCTCGGTCCCCGGGACGACGACAGCCAGGTCGTCGGGGTCACGGCCATCGGCCAACTCGGCTCGGAGCTCGCGAGCGACGAAGCGGATCTCGCGCTCGGGCGTCGGGAGTTCACGCCACTGGAGGTCGTCTGGAGCAGGGACAGTGTCCGGGTCCGGGCGGTAGAGCGACTCGGTGATCGTTCCGAAGGCCCGCCCTGACTCGTCGACGGGATCGAGTTCTACTGTCTCAAAGTCAAGTGCTTCATAGACCTCCAAGGCGTCCTCCGCAACGGCGTCGACTCCGCTTCGGCCATCTTGGTGGAGCGGCAGCAGTGCGATCATCGGAAGTTCGTCGACGAGGCGTTCGATGAGGCGGCGTTCGACGGGACGGAACTCGTGATACCCGGAGAGGACGACGACATCCAGTTCCGGGGAGAACGCCGATAGTGACTGCTCCGCCGTCGCCACGGCGTCGAACATTTCTCCCCGGGTACAGACCCACTCGTCGACGTAGTCAGCGTGGAGATTCCGGTAGTGTCGGTACGCGTCGACGGTGGCTGTTGCGATACGGTCATCGAGATCTGAGCCCTCGAACTCCGCCACCAGTGCGTCGGCATCCTCAACGCCGGCGTCATCAAAGAGTGAGAAGCGGCTGCTGAACGAATCCGCGAGGGCAGCTGAGGCCGGTTCGCCGGCGAGAGCGCCATTTGTTTCGGCTGTCGTTCTGTCAAGTGCGTACTCCGCAAGCCGGCGATTCAACTGCCCAGAGAGGGGTTGAACCGGGCCCCGGAGGTCCTCGTACCACTCACGAACGACCGTATCAAGCGTCTCAGCGCGAAGGCAGAGTGGATCGTGCGACGCGGCCCAACGGTCCTCGACCAAACTTCGACGAGCGTCGTTCCGGGTTATATACAGAACAGAGCCAAGAAGGTCATCAGCCACCTGGTCCGCCCGTTCAAAAGCAGCTTGCTCTAAACGTGAATGTTGGGAGCCAGTTAGAAGCGTATTATTCATCGAATACTACTCAACAAAAGGTCCATCTCACTTCATTCTTGGCGAGACAGTTTCGTCAGTAAATGGAGTTCCGAAGTGACTCTATTGGCGTGTCAAGCCTGGGCTGCCAGAATTAAATTGGAGACGCTGCACTGCGGGGATCTATCCCGTCGCGTTTGAAGCGGCACTAGCTAAAGCTCTATACATACTCATAATGGGAGAGTTAAACAGTAGTTCTCAACCTCGGGCGCCAGTGAGATGATCTGTTCTCGACGCTCTAATTCACGGCGACGTGTCTCAATTCGCTCTTCGAGCTGTTCAAGACGCTCCTGTTGGCCTCTGATCGCGATGTCCATATCCGATCCGGCGTCGGCTTTACGCTCGTACTCGTCGATGAAGGACTCGATCCGTTCTCGTTCCGCCTGTGCGTACTCCTCAAGGTTCTCCAGCTCTTGATCGGTCTCCTCGTGGCGCTTCTCCTGAAGATGGTTCTTGATCTCGTTGACCCGCACGCTCACATACCGATCGGCAGCGGTCCGTAAATCGGATTGAGCGTCGAGAACTATCCGAAGGTCGTCGACGTCGGGCTTTGCTGCTACCGAGTCACCCTCGACAACACGTTCACCGAGCGCCTGCTGAGCGTCCTCTTGCGCAGCATCCACGAAGACGGGAATGGTCTCCTCGCGAATCACGTCGCCGATGCCGTCCTCGAACGCCACGCGATAGTTGTAGGTGATACCCGGCGTATCGACGAACGGAAGCAGTTTGAGTCCGACCTCACCGCGCTCGTCCTCCAACACGCGTGCCATGAGCCGTTGCAGGACGTCCGTGTCGGGGGCGAGGTAGGTGATGTCCTCGTGATCCATCGCGAAGTCGCGGTCGAACGTGAATGGGCCGAACGTCGAATCTTGGCCGGGCGCATTAATCCCGTCCGGCAACTCAGCCTGATAGAGATTGGTGCCGCGCTTCTCGAATTCGCCTCCGAAGGCTTCGACTGCTCGCTCGAAGAACTCGCGAATGTCGCCCTCGCTCCCGTAGACATCCTCTGACTCGTCGACGACCTCCTGAATCTGCCGGCGACTCTCGGCATCGAACGTGCTCGTATCGACGAGGCTTCGCTCGTACCACTCCTCGAGCGTTCGCTGACGCTCCTCGATCATCTCCTCCAGTTCCTCTTTGGTCGCACTCGGCGGTTCGTCGTTCTCGATGGACTCCATGATGAGCGAGTCCACGTCGATGTCGTCGAGGATGCCCAGCACGTCTGCCGTGTTCCCGAGTTGGGAGCGAATCTCCTCGACCTTGGTTTGCAGCATTTCGAAGATCTCGCTCTCGCGAGTGTTGTCGAAGAGGAAGTTCCAGACCTTGACCTCCTCCTCCTGCCCGTAGCGGTGGATGCGCCCGATCCGCTGCTCGAGCCGATTCGGGTTCCACGGAAGCTCGTAGTTGGCCATGATGTGGCAGCTGTGCTGGAGGTCGATCCCCTCACTCGCTGCGTCGGTCGCGAACAGGAGCCGCGACTGGCCGTGATTGAACTCGTCTTCGATCCGCGCTCGTTCCTCCTTATCCACGTCCCCGTGAATCACGAGAATCTCGTCAGCCCACGGCTCATCCTGTACGAATTCGAGGAGGTAGTCGAGCGTATCTCGGTACTCCGTGAATAGCAGGAGTTTCTCGTTCGGTTGCTCCTCGAGGAGTTGGGAGATGAACCGCCTGACCTTCTGGGCCTTGGAGTCGACCGGCAAATCCTCCGCCAGCGAGACGAGATCGCGGAGGGTATCGATCTCCTCTTGGAGCTGTTCGTCAGTGCTGGTGACAGTCAGGCCGGCGACCTCGTCTTCCGCGTGTTGCTTGTCGTCCTCGTCTAAATCCTCGCCGTCGAGGTAGGCCCGCGCTTCCTCGGAAAGACCATCCGTTTCCGCCTCCTCGTCAAGGAGATCGTCCAGTCGTCGACGGAGTGTCGCGTGAATCGCGCCGACGCTGCTCACCAGCCGTTTCTGCATGAGCGCCATCGCGAACCCGACCGCGGGTTCGTTCAGCTTCTCCGAGCGATTGTAGACGTTTTTGACGTAGTCGGTGACCGCCCGGTAGAACTGCCGCTCGTCGTGCGTCATCGAGACCGAGACCGAGTTGACCTCCCGGTCTGGGAAGACGCGTTCACCATCTTCGTCGTAGATGTCGGTCTTCCCGCGACGAATCATTACGCGGTCGACTGTCTCCTGAGAGAGTTCCCGGTTCTCGCCGACGAGGAACGGGTCGATATACTCGACCAGTGAGCGGAATGCTTCGCCCTTCCCGTCGTGCGGCGTCGCGCTGAGAAGCAGCAGCGAGTCGGAGTTCCCCGTGATGGTATCAACCATGTTTGCCGTCTTGCTGGGCGAGTCGCCCCGCTTTGCGGCCTTGTGTGCCTCGTCGACCACGACGACGTCCCAGAACGCGTCCTGGAGTGCGGGCTGGAACTCGTCCTGTCGCAGGAACGCCATGCTGGTGACGAGCTGTTGCTGGTCTTGGTTCCAGATGTTGGCCTCTTCCCCGAGCCGTCGGCGCTCACCTTCGACCCATGCCCGGTCTGCGACGGTGAGATCGACGTCGAAGAAGCGATCCATATCCCGAATCCACTTTTTCTGGAGATGAGCGGGAACGACGAATAGGACGCGGTCGGCGCGATTCCGGGCGGCGAGTTCCTTGAGGATGAGTCCGGCCTCTATCGTTTTCCCGAGGCCGACGTCGTCGCCGATAAGCGCCCGCTGCCGGAGCTTCTGCATCACCCAATTCACGGCTTCGAGCTGGTAGGGCTCCAGTCGAACGAGCGAGTTCGAGATGCTCAGGAGTTGCCCCTGTTCGTGGGCGAGCTTGAGTTTCGTCGCCTGTGTGTGGAGGTCGAACCACTGCGCCGAGACCGCGTCGTGGTCTGGATGAAGATCATCGATTCGGTGGTTGGACAGCTCCTCGATTCCAGATCGATGGGGTTGAATCTCGACATCGTCGAGACAGACCGTCTTAGCGCCCTCGCCGTCGATGTATGCTCTTAGGTACTCGATCTCTCCGACCGTTTGGGTTTTGATGACTTCAGCCGGCGCTCCATTGAGAATCACCCGCTGCCCCGGAGAGAACTGGGTAGAGTTTGTCATCGAGTGATGTCTGTGTCAAGACCGCACGCCGTCTTCAAGATTGTCAGTCCGCGCATTATCGAGCCTCCGTTGCGGCGAACGACCGTAGGGTACGTTCGATCTCCGACTCAACGTATTCGATTTCTGCACTGTAGGCATCTACGATGTCGGCGTAGTACTGCGGTATCTGTCCAGCCAGTTCCCGACTTTCAAACTCCTCGGTGTACGTCTCCAGAATGGAACCCGCGGCGGCTTCGTTGACCAACGTCCGTTCCTCGTTCTCGATGAATTGCGTGAGAACTAGCTTCATTACCGAATCTGGAACGTCGAAGGCACGCTCGGCCGGGAGTATCGACTCGAACAGTCTTCCGCCGAGGTACGGTACGTCGCTGAACATCTCTGGAAGTTCGGCGTCGCGCTGCTGTTTTGGAGTCGAAAGCGCATCGTAGAACAACGGCTGGAGGTATTGAGAGTAGAAGCTACCCCGGAATCGATTGAGCCCCTGATTATGTTCGCTCCACTGAGAGTGGAGCGCGACGCGGTTGAGGATACCGCGATCTGCCAGCAGTTTCACGAAGGCGAGTCGATCAACGAGTAGTGTCGCGAAGGCCAGTTTCTCCGACTTTGAGGCGTCTGGCGGCTGCTCGATTGCGTCAACCAGAGCAGCATCCAGATGCTTGTATTCACCGCCGCCGGTAGTCACCTCCAAGTAGAGGTCGTAAAATTCGGTCAGTCCGCCGATAGCTCGCCGGATACCGTAGTGGTTGAACGTCTGGTAGAAGTCTCCCAACACTCCTTCGACGGTGCCGTTTTCCTGCAGCTCTTCGGTGTAACTGACTAATCCTTGATTACGGGCGATCCGCCGTACCGCTGGTGCGATATTCTGCTCTTCGACGACGGTGACGAGGTCTGCTCGACCGCGTTCACCCGTTTCGACAGCGTACATTCCCCATCGGAATCCGTCAGTCGAAAGCCCGTACTCGTATCGGCGTGAGTCGAGGTAGCCCTCGATGTCACCCTGCGCGGTTTCGAAGTTGTTGACCGATTTGTTCTCTCCGATAACAGTATCAGAGAGATTGTCGATACGGAAATCCGGCTGCTCATCGCTATCACCGACGGGATAGTACGGTCTTGGTGTGTATTCGTAGCCGAGCGTCTCCAGAATCGGCCAGATGAGAGCATCTTCGACACACCGCTCGGGTGTTTGGCCGAGATTCTTGCTCTGAAGTGTGCCGTCTGCCTCGACGATCTCACTGAGCCGCGGCTCGTCCATCTGATCGTCGAGCGTCGTCAGAAAGTCGATGATGTAACTCCGAATAGCGGTGGTCGCTTCTTCTATTTCCTGTGATGACATAGATGCGAAGTTCGTGAGAGATTAGCCCTGCGTGATGCTGATAAAGTCAAGCACGAACTCCTGTGGTAGAAGTCCGCCGTGGTAAAACCGCGCGTCACCGAGGCCTTGCTTTCTGAACCTTTTGAGTGGGCTCGCAAGGACGCTGACGTTGGCGTCGAGGTACCCCAGTCGGGAACTGGAGTCAAGTAGCACGCCGGGCGAATCCTCGTCCACATCCTCCCCGGCGATCCATCGGCGCCCGGAGTCGGA
Organism: Halobacterium sp. CBA1132; assembly: GCF_001485535.1. NCBI lineage: Archaea > Methanobacteriati > Methanobacteriota > Halobacteria > Halobacteriales > Halobacteriaceae > Halobacterium > Halobacterium sp. CBA1132. Next base: position 145,477 of record NZ_BCMZ01000002.1, read on the forward strand.
GGCTTCCGTCGGCCGCGAGATCTTCTCCGGCGACGCGTTGTCCGGGAGCAGGACGAACCCGTGGTCGGTCAGCACGTAGGCCTGATCCCACTCGCCCTGTTTGAGTTTCGTGCCGATGAACTCCGCGAGCGAGTCGACGCGTCGCGCCAGCATCGCCTCGAGGTCGCTGAGTTCCTTCTCGCCGATGTCGTCGATGTCGTTCTTGAAGTAGGCGACACGCGTCGACTGCCAGCCGTCGTCCTCCTCCTCGCGAGTGACTGTCCAGCCGTCGCTGCCCAACAGCGACTCGCGGCGGTTGGTCGTCACCCGACGGTTGTTTCGCAGCGGCTGTAACTCGCCATCGACCAGCGAGACGTCGAACATCTGGATCTCTCCCGGCGTGAGTGCAGCCTTCCCGAACTCGGTCTCCGAGGGAAGCGTTCCGAGCCAGACATCTTCGTCGATGGCGAACTCGGGAGCATCGGACGGGAGCGTCGACACGTAGTCACGCAATTCGTCCGCGAGGCGACGAGCGAGGTCAAGCCGAAGGGCGTCGATGACGAACAGCGCAATAGTCTGGCCGCTTTCGAGGCCGTCTGATTCCTTCGTGAAGAACTGGTAGGAGTGATCCTCGTCGACGAACGGAGCGCCAGCTTCGACGGTATCGGTGACGAGGTCGCCGAGGTCTTCGAGGTACTCGACGTATTCTGACTGGAGCTGCGTCCGGAGGTCATCAAGCGCAGCGGTCGCGGGATGATCGTCGGGAAGGTCGGTCTCGGGCTCTCCGGCGACGACGAGGTTGAGCACCGCGTTGTCGATCTGCCATGTGCCGTCGTCCGGGTCGGCGTACAGCGAGACGACGTCGTCGGTGGCGTTCTCGTCCCACGTTTCGAGCTGGTGCGCGAGGCGAGCGATCTCTGCGGCCTGCTCCCACGTCCGCGTCCACGGGCTGTCCGGGCCGTAGGCTCCGCGGTAGGTGCCGCGGAAGTCCTCGCTCCCGAGCAGAGCGTCGTGCCGCTCCTCGGCGCGCTCGAGACACGTCTCGTAATCGCCAGCGTCGAAGGACGCGTGCCACTCCTCCCAGAGGCGACGTTCGAGCGCGGCGTCGACGATACAGTCCGCGAGTTCCCACGGGTCGTCGACGTCCGCGACGACGTCGGGCCAGATCGCCTCGCCGAGGTAACGGTCGGCAAGGAGGCTGGCCGAGGTGGTGTTGTTTAGAAGCGACTTGATCTCGGGGAGGTCGTGATCGCCAGCCGTCTCGGCGCGGAACTCCCTCGGGAAGCGTTCGGCGTCGGCGCCGGCGTGGATCAGCCACTCGGCGACGGCCCATCGACGCGTCGCCGCGACGATCCCTACGGGTTCGTCCTCGCTGGCGACCGCGTCGACGCCCTCGCTGGTCAGCAAGTCCTGCATCTGCTCGATAGTGTCGGGGCTGTCGTCGATGTCTCCCCAGCCGTTTTCCAGCACGAACGCGACGGGATCGGTGTAGCCGCCGGTGACGATCTGCGTGCGGAGCTGTTCGAGCGTCGGGAGCTGTCCGCCGGTGAGCTGGTCGTGGAGGATCCGCGCGATCTCGCGGCGCTTTGCGGGATCATCCGCCTGCGTCGCGGTTTTCAGCTCCCACGCATCGAGTTGCCCGCGCTCGAACGCGTGGACGGTGAGGTCTTCGATGCTCATCTCCACCTCGCCACCCGTGTGCTCGACGTCGCGGAACCAGTCGTAGTCGCCCTCGGCGTCTTCGGGTTCCTTGACGTGTGGGACGTACCAGACCTGCTCGCCGTCGGCTGGATCGGAACGAAGTTCCAGCGGCGTCTCCTCGGCGACCTTCAGGTGAACGCCGAGTTCGTTACAGGCCTGCTCGATGATGTCCTCGAGGTAGTTCCCGTCGTCCCACCAGAGAACGATCGGGTCGGACGACTCGGCTCGGTCAAACTCGCTACGGATGGTATCTTTCGCGGCGTCGGGGAGGGTCTGTTTAGCTTGCATAGTCAGTTGGTAAGGAGACCGTCGAGATACTCTTCTACCGGTGCGTTGGTGTAGTCAAGGTAGGCTGCTATCGAGATAGTTGAAACAACAACGAGCAACGTCGCCCCCATAGCGTAGACATTCATGCGTGACTCTGGAACGTCCGAATTGAAAAATTGCATTGTAATGATGAGTGTAACCCATCCGATGCCAGCTACAATTAGCCAGTAACCAGTCAGCTTCTCCGCAAACCGCTCGGGGAAATCATACAGCACGACTGGAATGCCGATGAAGAACATCGGGCCAAGAAATCCCCACATCACGACGGAGTCCCAACTCAGTACGCCGAGGTAACCGAAAAAGTACGAGACAGGGTAGGTGATCGGGAATAGCGATGCTCCGAAGAGCATCGAAAGAATCGCTTTCCCGATCGGAAATTCGACTTCGTTGCTCATCGTTCCTACTTACAGCACCTTGTCCTCGACGACCTCCGGGACGATGTCCTTCTCCGCGAGCGGCATGATGTTGATCGCGACGCCGTGCTTGTGGACTGGCTGGTAGCCGGTAGTCGTCACCTCTGAGAGCGCCCGATCTTCCCAATCGTTGGGGATGTCTGCAGCGACCTCGTCGCAATCGTCAGAAATCTCCTCGGCCAGTTGCGTGTACTCGTCAACGTCGGCGGCGAGTTCCGAGAGAAGCCGCTGACGTTCAGAGACACCGGCATCTCCGATCTGCGCCTGTCCGGCGTCCTCGAACTGGTCGAAGTAGTACGTCATGAACAGAATCCCGTTGCTCGCGTAGTGGGAGGAGCCGACGAGATCGTCGTAGTACTCGAAGAGGTCATAGAGATGAGCCTCGACGGGTTCGGAACCGTCCTCGGCGTAGGCCTCGAAGGCAGCCTGTAGGTCGTCGAGCGCGTCGATCCACTCGTCTTTGTTCTCCTGTACAGTCTCGTAGAACGAGGGGCTGAACAGGTCTTCCATATCCACGTCCTCCAGATCGGCGAGCGTTTCGAGGGTGTCAAGCCGTGACGCTGTCCGCTCCCGGAACTCCCCGACGCGTTCGGCTGCCTCGGCGGCGCGCTCCTGATTCTCTTCGGGCCACTCGCGAGGGTTGGATTCGGCAAGTTCGCCCAGCTGTTCTTCAAACACGCTGAGCTGTTCGAGGCCGCTCTCGCACCGTTCGTACTCCTCGGCGGCGTCGGCGCGTTCGGAGGCCGAGAGCGATTCGTCGTTACGGCGACTGTTTGCCGCCGCCCTTCGTTCCCGGAGGTGCGTCCGTCGCGGCTCGAGGTACTGGTTCTGCAGGCGGTCGAAGATACTCGCGTCTAACTGGTGGTAGTCGACAAGGCAACCGAAGCCCTCTCCCTCTGGGTCGGAGACGAGTCGTTCGGTCGAGAAGCGCCAGAGGATCGGCGTCCGATCGAACTTCGAGACGTGGTACTCGAACAGGTCATCTTCGAGCCACGCGCGGAGGTTCGGATATGCCTCATCGCTCGCACTCCGGTTTCCAAGCACCTCGTCGACCTCTGCGAGGCGGTCAGTTGCGTGTTCGCCCCAGACGCGTTCGAACTCGGCCTCGATGTTGGTTAGGAGATCGTCCTTACCATCGATTTTAGAGAGGGGAATGATGCCGTCATCGGTGCCGTCGATGGCTTGAAGCGTGAAGTGTAGAAGGAGGTCTTTGACCTGCTCGGGGAAGTCTTCTGAAGGCTCCGTAACGGTATCAGGATCATAGTCCTCCTGTTCGCGAGGATCCTCGATCGTTCTAAGAGCGATCTCTTGAAGTATTGTTTCGCGCTGTTCATCAGTAATACCGAAGCACTCGAACACAGCATCGTCGATGTCGTCGGCGCAGGATTGGAGGTCTTGTTCGACCTGCTCCAAGTGTTTAGCGGCGGCAATGCCGACCTCCCTGAGGGAGGCTGTCGTGGACACCGTTTGTGAAGGGTTATCGACCGAAAGCTCACTCCGAAGTTCACGGTGAGGGTGATCGTACTGAGATAGTGGATCATTCACACCGAGTACGTCAAGCAAGACAGGCCCATCGTAGTAGGGGGAAACGAAGTCGTACTGACGTTTCGAGATGAGCTGACCAACAGCTTCCCGTGAGAGTTTCTCTAGTTCGTCAATATCCTCAAGCTCATTACGCCACGGTACTTTCGAAACGAATCCGACCTCCCACATCCGCTCAGAGGTTTGTGTAAGCATTAGATAGGTGAAGAGGTGACTGTTGGTGTAGGAGAGAGCGTTCCAAGTAGCCCTCTTCGGAATCAGGACTGAGCCCTTGTGACCGAAGATTGATTCTTCGTGGAGGTATCCGAATCTGCGGCCACTTCTCTTCGCGACCGTGTAGGTCAGAGATTCTGTAAAGTAGCTATCCTCGTTACGTGGGTATGATCCCCCGTATCTTTTCACCTCTTGTCCTGCTGCGCCCCAAAGTAGAGTTCGTTTAGTCCTTGGCAGTAGCCAAGAATCAGCACCTCCCTTAGCAAAGGGTACCCAGTCGGAAGAATGGAAGTCCTCCCAGAAACGGTGCGTAAACCTGCCATCGTTGCCTGTCTGAAGGCCTACCTTAGCTGAACCAAGACTTTCCGCATCTACGTCTCCATTTTCTGCATCGAGGACAACCGCTGAATCGTAGAGGGAGCGTAGCTCCTTCGGAACCCAGTATGATAGTGGTGTGCCCGGGACAGTATCGAATTCGCGCAGGTCGCGGTAGTAAAAACGCTGAATTCCACTGTATTCGCTATCGAAAGATGCCTGAATAAATGTCGATTCCTTTTCGCCCTTCTCTACATCCGGCAATCGAATGAAAGTCCCTGATTGGCCGCTTTTGGTCTCGGATCTAACAACAGTTCCTACTGTCCCAACGGTTGCATTGTCAAGAATGTCGTAACCAAACTCAGAGAAGAAGTCGAAGGCTCCACGTCCCCCGATGAAGTCTTCTCGGAAGTCTTGGAAGGACTTGTTGAACATGAACGACCACGGAACGAGCATACCTGTCCGCCCATCGGTCTTCGCCAGCCTATCACAAGCTTCGAAGAAGTTGATGTAATATTCAGTAGTGTATTTGTAGCTCTCGCTTTCCCGGATATATTCCTGAACGTTATCCGGCATCCGTCCTCCCGAGCCATACGGAGGATTCATCAGCGCCACATCGTACTCTTGGCTCAGCACTACCAATAGATTCAGGAAGCTTCTGAGGTTCTGTTCGCCAAACGAATCAGACGAACGTTCGTCAACTGCCTGTCGTAGTGCTTTCAGGAATGAGTTCAGAGACTGGTGTGTTCCATCACCCCAATCCGAGAGGCCCGTCTGCCCACTCTCGAACACCTCCTCGAGCGTCCCACTTACGTCGAGCAGGCTCCCGAGGGCTTCTGTGTGCTGGAACGTATCGATGATCTCGCTCAGCGCCTCGCGCAGATCAGTCCCCTCTCCAGTGATCTCGTCCAGCACTTCTGCGCCTTCCTCGACCTCTGCCACGCGAGCGTCCGCACAGACGATGTCGACGTTGGGCATCTCGAACTGGCCGTCTTCCTCCTCGGCACGCGTCCGGGCCTTCAGATACAGATTGAACGCCGAGAGCTGACACGAGCGCAGGTCGATGTCGACGCCGTAGAGGTTGTGTTTGAGGATTTTCGCGGGGATCTCCGCTCGGTCGAGCCCGTCTTCTTCTTCCCACCAAATTCGCTCCAGCACGTCGAACGCATAGAGGAGGAAGTGCCCGCTTCCACAGGCTGGATCGATGACTCGCAGTTCTGAAGGATGGTCGAACTCAGGTGCGTCGCCAGCCTCTTCGTCTGGGATAAGGTACGTACAGAGTTCGGGAACGGTCGGGCTGTCCTCCGGCGTGACTAAGCGTTCCTTGCGCTCCTCGGGGCTGAGCGCTTCCGGCTCCGGTACTGCCGACTCCTGTCCTTTGGCTTCGAGATAGAGCTTCCCGAGAGAGTTGTCGGTGAGCATCCGGACGACCCAGTGGGGCGTGTAGAACTGGTTCGCCGGCCCCACGTCTTCCGGTTCGAGCGTGTTCTTCGCGTCGAGCGCTTCGACGACAGGACGGTTGTAGTACTCGTACACCCAGCCCAGTACGTCGTCCCCTCGCCAGACCTCGTCGGAGACCTTGTCGAGCATTCCGCAAAGATCTTCGAACGTGTCGTCGTCGGGGTCGATCAGGCTGTAGACGGTCGAGCGGTCGAAGAGAATCTCGATTTCCTCAGCGAGGTCGTCACATGCGTTCCGATAGGCTTCGAGGACGGCCTCCTCCTCGAGCATGAACTCCTCCGTAACCAGCCGGTCGGCAGCCGGCGTGAGGCCGTCGTCGCGAAAAGCCGTGACCTCGTCGTCGATGAAGTCCCGAACCTCCATACAGCGGAGCGCTGCCAGCCGATTGACGATCGTGTAGCCGACACCCGTGATGTACTGCTCGTGGGCTTCGTCCCAACTGTGACCATCGGCGGCTTCGAGTTCGATAGCCTCGACGAGGTCTTCCTGCTCTTCGCTCAGGGACGCGTCGTCGTCCGGCCTCTCGTCAAGGTCGTACTCGTCCTCAAGCTGGTAGCGAACGTTCGCCTCGACGCGGTCGCGCATCTCGGTGACGACGTCCTCAAGATGCTCGCGCTCTTCCTTGTCGAGCTGGGCCTTGCGGGGCTGGGTAGATTGTTCGTCCATGCGAGAGTCAGTGATGTTACAAGCAGAGCCATTGAGGTGTCTTGAAGATTGTCCATATACTCTGGGACGGCGGTAGGGTCAGAACTCGAAAATGAGCCGACAGGGGTATCCCTCCACGGAGCATTTATACCCAAATGTCAAATCTGGTGTATGGTTGGTGAGTTTGCCGGCCCTCGGAAGATTCGATACTTCCTGTATCTGCTGTTGATAGCTGTCTTCGGAGCCGTGATCTCGAAGATACTCGCGGACTTCTACGGGATCGAGTTTCTCGAACCAATCTTCTGGTGGTTCGTAGAGAACCCGATGGCGCTTTTTGAGCTTGCAGGGTTCTTCTCGATTATCGCGCTGATGCTTATTATGGGGATTAAAGCTCTGGAACTGGCCGATAATCGCGGATTCTAACTGCCACAGTACTGCATTCTAAGCATGTTCCGTGAACAGAAGGCCGACACAGCGAAAGCCGACCCAGTGCTGGGTCAAGATTCGAAAAGAGTGGAGCTGCGCCGTCTGCTGCCCTCTCTCACTCAGTAGTCTTGTCGAGTATCTCCCGAGCCTGTGATTCAAGCGCGTCGAAATCGATCTCCTGATCCGGCTTACAGGTGATTCTCACTCCGCTTCGACCACTTCCTCGCATATCCTGCTTAACCGCAACCGATTCAGCATCGATTCCGAGTACGTCCGCAATCTCCGCAGCGTCCAGCGAAGCCGTATTGACGTCGTACAGGTCGATGTGGAACAGCGTCCGCTTCGTCCGGATCGCGATACGACGTTTTCGTCCCTTGTTGAACGCGACGTAGTGCTTCTGCCCCCACTCCGGCCCATTGAGGAACTCCAGTTCCTGCAGTGCGGCTGTAACGTCTTCCAGCAGATCGGCTGTTTCCTCGTTTGAACGCTCGTTGAGGTGCCAACTCTGTCCGTCTTCCTTCCACGGTTCGTCAGAGGTGTCCGGACTCACGTCCGTCACGGTGTGCTCCGGCGTCGGGATCGTCTGCTCTGCATCGAGATACAGCCGGTCGCCATCCTTCAGGAGCTGGAACTCGATGACGGAGATGTCGATCGATCTGTCGCTGAGCCACCGGAGTACGATGTCCAGCCGCTCGCGGACGGATTCTCCGACGAAGACGATTCGCTGATCCTGATTGAGCGTGTAGTCCTCGTTGCAGAACTCGTCGAGTACCTCGGTAAACGTGGTTTCCTCCTCGTAGAGCGTCCGACCCCATGACGTCGACTTGAACTTCTCGAACTGGTCGCGGAGCTTGGAGTAATCCCAGTGCGAGGTGTAGGCGGCGTACTTTAGTCCCTGAAAATCGACCTTCGGCTTCAATGCGCCTCGTTTGAGTTCGATGGCGACAACGTTGGCGTCTCGGTCAATGGCGAGAAGATCGATGCCATCCCCAATTTGCTTCACAGAAACTTCCCGTCCAACAAGTCGAAAGTCCTCTCCGAGGATGCTCTCGGGACTATTGATAATCCACTCGCGGAGGTCATCCTCACGAAACCCCTCTTCCTTCAGGGAGACCGTTTCTAACGTGGAAACATCTTCCTTGTCCCCGACTCTAAGCATGTTGTCGAGATAGAGTCACAGACGCATGATAATTCTTTGGAGCCGCCAATAGACGATGGGAGAGAATTTAGACGGGCACGTCGGTTCGACGGTGGTTACGGCCCAGTGTTGCGTAATTGCGAATTGGATATAAATTAATTCGGTGTTTTGCAACACCAGATCGTCAGTCAAGCGACTCGATCACCATCACAGAGCCATCCGGTAGTTCATCCATAGTCTCCCGAATCCGCCGCAACTGCCCGTTGAGTAACTGTTCGGCATCCTCGATCAGTTCATTCATGCGTTCCTCACTCGGCGTGCTCGATCCCTCTACTGCACCGATGACCTCTTGAGTGAGATCGTGGTCGGGATACTCGGACTGAAGTTTGCTAGCGAGTTCTTCAAGTCGTTCGTAGAGTTCGAAGGGGTTCTCCGCCTCGTCAAGAAGTTGCTCTACGTCGTCAACGCTCGGCGGCTGAGATCGACTGAGCATCTCGCTCACGTCGGTTGTGACCGGATGATTCGGACTCTCTTCCTCGAGTCGGCTTGACGCATCACGAAGTTGAGACCAGAGCGATGCCTCGCCGTCAGATGCTTCGAGGAGTCGCCGTGCCCGTTCGTATCGCTTCGCTTGCTGAACGACCGTCGAGTCGACGAGGTCTTCCTCTGAGAACGAGTCACCGTTCCACGCCGTCTCGAAGAGATCATAGAGATCGTCGATGGTTACACCGCCGAATTCGACGGCGACGCGGTCAGCAGTTTCCTTGCTGCTCCCATCGTGAGCGTAGAGCCACGTCGCGAGACTGGAGACTACGCTCTCGGGTTCCTCGTCCGATGGCGACTCTCCCGTGATGCGTTCGTACTGCTCGCGGACGACGGTTCGTCTGTGAGCGTCGGCTTCGTCAATCGTTGCTCGGAGCCGATCGGCATCAGGCACTTTATCCCCACCGACGATCGCTTGCATCTCCCCCGTGATTTCCGCACCGGGGTAGAGCCGCTGCATCTCCGTCGTTCGCTGGCTGAACTGCTCCCAGAGAGAGTCGCCATCCTCAACCGACCGGAAGAGTCCTCTTGCCCGAGCGAAGCGCTCGGACTGCTGTGCGATCTCGTCGGACGCAAAGTCGTCTGTTTCGAGAGATTCGCCTCCGAGTGCGGGCTGGAGAGCCGTTTCGAGTTCGTCCAGCGAAGCGCCTTCACCGAACTCTCTGCTGACGCCTCGCAAGATGCGTTTCACCAGCACGCTGTTCTCGTCCACCCAGTTAGCCAACTCCGAGAGCCACGCGTCGGGATCGGTTCCGTCCGGCTCCTCACCGATCAGCGTCTCGACGGTTTCCCGAATCTGGTCGGGATTGATTCCATCCAGTGACTCGAAGCGAACCTGTACGTCGGTCAGATTCGTCTTGTTTCTGACTGCTCGGCCGATCTCGTTCGGCTCGGTAATGTACTCGTCGTCTCTACGTAGCGCAATTTCGTTTGCTGTTGCAAGTGTGATCAGCAGGGCCGAAATCGATTCTTGCGGAGTCCCGCAATACGTGCCTCCACGCTGGACAGTTTGGGCAAGCAAGTCCTCAGCACGAAGCGATTGGGTGTCCTCGTGCTCGTCGAGGAACTCTTGACACCAGCCGTCGGCGAGTTCGGCGCGGTCGGTATCCACACCGAGCGTGACTGCGTCCTCGCTCGAAAGCGGCCAGTCGTCGACGCCGCGGAAGAACTTCGCCATCTGCTTGGCGTCCTTGACTTCCGTGATTCCGTTGGTTAGGACAAAACGCGTCCCACTGAACACAGACTGGACTTGCGTTTCCACGACCTGCTCGAACACGTCCTCGTATCGTCCTCTCGTCCCACCCGTCCGAACGTAGACGTCCGCTTCCTCGAGTTGCTCGCGAATCGCCGATTCGAGCGCCCGCTGTTCGTCACGGTGGTCGGACTCCAAGTCCGGATACGTTTCCGTTTCCTCTGACAGCACCTCCTGCATGCCCATCACGTCCCGCAGGCGGTTGATCGTCGATCCCTGTAGATCGACGGCGATGAGGACGTGCTCGCCCCCGTCCCGGCCTTCGTTCGTCGACTGCCATGCATCAACCTGATCGCCAACCTCCTCGTCGCGGCCCGCGACCAGCCGCACACGCACGGCGTCAAACTCCGGCGTCGGTGCTTGCTCGATAGGGTCGAGAACAGAGTAGCCGAACCGGAGTGGGACTTTGCGCTCCCCCTCGAGATCCACCTCGTGTCGACTGCCCTCAGAGAGCAGAAGGTTGCTTCCCTCCCGAAGGGAGTTCTCCAACTTGGCCGAAAGCCGATGCGACGGGATCTGTTGTGCACGGGTCTTCGCTCGCGTCAGAATGTCCTCCTGTTCCTCGGAGACCAGCAGGTACTCCTCGTCACCGCGGTCGTTCGTCTCCGTTAGCACCTTCCGATCCTCGAGGAGGTCGGAGAGCGCCGATTCGACATCGCTTCGGACGGAGTCGAACGACTCGTCAGTCGACTTGACCATCAGCCGGGCGAGGTTCGCCGGCGTCGACGGCACTTCGGAACGCACCTGATTCAGCAGGTACAGCGCCTTCGCAACGCGAACCGAGAACGCGTCTTCGTCGCCGCCAGCCGAGGGGACGAGCTTGTTCTCGACCATCTCCTGCACCCAGAGCGGGATGTAGGTTGTCTCTTCGACCAGCAGGTCGTACAGCTCGTCCCACGTGACGAGCGCTCCGACCTGCTTGTCTCCCCACTCGAACCGCGTGAACAGCGAGCGGACGAGGATGAGCAACGCCCGACCCTGCACGTACTCTTCTTCGGTCACGCGTCCACGTGGCATCAGTTGCTGAATCACCGTCCGGAGCAACCCGAGATCGTACTCGCGGAATGGGTATGACTCGACTGCGTCCGGGTCGGCGCCGGCAATATCGGAGTATGCGTCGAGCGTGAGGTCGGGCATCTCCCGGAGAGCGGACTCGACGGCCTGTCCACCCTCGGCGTCCTTCTGCAGCCACCGCTTCCGAACGATTATCTCGGTGTCGGCGCCCTCCAGCGGTTCTTGAGCCCCGTACCACGGTTGCTCCGTGACTTTGGTATCGTCGAACTCGCCGTGGATACGCTCGATCGGATACTGTCCAGTCCCGATGACTGGCGGGTTGGGCCCGACACCCAACTCCGTCAGCGCTTCCATCGTCTCTTGGAGCTCTCTGTAGCGATGGCGGCCATCGCCGATGAACAGCGCCACCTCGTCGAGTCCGATCAGCAACTCCGTCTCGGTCTCTGGTGTGCTCAGCGACTCTTGGGCCGTTTCGACGCGCTCGACGAGTTCGTCGGGGTCGAACTCGTCGGGATCGACTTCCTCGATGGCGTCGTCGATCGACTGCTTGACCTCCTCCTGAGACGCGAACGGTGAGTCATCGAGTGTCGGAACGGCTTCGTAGAGCCAGCTCCGCAGTGACGCCCGCTCGTCGTACACATCTTCGAACGTCTGTCCGTCGTGCTCGACTTCCTGTAGTCGCTCCCAGCAGTCACCGTGGTTCATGTCGAGCTGCCACGCCCACTCGAGCAGCCAATTCGGGTCGGTGGGATACCCGAGCTCGCGGCCGATTGCCTCGTAAATGAGGTAGGGGAGTGGCGGTTCCTGTGACGCGTCCCGGTTGAGGAGGTTCAGGAAGACGGGTTTCAGGCGGTCGACGTGAGAGTTGGCGACGCTCTGTCGGAACGACTGGAAGCCCGGCCATCGATTTGCCAACTCTTCTCCGAGGTCGGCGAACTCCGATTCGGTGTCGGCAGCGAACCCGATGAGTTTCAGGAGGTGCGTCTTCCCCGACCCGAACGTCGCGGAGATGTAGAGGAAGCGCGGTTCTTCGTGTGGGTACTTGTCGACGAGGTTCCCGAGCGTGGTGAGCACATCGCGAGCGCTGTCGGTCTCGTAGAACTCGCGGACGTCGTTTTCTGCCTGCGCTCTGGCGTTGACCTTCTGGACTTCCTCGAGCTCGCGAGTCGGTGACTGCTGGAAGATGTCGTGAATGTGTATGTCGCTCATTGGAGATGCACCCCCTTAACTCGGCCTTCGATCTGGTGGGCCGGGTAGTAGTTGCGTGATTCCTCGCCGAAGAAGTTCAGATTGCCACCATAGATGTCTCCGGGGAACGGAATGCCGATTGTAGACTGGACGTTGCGGCGGTCGAGTTCGTCGAGCAGTTCCGACGCACGCGTGAACGGGTAGAGGCTCCCGAGGTGCGTGAGGAGAACGACGTGTCGCTGCTGGGCTGGTGCATCGATTTTCTCGACCATAACTGCGACGAGTTCCTCCGCTAATCGGTCTTGCATCGTCTCAGTGATCGTCGCGGGTTGGCTGTTCTCGCCGAGGTCAACCGCGAGTTCGAAGACATCGGTTTCGACGAACAGCTCGTCCAGTCGAAGGACTTGGACGGTTCCGTCATCTGGGAACTCCTCGGTACGATGCGGGTTCGCCGCCCACTCGGTGAGCCGTTCGGCAACCCGGTGCTCGTACTTCGGCTGGACGGGGACGATTACGAACGGGTTTCGGATGCCGCGTCGTCCGTCGGCGAACTGTGCGAGTCGCTCCGTGAAGTCGTGGAAGGGACGGTTGGTCGTCATCGGATGATCACCCCCGTCTCAGTCCGCTCGATACTGAGATCATGGCGTTCGACGAGCCGTTCCAGTTCCGAGTCCAGCGATTCGCGATCCGACGGAAGAACCCCGATCGCCGTGATGTCTGTGGGAGACTGATCCCCAACGAGTGCCTGTAGCTCCTCGAACGTATCTCGTAATTCGTCGATGTCGCTACCGGCAACCACAGCGAGGGGTTCGCTGTCGAGCAGTGTGTTCGTTGCTCGAATGAAGTCATCAGCCTCGGTGTTGGTCGTTCCGCCAGTCACCGTCGATACCGCGTCCGAGACATCGTCGTACCACGATGCGGCCCGACGGAGGGGTGTGATGTATTCGCTCTCGAAGGCCGGCCGAACGTTCGACTCAAACTCATTTGCGGGCTGAATCCACGGATGCTCCTGTAACTCGTCGACGAACGCATCGACCCCGGTTTCCGTTCGGAACGAGTCCCACGCGGTCTCGATCGCCTCGTCGAGGGCCGGCGAGGTAGTTTGAGCGTCGTTGAACCGATCCCAGCCATCGTGTGTCCACCATTCACCCTCGTAACCGCCGATGCTCTCGCGAAGCGTCTGGCTGGCCGTTTCGACCTCTTCGGTCAGCCAGTCGTACGACTGCTGGGCAAGAGTCAACTGCGAGTCAATTCGTGTGAGCGCGGGGAGGCGCAAACTCCACACTTCCTCGGCGTCGTCGTACCACTCCCGAGCGTCGTTGGTTGCTTCGACGACATCCTCCCAGTCGGTATCACGTGATTTGACAGCCTCTCGTCGGTCGATCGCACTCTGCTGCTCGGCTTCAAGCGCTTCCACGAACGACTCGAGGAGGTTGCGAACGACGCGTGTTTGGATGTCACTCTCGGCGACCAGTCTGACGTCTTCTACGAGACTACCGAGTCGACCCGCGAGCGTGTCGTTCGCGGACTGGAGCCTGACGATTCCGTCCGGAATCGTCTCCGTCGAGTCCATGAATCCTCCCTCGCGGAGGATCTTTCCTACACTGTCACCTTTCGCAATCTTCAGACGCGTCGTCGTCAGTTTGTTCAGGTCGATTACATCGTCGAGTTCGAGGGAGTTACCTGTCTCGTCGATAGGAAGGAAGTCTCCCTTCCGGCAGAGGCCCCAGATAATCGCACACAGCGCGGGGCGAGCGTCCTCGTAGATCGGCTTCTTTTCGATGATTCCGTCAAGGATCGTCGCCATCGCGAGATTCCCGCCGCGTTGCTTCAACTGTCGGCCGGTGAATGCACGCACGTTGTTCTGGATCGACCCCTCGTGCGTTTCGGGGTCTTCTGTCGCGACATCGATCTGCTGGGCCCACGTAGGGAGCGGATCTTGTGCGGAAAGTCCACGGAGCTCCTGTAAGTGCTCATCGCCGACCTGCAGCATTACGGGGTGGAAGTCGTCGGGGTAGTTGACGTCGAGATACTCCTCGACTCCCGAAACCATACCCCCGATCTGATCGCCACGATCCTTGACGTCGAATGTCCCACTCTTGAGCGCCTCGACGAGTTTGCTCTGGACGCGAGCTGCGCGGTCGGAGAGGTCACGCTCGACGGACTGTGGGAGCGTGTGGTCTCCGACGGCATCTCTGAGCGACCACCACTCGATGAGGCTATCACGGAGATCGTCGAGTCCGTCCTGTCCGATCGTCCATTCGAGCGGGTCGCCGTCGTAGCTGATGTCTGCTGCGGCGGGAGAAATCCCTTCGACGGCGACCTCGACATCGAGGGCGTCCTCAGCGTCGACGGTTGTATCGAGTTCGATCCCGTCGATACTGAATTCGTAGCGAACCGGATACTGCTCGCCGGTGTCTGGGTACTCAGCCGATGTCGGGAGTGAGAGGTCGCGCACGATGTCCTCCCAGAGATACCCGTCCACGGCTTCGATGATGGACTGCCAGTCCGGGTTGTCGAGGTTTTCCTCGGAGGCTTCGATGATCTCGCGCTCCTCCGGATGAGTGAACGCGTACTTCGGCCCGGTTTCGTCGTGCGTCGGCCGGATGAACTTTCGAAGCCGTTGGAGCGAGTCCTCGACGCGGTTCTCCATCTGGAACTGAGTCGGGCCGTCGAGGTCACTCAACACGGCGACTGCGAGATTCCGCTCGGACATCGGAATCGTATCCGGAATGTGCTGGAGGAGCAACACCGCCTTCGCGACATCCACGTCGATCTCCTCCAGTTCGCCTGCTTCGTGCTGTTCCTCAATCTCCTCAATGACCCCCACGTCCTGTGGCGTGATGTCATCGAGTTCGGGTTCGATGAGGTCGTAGAAGTCGACCAGCGAAATGACGTTGGTCTCCTCGCCAGCCTCTATCCACTCTTGGAGGAGTCCGTGAACGAGAGCCAGAATCGCCCGTGCAGTTCCCGAGAAGATCGACTTCGCCGGGTCGTGTGCTGCCTGCCGGAGGTTCGAGAGGATCTCGAGGAACAGCGGTGGCTGATACGGAAGGAACGGATAGAACTCGACAAGGCGCTCACGGTCGATGTTGTCGAGCGGTGGTTCGGTGTTCTGTTCGATGCCCGAGTACACGAGTAACGTCTCGGGCTCGTTGCTGGTTCGGTCGAGGACGCGTTCCGTATCCTCCTTCCCGTCCACCGTCTTTTTGAGCAACCGCTGGGTCGATATTTCGCCGACGTGTCGACTCGGAAGGCCAAACCGGTGCGGAAACCGATCCTTGACGATGCTGAAGTCGGCACCACGAGCCGCGAACTGCGGCTGGACGTCCTCGATTTTGGCCTGTGCCGTCGCCACCAGTTGGATGTCGCCGTCACCGGTCTCATCGACGCTCTCCGCGAGGGTCTGCAGCTCGGTGAGGCGGTCGAAGTCCGTCCCGATGAAGAGGCTGACCTCGTCGAGCAGTAGTACGAGTTTGACTGGACGGCCGAGCTCCTCTTCGCGATCACTCCGCAACTGTTCGAGACGCTCGACCATCGCTTGTGGGTCGAGATCCGACGGCATCAGGTCGTCCAAACCATCCACCGTGCCGGTCTCCTGCTCGAAGAGCGTGGGAAGAACGGCGTCCGCGAGAGCGTTGTACTGCTGAACGTCTTCCCAATCGTATTTCTCGGGGGTATTAACCGTACTCCGAAGTGCTGTTTGGGTGTTGGTCGTCCGGTCATCCCACGCGTCGGTCGTCCGGTACCAGTCCTCGAAGAATGCGACGTCGAGCTGCGACGAGAGCCCCCCATCGGCACCGGTGAGCCGTGCCGACGTGTGAGCACTGCGGAGGACAATCTCGCTGAAGCTCAGTTTCTTCTGGCCCTGATGCTTCAGGAGGTTCACCGAGATCGGGATGACCTCGTACTCATCGTGTATCGATGACCACGTGGACTCGAGTGTCTCCAGCTCACGACCATCGGTTAGCTGTTCCCAGACATCCTCGCGCTCTCGAAGCCATTCGCTATCCAGCAAGCCGCGAAGCACGCTGAGGAGGTGGCTCTTCCCGCTCCCATAGTACCCGTAGAGCCAGTAGTTCGCGCCCGACCGCATATCCTCGGAACGGCCGAGTAGGCGCGAGAAGAAGTCGGACATGAAGTCTTCGGACTCCTCCGTCACGTGGTAGGTATCAATCGATTCCAGTCGGTGATCGCGACCGTCATCCTCGCGGTCGATACGGACGGACTCCTCGAAATCGCTCCCAACATCGGCAGCGAACCAGTTCTCGTCAGTCATACTTCTCCCTCCCACGGTTCGGCCCAGTCGTATGTATCGTCCACCGGCTGGAGTCTCAGCTCACCGTGAATCCCGCTCGCTTCCCAGTTCGGATCGTCACTCACTCGTTCGGCCAAGGAGTCCCAGTACTGTTCCGACTGAAATAGGTAGAGCCAGCCAGTCGGCTGAGAGAGCCATTCGTCCCCGTGAACCTCCCACGAGTAACCTGACGCAACGAGCAGAGGCGTCATACCGAGGTTGGGGATTTGGCCTTTAAGCGCCTGCTGTGTGTCGAGAACACCGATCTCTCGCATCACCGATCGGAGCCCTTCTCCCCATCGACGCGTCGTCGATTCTGCATAGTCGAACTCACTTCCGTCGTCGTAGTGAAACTCGTTCAGGAGACGCTCGACCGTCTCCTGCTCGAAATCCAAACCGTCGACACCGGACTCCTGAATCCGGTCGACGTACCGGTGAACGGTGTACTTCACGAGAGGGTCGTCCTCCAGCAAGTAGAAGTACAGTACTTGCGCTTTGTCGCGCATCGTCTCACACTGGTCGAGGACAGAAGGTAGTTGGACGATCGATGGAAGTTCGCTACCAGCGGTCTTGAACCGGGAACTGAGAGCGCGGTAGATTCCCTTCGAACTTCCACGCGTACTGCGCTCGTCGAAGCGTTCTTCAATCCATTTCTGTTCGACGACCGTCCAGTCTCGATGTTGGGCGTACAGCCGAGCGAGTATCTCTGCTCTATCCACGAGAAGTCCGCATCTAGTGAGAGCCATCGACACCTCGTCGTGAGAAAATGTCGAGTCGAGCGACGGTAGGGAAGTTCCCCTCCCGTCGGTGCGGAGAGTCATATCTCATCTCGAACCATCCACACCACTTAGTTGATATGGATAACCTGATCACGAGGAGGGCAACCTCGACCTCTAATATCGGTTAGTTTAGCTGGAGTGAATGTCGCTGACTGGATAATTCGGACTTCACACGCTCTGCTCATGAACGAATTACGGAAATTCCCGGAAACCTGGGTCTTCCACAAACCGAACCACGATACTGCGCGGGAATTACCACAGGTCAGAGAGGGCCAATTGAGTCGTCTCCGGAAACAACCCAATCACGTTTTTAGTACTAGCCAGAAAACCGGTCTATCAAGCAACGATGATCCGCGATGCTCGCGTCCTTCGTGCCGGCTTCGTACCACGAGAAATTGAGCATCGCGACGCCGAGGTCAATCATCTTTCCAGCGTTCTCGAGCCCATCACAAACGGCAAACCTGCCGATTCGGCTGTCGTAACTGGACCCAGCGGGGCCGGCAAAACCTGCATCGCGAAATTCGTCACTGAACGCCTTCGTGAGGAAGCGCTAGATATTGAGAGTACCTATGTGAATTGCTGGCGCAACTACACCCGGTTCCGCACGCTCTACCAGATTCTCGACGATCTCGGCGCGACCATCGACATCCACCGCCAGTCGACGCCCCACGACGAACTCGTCGACCGCCTCCAACAATACGACGGCCCGCGAACGGTCGTCATCCTCGACGAGGTCGACCAGCTCGAAGACCCCAGCGTCATCTACGACCTCCACAGCCTCCCGCAGTTCGCGATCATCTGCATCGCGAACAAGGAAGAGGAGCTGTTCAGCCGCGTCGACGACCGCCTCGTGAGCCGGCTGCGCTCCAGCGAGCACGTCCGGATGGACAAGTACCACGACGAGCAGCTGTACGACATTCTGAGTGCGCGGGCAAAGTGGGGACTCGATGAGGACGTCATCACCGACGACCAACTCTACCGGATCGCCGATGCGGCCGCCGGCGACGCCCGCCTCGCAATCGGCATCCTTCGAACGGCCGCCAGCACGGCCGACCGCGAAAATCAGGAACAAATTACTGACGACATCCTCCGCGACTCGGCCGACGACGCCCGTGCCCAGATCAAACAGCGAAGCCTCGATTCGCTCACGCCCCATCAGCGGGCAGTCTACGATATCGTTCGCGAGCACGGCCCGGTCGGACCAAGCGAGATTCACGAACGCTACACAGAGGAGGTTGACGACCCACGGACGAAACGGACCGTCCGGACGTACCTCTCGAAAATGGAGCAATACAATCTCGTCGAGGCGGAGGGGACGAGTCGGGACCGAGAGTACTCACTCGTCGATTCAGCGGCTGCGTCACCGATGCAGTGACCGTATGAGGGTCGCATACGCACATCCCGCAGGTAGCCGACCTAGGCGGAAATTCTATGTATTGGTATCTCTTTAGAGATAGCTAGAACGGGTAACGCCAGCGTGAGCAAGACGCAATTTCAATAATGAACGAGTTAATGGATGCCACAGCTGCGAAAATTGTGTTAGCAGTTCAGCGCGGCGATTCTATCAACCGTATCGCGAGCAAGATCGACGTCTCGTACTCGTGGGTGTACGACTGGGTTGAGCGGTTAGATGACACAAATGTTATCGCTAATACCGATAATGGAATCCAGATCGTCGATCACGAGATGCGCCAGCAGTACGCCGAGATGATGGCTGCGTTGTACAGCCGCGACACCATCTCGCAGGAAGACGCGTACGTCATTCCACACTTCGCCGGAATGGAGTTCGCGTACACGGAAATTGACGCAGCATACGTCTGGACACACGGCGGCTTCCAGATTGCGCGGAGCCACGACGACTATCCGGTGTTCATCGACGTGCACGACCGTGACGTCGAACGGTGGCTTGCGTTCTTCCAGCAGTTTGGCGTCGCCACGACGATCAACGAGCGCCCGGACGCCAGCGATATCGACGGGAACGTTCACTACGTGTTGTTCCCCAAGACCGGCGAAATCGACGCTGAGTGGGTCGACGGTAACCCCGTCATCCCGTTGGACGAGACCGTCAGCCAGATGATGGAGAATCGGCCAGCGTACGAGCCTGCCTTGGAGATCATCGCCGACGAGTACGACAGGGACATCGATGCGGCACATCACAGTGCCATGAGTGCGAACGAACAGATGGAATGAGTCTTCCCGAGCGACAATCCGAGCTGATTGATACGCATCGCGCGGTCCAGGATGCCGAACTGCCGTATGTTCTCGTTGGCGGATGGGCAGTATCCGCGTTCCAAACACGGTTCACGACCGATATCGACACCGTGATTCCGGACACTGCACTCGACGACTACGACATCCTCCTTCGTGACCTCGGATACGAGAAACAGTTCGAGCAAGACGTCTCGAACGAGTACAACGGGCGAATGATTCAGTACACAAAGGACGTCGGAGCGAACACCGTCAAGTTCGAAGCACTCGTGGATGCGATGGGATGTCGACAGACGGACGCAGAGTGGTCGTACCGCTATCTGCACGAACACAGTACCATCGAATCACTTGACGTCGCCGAAGACCTCGACGGGCGAATCCCGGAACCAGCCCTGCTCTTCGCGATGAAACTCCACAGCGGGCGAAAGGCCGATACCCGTGACCTCGTCGTGATTAGCTTGCGTGCGGATTTCGACCGCATCGAGCGACACGTCCATCGGGGCGACCCGGAGAAGCTCGATAGACAGATCGAGATGGTCCTGAACCGACTCGAAGAGGATGGGTTCGAAGACTCGTTCAAGGGCGTCTTTCAACAAGAGGAACTGCCAGCAGACGCAGTTGACAGCCTCGTTTCGTTCCTGGCCGAGCAGCGAAACAAACTGTAATATATTAACCAACAGAATACGCAAAAACTCGTTTTGTTGGTTAACTCTCCAATACGGGGAAACTCAGTTCTGGAAACGTTCTCGGAAACCATTAGCTATCCACAGAAACTCGACGACTGGGAACAAGTTTCCCACCTGTCTCGTGCCTTCCCTGAAACGCGGAAGCGCCACGCCGCGGCTTATCGGGAACGTAGACAACTAGTCGAGTATGGGAGAACACGCAACATCGAACCGATTGACAATAGACCAACCGACACGGGATGCTGACCGCAATCGGTCCCTCGCTGACCAGGCCGATCCAGCTACGGACGGGATGTTGTTGCCGTCACTCGGCGACGGCATCACGCTGCTCGACGTCGAGGGAGGCCGCGGCGTCCCAATCCTGCAGTCGCTCGTACTCGACCACCTCCTCCTGCACGACGGGCCCGCCTTCTGGGTCGACGCAAACGGCCACGCGACGACGACGACACTCGCCCAGATCGCCCCTAGCCAGCGGTTGCTCAACCGAATCCACGTCGCCCGCGGGTTCACTGCCTACCAGCACTACGGCACCGTCTGTGATCTCCCGGCAGCGGTGAACAAGTCGATCCAGATGTCCACCACCGACGCCGGGGTGGCCGGTCGAGGGGCACCAGGTCGTGACGAGGACACGTCGCCCCACACCCCCGCCCTCATCGTCGTGCCGGCCGTCGACGCCCAGTACCGCGCCGACGATACCCTCGGCGAAACCCACGCGAAAACCCTCCAGGCCCGCACCCTCGCCCGGTTGGCGACCTACGCCGACGGATACGACATCCCGGTGCTCGTTACGCGAAACGAACGAAACGAATTCACCGAGTCAGTCGCGACGGTCGCCGACCACCACCTGGAGTGCGAGCAGACGCGGATGGGGCCACGGGTCGTCGGCAAAGACTTCGAGACGCTCGTCTATCCCGTCGACGACGGCGCGTACTACCAGACGACGTTCGCGTACTGGCGGCAGCTGCTCGCGGCACGCGCCACGCAGGTCGGCGTGGAACCGACGACGCCGGCGCCGTCGACGCCGACTCCGGAGGGTGTCGGGACGAGCGTCACCGCTGACGGTGAGACCGTGTCGGCCACCGCGGACCCCTTGCTCGATGCGTGGACGGCGAGCGGTACAGGAGGGCGATAGCGATGGGGCGTACGAACCCAACCTACCGAGATGCGCTGCGGGCCATCGAAGAGCGATGGACGGAGTTCCGGCGGGCACTGCGGCGTCGCGACCAGCCGCGCTTCGACCGGCTATTCGAGTACGCCCGCAAGCACGCCGACGCGAGCGGCCTGTTGAACCACCAGAACCCGCTACTGCCGGCGCTGCTCAGCATCGATCTCGAACAGGAGGGCCGCCTCGACGACCACGAGGAACGCCTATCAGAGCTTGAGCAACGGCTTTCTGAAACTGTGATCGAACAGCAGCAATCGTCCGCCGAAGGTACCACTGGAGGTGTAGAATGACGGAGTTGACGACGATTGCCTTCGATATCGAAACGACGGGATTTCAGACCGGTGATGAACTCACAGTAGTTGGGTTCGATTCAGCGGTCTCGTCGCGGGTATTACTCCATACCGGGACGACACCAGAAGCAGGCCTCGCAGATCGGCTCAGCGATGCCCTCCAGACACCGGTACAGCTCTCACTCCATGACAACGAACAGGAACTCCTGAACGAACTAGCGACGTTCGTCACGTCGACACTCACCCAACGAGATGCAAAGCTCGTCGCATACAACGGTGAGCGGTGGAACGGAGGATTCGACCTCCCGTTCCTTCGCACACGGCTCTGTACGCACGGGCTCGACTGGCCGTTTGGCACGTTGCCATACGTCGACATGATGGATGTCTTCGAGACACGCTTCAATACGAGTGAAGACACACTGAGTGGCGTCTACGAGGAACTGATCGGCGCCGGATTGAACGACCTGGATCCATTCACCGACAGTAGCGAGGCAGTCACCGCATGGAAGGATGGCGCCTACGAGCCACTCATCACTCACAACGTCGCCGATATCCGACGGACTCGAGCGTTGATGGAGCTTGCAGAACGGTATTGCTCGAAGTCGGATTTCTCGATGAAATCGCTCGAACCAATCGTGTGAGGGCTAGTTGTACCCGTTCGAAAACACGAGTCCCCCGCCAGTTGGATAAGGAAGACACGCCCATCGTCTAAGAGTGAGCTATGGCGGGTTCTCAGCGTCGTTGATTCCCTCGAACGTCTCGTTGGTATAGGCGTATCGCCATCGTTGGAGAATCGCTCGTGTCACAAGGCCGGTCTCGGACACAGCAATACAGGATTCCTCGACGGGACGACTGGGAGCGTCAGGTGGTGGATGGAAGTGTCGTCTCGGCGCGTCCGGTTTCGGGTGGCAATCGAACCGGAAGTTCTGATTCCGGTCGTCCGTGTAGTGGACCGCATAGTTTTCGGTGAGACTCCACCGGATGTCGATCCGAGCAGTTGACGCTGCACCGACTCCATCAGACAACTCGACCGAGAGTGTCTGTGGATTCAGCGGGTCGTCTAGTGAGGCTGTCTCGGCCAGCGGTTCCTGCTCCATGATCAGGTCTCGAATCTCGCGCAACGCTCCGGCGTCAATCGGTCCAAATATCTCGGATTGCTCGACCGGGTGAGAATGTCCAGAAGAGGTCTCGTCGCCGGTCATACGACGACGGATGCATCGTCATCGCTCTCATCGTCGGTATCTGTGCCAGTAAGGTGGCCGGTATTGCTTGCTTCACCGATTGCGAGTGTTGCTTGTGCGAGTGCGAGGTTGCGTCGCGTCGTTTGCCATTCTGTGAGGAGGGCACCGTAGTCGCTATCGACGTCGTCGACGTCTCGTTCACGGGCGAATTCTTCGGGTGAATCAACACCATACTCCTCACGCCATTCCTGTATCTGCGCCTTCATATCAGCAACCCCGGACGCGATCTCTTCCGGGGACAGTTCCGCGAGCAGCGACTGTGCATGTTCGGTGACAATCGCTGTTTCCGATCGTCGGTAACACGTCGTCTGCCCGTCTTGGGAGGTCGTTACTTCGCCAGCGCTTTCGAGCGTTCGCAAGTGCTTTCGTGCCGTGGTTGCCGAGACGCGGGCGCGGTCGGCGATCTCGCCGGCGGACGCAGGGTTGTAGGTAGTGCGGATGATTTCGTACACTCGTTCAAACGGCGTCGTCTCCTCAATCCATTCTTCTTCCACGACATCGTTTACATCGCGGTGTTCGGTCCCTCCATCAGGGATCATTCGACCGGCCGGGGCCATCTCCTCGGACATGATATACCAAACAACGGGAAGGCAGCATAATAATCTGTGGGACAATATTTTGTTCGCTTGGCTGCCTACTGCCGTTCCCACAGCGTTTCGATCCACTCTTCGACGTAAACTCGCCATTTAGGTTGGGATGTCCCTAGTTCCACAGAGGAAACGAAGCTAGTGCGGAATCGCCGTTGGCCTTGGTGAGGGGTTCGATGTATTGCTCAGGCAGGACGGCTATCGTCGAGCGAGCGATAGTCGCTATCGAGGAACTGCTCGGCGTTGCCGATCGCGGGCAATACGGACTAGAGGTTGATCGAGGTTTGGGCCAGTAGATCCACGACGCGCTTGAACACAGGGAACGTCTCTCGGGTGGACGCGAATAGGAGTTACACGCCCAAGCCCATCGCTTCGATCTGTTCTTGATAGCGGTTGCGGATGGTGACTTCGGTGACGTTCGCGATGTCGGCGACTTCGCGCTGGGTCTTTTTCTCGTTGCAGAGGAGGCTTGCCGCGTAGATGGCGGCGGCGGCAAATCCGGATGGTGATTTTCCGGAGAGTAATCCTTGTTCGGCGGAGGTGTCGATGATTTCGCGGGCCTTCGCGATGGTTTCCTCAGAAAGGTCGAGGTCGCTCGCGAAACGAGGGAGGTACTCCTTGGGGTCGGTTGGCTGAATTTCGAGGGAGAGTTCCTGGGCGACATAGCGATACGTCCGTCCAATCTCCTTCTGGTCGATGCGGGCGACTTCCGTCACTTCCTCGAGGGTTCGCGGGATGCCCTCCTGGCGGCAGGCGGCGTAGAGACAGGCAGTCGCGACGCCCTCAATAGAGCGCCCACGGATGAGGTCCTCCTTGAGCGCGCGCCGATAGATGACCGATGCGACCTCCCGCACCGACCGTGGGACGCCAAGCGCGGAGGCCATACGGTCGATCTCCGACAGCGCGAACTGGAGGTTGCGTTCGCCCGCGTCCTTCGTGCGGATGCGCTCCTGCCATTTGCGGAGGCGGTGCATCTGGTTGCGTTTCTTCGCGTCAAGTGAGCGACCGTAGGCGTCCTTGTCCTTCCAGTCGATCTGGGTCGTGAGCCCCTTATCGTGCATCGTCTTCGTCGTCGGCGCGCCCACGCGTGATTTCTCGTCGCGCTCCGAGGAGTTGAACGCCCGCCACTCCGGGCCGTGATCAATTTGGTCGTCCTCAAGAACAAGCCCGCAATCCTCACAGACTCGTTCGCTCTGGTCGGTGATCACGTTGGCTGAGTTGCACTCCGGACACTGCTGTGTCTCGTCGTTCGTTTGTGCTTGCTCACGCGATTCCGTTTCACGTTCCCGAGTCGCCCGTTCCATTCACCATATGACAATCTAGTAAGCATATATAGGCCTTTGCTTGTCATCGGCCAAACAGAGCCAGATTACAGTGCAGATTCACATATATCGAGAGCTGGTGCCGTCACGCCAAACCGGCATCCTGGAAACAAGCTGGAAATTAGTCCGACAGACGCTAACCACGAACTTCGGCGGCGTGCGGAGTAATCCCTCCCTTCTCCGAAATCCGGAATCGACACGCCATCGGCTATGAGACAGCGCCGTGTTTCCGGAGAATGGGGAGTTGGAAAATGCCATTTACCATCGACTTTCTGGACGACGGCCGCGTCCTGGAGTGGGAGGCAACCGCCGACGGCGCCGTCGCGACCAAGCGCGATGACTACACCCCACGCTTCTACGTCGCCGCTCGCGACCCAGCGGCCGACCTCGACCTCACGACACTCCAGTCAGTGTACGACCAGCACCCGGACATCGTCGCGACCGAAATGGTTGCGCGACGCCCCGGCTTTCGACGAGACGAGGAGGCCGTTCTCGCGGTCGATGTCTCCCACATCGACCGCGTCACCCCACTCGCCCGGCAGGCACGCCAGTTGTCAGACTATCCAGTCGGGGATCTCGCCTGTTTCAACGTCGACTTCTCGCGAGAGTTCCGGTACTGTCTGGAGACCGGCGCCGATCCGACGCCGGCAAGCGAGTTGTCGACGCTCCGGCTCAGCGTTCCGGTGACCGAAACGAGCAACGACGTCTACGAGAAACTGTCCGTCGTCGGCGACGCCGTCACCGGGACGTAGTTCCTGCAAGTGCCGTCGTTGACACAGGAAGCCCCGCCCTCAAGGAGCGATCCACGGTAGTGGCGAGCGAGTAGGGTGGGGTAGTTCACTGTGGCGACCTCATCATAGACTCGTTCGCTTACAGCCGATTCGTATTTAGGCGAAACGCTTTTGCACACTACTCAAACAACGAAGTAATGAGTCCCTCCGACCAGCCGCCAAGCGAGCTCGAATCCGTTCGGGAGCGACTCAACGTCGTCACCCAGGAGACGCGATTCGCGCTTCTCCAGGACATCCTCGGGCATCCGTCGGAACTACCGACGCTAAAGGAACTTGACTACGTCAACCCGAGCAAGAGCCGGACGACGATTCGCCAGCACCTCCAGCAGCTCGTCGACGCCGGCGTCATCGAGGAAGTGCTTCTGCCCGAGGACCGTCGGAAAAATGATCGTCCGTACAAGTTCTTCGGGATTAGCGAGAGCGGCCGGCAATTCCTTGAGGAACACAAGCTCCTCCGGCCACAAGATACGCTTCGAGAGATATACGACCGCGTAGAGAAGACCGAGGACATCAAACGGTACGAGACAGCACCTCGACCCGAGCGCTGACCGCGGTGAACTGAATAGGTTGGGAATATTTCGACAGACCAGCCAGTCAACAGTTCGTTCGGTAGGACACGTCACAGCGGTTACTCCACCATGTCCGCTGTTCTGTCGATGGAGATGGCTACCCCACTATGTCCGCAGTAACTTACCGATACAGCCTCTCAACCCAGCGTTCCTCTACTTCACGCACCAAACCCGTCCAAAATCTGTTTCGTTGGTCATCGAAACCTACGACGCCTCGTACTACGAGACGCAACTGGTCAGAGCGGTCGAGAGCGTGCTTTCACCGCTCGGATGGAACCGAACGGAGATCCACCGGGAACTCGCTGAGACTCGAGACACGAGTTTGTCTGCGTGCATCGATGAAGATTAACCAACAATATTGAGAAATCGAGAGTGTGTTGGTTAAATCAGGGGAGCATGTCTGGACTTTCTCGTCCAGAAGTGGATCGAGATGGGGTTCAGTGAGAAGCAGGAGGATTACCAACTCAAAGATAGGACGAGAATTTGTTCAAGTAACGCTTCAGGAATAGATAGAATACATACGTACATCGGGCCTACAGATTTAGAGGGGAAGAATAACAATCATTCAGTTCAAAAACTCGATAAGGAATATGTACGATCTCACAGGATTTCAGCGAGACCTCCTCTACGTCATCGCCGGCTTAGATGAACCACATGGGCTCGCAGTGAATCGCCTCGGGGTCAAGCCCCGAGGCTTCCCGTTTCCACGACGCGCTTTGCAGACACACGCTGAAAGTCAGGTGTGTCCGTAGGGAGCGCAGTCTCCACGGGCGTATCTTCGGGCCATCCCAGCCCTAGTTCAGAAAAGCCGCGTTGAAGGACGTTCATCGCCGCGTTCGCGTCCCTGTCCGTCTCGAATCCGCACGACGGACAGGAGTGTTCCCGTACCCAGATGGACTTCGCTGTCTCCACCCCACACGACGCACATTCCTTGGTGGTGCCTCGCGCTTCGATCTGCTTGACGTGACAGCCGTACAGGTCGGCTTTGTATTCGAGGAGGGTGATGAACTGTCGCCACGCCGCGTCCTGCTTGTTGCGAGCGTTGTGCGACTGTTCCAACATTCTCTTCACGTCCAAATCCTCGACAAACACCGCGTCGTACTCACGGACGAGCCACGTCGTAATCTTGTGCTGGTAGTCCAGCACCTTCCGTTTGATATGACGCTTGACCTTCGCCACTTCCCGACGCTGTTTCTCGTAGTTGTTCGACCCTTGCTCCTTCCGTGAGAGTTTGCGTTGCTCGCGTTGGAGTCGGTCGTATTCGTCTTCGAGGTCGAGCCAATCCACCGTCTTGCCGTCGCTGGTGTGGACGTAGTTCTGGATTCCGAGGTCAATCCCGACGCTGTTACTCGCGTCGAGCGAGTCTACGTCGGGTTTCTCGGGTAAGTCAGCGTCGTCGGTTTCGAGACCGAATGAGACGAACCAGTCACCGGTCGTCTCTTTTTTGAACGTGACTTCTTTGATGTCCGCTTTGTCGGAGATGTCGCGGTGGTAGCGTATTTTGATGTCGCCGATTTTGGAGAGCCAGAGTGTCGCGTGTCGGCCACTCGTGTTTTTGAGTTCGAAGCCGGACTGCGAGTACGTCATACTCTGGAACCCCCTCGGTGACTTCCATTTGAGCTTCCCCACCTTGTTCCCGTTCTGTTTCTGCTCGGAAAGGCCGTCGAGGTTCTGGTAGAACCGTGTGACGGTTCGTTGCAGAGCCTTCGAGTTGACTTCCGAGAAGACGGGGAACTCGTCTTTCCAGTCAGGAAGTCGGTAGTGGTGTTTGTACGCGGAACCGATGTCATCAGCGTCTACGTTCTCGTACTCGTACAGGGTGTAGTTGTACGCTTGGCGATGAATGTCGATGTGACGTTCCAGTTCAGCCGCTACCTCTTGTGTTGGGTATGCGGGGTAGCGGTGACTGTACTCCATCGCTGTCTCTTGATTAGCGATGTTTCCACTTAATGGTTTGTACCCCTGCCTATCGGATTCAACCCCGGGGTCAAGCCCCGGGGCATTCTCCTAGACCGCTTGTAAAAGACGAACTCGAGGAGTACTACGAGTCCGAGATTCACCACGGCCGCCTCTATCCGAATCTCGATACACTCGTCGACAAAGGTTTGGTCGACAAGGGGGAGCTCGACCAGCGAACAAACGTCTACACAGTAACGCGGCGTGGCGAGCGAGAAATTGCAGCCCGCCGTGAGTGGGAGAATCAGTATATCGACCTAGAGGAGTAGACGATAGCAAGCGAGTTCTGAGAGGAAGTAGCGCTGCTTAACCAACGAAAGGACTGCCCACGGAACCGCTCTCTTACTGCAGGATGGTTTAACCAACAGAACCTCGATAATACAGAAGTTGTTGGTTAAGTTCGGGGCGGTTCAATACGAATCGTCGGAATACGGATGGAGACCCCTCTATCGATGTGTTCCTCATGGGAATCCAAGTAGATAGAGAGAATGCTGGGAGTGGTCTGGCTCGAGGGGATAGACCGGTTATAGACAGACACCCCTCTATCGATGTGTTCAGTTCAGGGTGGTACGAGCGAAAAACCGAGCGAGAAGAGGATATTGGCGGATGTCAGAGCCCTTTGGACTGGTTCAGCTGGTTCACGAGACGATACATGGCGGATTCAACGACACGAGGCGGCCAAGAGTTGTGTGCAGCAGAAGACAACAGATAACAGCGGTTGCAGAAGACTTCGAACACTTCGATAGAGGTGTGTGTGTGTTTGTTCTAGAAAGCTAGAAGAGAAGAAGAGAAGAACAATCACTTTCTGGAGTCCCAATATTCCTGACTCAGCTCTTTTCTCGACGGAATCCCTGGATATCGGCGTATATGGGACGTCTCGTCGCTGGTCTCAAATCGGCTGAATCCCTTCGAGTTGTCCCCACGCCGAATCACACGAACACATCGATAGAGGGGTGTGTCTCTTCAGCAACTCCTCGAGGGGCTCGCCGACGGACGCTCTTGGAACACTTCGTTAGGCGCGTTTGGAAATAACCGTCGTAACGAGCTATACTGGCGCTATATCCGGGAATAAACACCTCACTACCCGAATCACACTTCGATAGGGGTGGGGAACATTTTTACTCTTGCTCTGTATGGGGTCGTACATGGGTATCGACGACTCCGATGGCTCCCCTCTTGATCCGGAGTCTCTAGACGACTCTACACAGACGGATCTTTCCACGGAGTCTTCTGCTTCCGAAGGCGCTTCTGACACAGCCACCGACGAGGATAGCGAAAGCCCTTCTCAATCGATCGAGGACATGCTGCTGGAGTTCGACGAACAGGAAGGCCTCATCCGCGACCGCTCGCTCCTCGACCCGAACTACGTCGTCTCCGAGGACCGCATCGTCGGCCGCGACGAACAACTCCAAGAAGTCACGAAGATGCTTCGCGTCGCGCTCGGCGACAACCGCCCGCCGAACCTCTTTCTGTATGGTCCCTCCGGCACGGGCAAATCCCTCATCACGAAAGCCGTCTGCAAGAACATCAGCCGCATCTGCGACTCCCGGGACATCCAGTTCGGCACCGTCGAAGTCAACTGCCAGGACCTGGACACGCTCGGCGTGGCCGTCTACGAACTCGCCCAGCAGGCCGCCGACGAGGCCGGCGTCGAGGTCGAAGTGCCGAAACACGGCGTCGCGACCAAGGAGAAGTGGGACGAGCTCTACCGCATCGTCAACGAGAACTTCGACTCCGTCGTCTTCGTCCTCGACGAACTGGACATGCTCGTCGGCCGCCGCGACAAACAGGACCCCGCGTTCTCCCGGCTGCTCTACCAGCTCTCGCGGGCCGGCGCCAGCGACGACCTCACCGCCTACATCTCCGTGGTCGCGATCTCGAACGACACGAAGATGATGGAATCGGTGGGGAGCCGCGCGCTGAGCTCGTTCACTCCCGAGGACGTCCACTTCGACGACTACGACGCCAACCAGCTCCAGTCGATTCTCCGCCGGCGCCAAGACGCGTTCCACGACGGCGTCGTCAAAGAGGAAGTAATTCCGCTGGCGGCGGCGTTCGCCGCGCAGACTCACGGCGACGCACGGAAGGCCATCGACCTGATTCGGGTGGCCGGCGAACTCGCCGAGCGCGAGGGCGACGCGGAGGTCCGCGAGAAGCACGTCCGGATGGCTCAGGACAAAGTCGAGAAGAACCGCGTCCTCGAAGTCGTCCGCGGCATCAGCACCCAGAAGAAGCTCTGCTTGTACGCGACGGCGTCAGTCGCCGCGCAGACGGACGGCGGGACCGCTCGCAGCACGACCGGCTATCAGGTTTACCAGTACCTCACGGAGTCCATCGACGCCGACCAGTACCATCAGGAGACGTACGTGAACAAGATGAAGGAGCTGACGACGTACTCGCTGGTGGACTTCGAGCGCCGCAGCCACGGCCCGAGTTCGGGGATGTTCCTCGAGTTCCAGTTCGGGGAGCGCCCGGAGACCATCTTGGAGACGCTGCGCGAGGACTCCCGCATCGAGATGGTCTCGACGGACGAAGTCGAGTCGGTCGTGAGAGCGCAGGTCCGCCACGAGGCCTAACGGACCCGGTCCCGTCGGATTTGTCTCAGTTCTGCTCGCTCCGTGGTCGATTGTTCGCGAGTTCGAATAGAGCGGTGGCACCCGGCTTCCGCGCACACCCCTCTATCGATGTGTATTGGCGTGTTCGAACGTCACACGACCGCAGCGGGTCAGTGCGGGAGCGACTCCGAACGAGCTAAATCCCCGTTCTCTCGCGATCCCACACACCTCTATCGAAGTGTGATTGGCGGGTAAAACGCTTCTATCTGTAAAGAACGAGGATGTGCCTCGCCGCTCGTCTGTTCACTCGACCGGCGTAATTGGGCGATTCCCGCCGAATCGTTGTGAGTAGTCTGTCAATACGACCGTTCGCGGGGACACACCTCTATCGAAGTGTTCCGGCTTCACCACACACCTCTATCGATGTGTTCGTGCTGCGGTCTCTCACGGCCTCTCGACGTCCCGGCAATCACCCGTGGCAACGGCGTCACAGCATCGCCGAGATCCTACCCGCCATTGGTTTTGAAACGTGAAGAACCGACGAGGGTTGAATAGTAAATGGCGGGGGTTTTGCGTCCGCGGTGGATAGTGCAACCATCACCGCCTCACGCGTCCGGTCTCGCGCTCTGTGATGGGGCTGAGTGTTCCACAGATGAACCCAAAATCCCCGGGCATCCTCGAAACGTCTACGATCGCCGTTGTCGGCGACACCGCGTGGCTAACGGCGTACGTCGATGCCCTCGAAGAACAGCTTGCTGCGACCGTTCACCGCGTGTCTACGGCGCATGCCGCTCGAACGACGCTCCAACAGACGGCTATCGACTGCGTCGTTACTGATTACAGGCTCCCCGAGACAACAGGGGTCGACCTCGTTCGCAGCATTCGGGAGACGACTGCAACGCTTCCGATCATTCTGGGAACCGCCGACGGGAGTGAGACGATAGCCAGCACGGCGATTGAGGCCGACGTCACTGACTACATCGCTGTTACCGACCCGGTCGACGACACTATCACCGACGCTCTCCAGCGAACCGAGCAGGCCCTACGGGACGCCCAACGGGCGATGACACAGCGCGACCGTGCGCGGCAGTTCGACGCGGCGTTCCACGACACCAGATCAGCGACGTGGGTCCTCGACCGCGATGGTGCACTCGAGCGCGTCAACCAGACAGCCCGCGCCATGATCGACGTGGACGCCGACGTCGTCGTCGGGGATCACTTCTGGACGCTACCGTGGTGGCCCGACGAGAGCCAGACGCGCGCTGACATCCGTCGCCTCGTCGAGACAGCGCAACGCGGCGAGTTCGGGCACGCTGTCGTCACGCAGAACGGCGTCACTGGCGAACGCGTGCTGGAGCTGTCCGTCCAGCCGGTCACCGACGAACGCGGCGACCTCGTCTCGATCATCGTCGACAGCGTCGACATCACCGACCGCGTCGACCTCGAACGGGAACTCCGGCAGTCCGAGGAACTGCACCGCGTCACGCTCAACAATATGACTGACACCGTCCTCATGACTGACGAGGACGGCGAATACACGTACGTTTGCCCGAACGTCCACTTCATCTTTGGATACACCGCCGAGGAGATTCGGGAGCTGGGAACGATCGAAGCCCTGCTGGGCGAGGACTTGTTCGACCGCGAGAAACTCGCTGACGACGGCGTCCTGAAAAACATCGAGACGACGGCTACAGACAAAGCCGGCCGCGAGCATACGCTGCTGGTCAACGTTCGCGAAGTCTCAATTCAGGACGGCACGCTGCTGTACAGCTGTCGCGACATCACGAAGCGCAAACAGCGCGAACGCGCACTCACGACCCTCCAGGAGACCGCGCGGGACTTCCTGTACGCCGAAACACACCAGGAGATCGCCCAGCACGTCGTCGACGACGCCCCCGACGTTCTCGACCTCGATGCGAGTGCCGTCTATCTCTTCGACGCCGACGACAACCACCTCCAGCCGACCGCGCACTCGCAGGCGATGCGCGACGCCCACGGCCCACTGCCAGACGTTCACGCGGACGGCCGCGACCTCACCAGTCACAGCTTCGTCGAGAACGAAGCTCGATTTTTCGCAGATGTCCACGACGCCGACCGCCTCGCCAACCCCGCGACCGACCTCCGGAGCGTCGCGTACATCCCACTCGGCAACCACGGCGTGTTCGTCGCCGGGTCGACCGACGTCGGCGCCTTCGACGACGTGACGCGCGAACTCGCGGACTTGCTGGCGGCGACGGCGGAGGCGGCGCTGGACCGCGTCGACAGGGAGTCCCAGCTCCGCGAGCAGGACCGCGAACTCCAGCGGCAGAACGATCGACTCACCACGCTCAACCAGATCAACGAGACGATTCGGGAGATCGACCAAGCGCTAGTGCAGTCGGAGACCCGCGAGGAGATCGACCACACGGTCTGTGAACGCCTCACCGCCGACGGGCGCTTCCAGTTCGCCTGGATCGGGGCCCTCGATAGCACGACGGAGACCGTGACGCCCCAGGCGTGGGCGGGAACCGACCACGGGTATCTCGATACGGGGGCGTTCCCGGTCGCCGCTGACGCCGTCGAACCGGCGGGTCGGACTGCGGCGACTGGCGAGGTGACACTTGTCTCGAACGTCGCGGCGGACCTCCGAGCGGCCCCGTGGCGCAAGGACGCGATTTCGCGCGATCTGCTGTCCGTGTTGAGCATCCCGATCGTCTACAACGACCTCTCGTACGGCGTTCTGACGGTGTACGCGGAGACGCCCGACGCCTTCGACGAGACGATTCAGACCGTGCTCGCGGAGCTCGGTGAGACGATCGCCTCTGCAATCAGCGCGAGCGAACGCAAGCGAGCGCTGCTCACCACGTCGATGACTCGCGTCGAGTACACGGTTGCCGACCCGTCGTTCGTGCTCGCACAACTCGCTCACGCGGCCGACTGCACAGTCGCCTACGAGGGGGGCGTCCAACAGACGGCTAGCGGAAACTACGTGTTCGTCACCGTCGAGGACGCCCCGCTAGACGCGGTCGTCGACGTGGCGGCCGGTCTCCGCACTATCGAAGACGCCCAGCGGATTCGCGGTGGCGACACCGGGGGTGTGTTGCGACTCCAGTTGACCGAGCCGTTCCTCGCGACGGAACTGGCCGACCACGGCGCGGTCCTGCAGAGTGCAACGGCGTTACGGGCCGGAACGGAGTTCGTCATCGACGTCCCCGGGAACGCTGAGGCCAGAAACGTCACGCAGTTCGTCACCCAGCGCTTCGACGACGTCGAGCTGACGGCGAAGCAGACGCGCGAGCAGGCGTCCGAACACGGCTTTTACGCGTCAGTGCTTGACAGCCTGACTGACAGACAGCTGGAAGTCCTGGAGACGGCGTACTACAGCGGGTTCTTCGAGTCGCCGCGGACGGTGACTGGGGAAGCCGTCGCGGAGTCGCTGGATATCTCACCGCAGGCGTTCTACCAGCACGTCCGGACCGTCCAGCAGAAGCTCTTCGCGGCGTTGATCGACGAGCACGCGCCGGTGGTCTTTCGACGTGCGGACTAATCGCGCCCGCTCTTTCGGGTAATTGCCCGCCAGCAGCGCTTCCCCGTTCAGTGCCACGGGCTGTTGAATAGTAAACGACGCTTGACGGCCAGCGGTTCGGTACTCAACTCCCGCGTATTCCCTTATACACTCATTATCTATATGTAGCGCCCCCGCAGCCCGCCGCCGGGACGCTCACCTATCCATGAGGGACGTCAACCAGAACTCAGCCGAGGAATCGCCGTACGAGTGCTTCGAGTGCGGAAACGTCGTGCTATCGGAGGATAATCCAGGGCAGTGCCCCGACTGCGCTGGGAACATGCGAAACCGCCGCACCCCAATCGAATAACATGTCCTCGACATCAACACACCACGACGAATCCCCCGAGGAAGCCAGTGAACCGGAGTCGGCACTGCAGACGGCGCGTCGACAACTCCAGCATGCCGCCGACCACCTCGACATCGACCCGAACATCGTCGAGCGACTCAAACACCCCAAGAAAGTCCACGAAGTCACGGTTCCAATCGAGCGAGAGAACGGCGACGTGGAGGTGTACACCGGGTATCGCGCACAACACGACAGTGTCCGTGGCCCGTTCAAAGGCGGCCTCCGCTATCACCCCGAGGTGACGCGCGAGGAGTGCGTCGGGCTCGGGATGTGGATGACGTGGAAGTGCGCCGTGATGGACATCCCCTTCGGGGGCGCGAAAGGCGGCATCGCCGTCAACCCCAAAGATCTCACCGAAGACGAGAAGGAACAGCTGACGCGTCGCTTCACCGACGAGACCCGCTCAGTTATCGGTCCGACGACGGACATCCCCGCACCAGACATGGGGACGGACCCGCAGACGATGGCGTGGCTGATGGACGCCTACTCGATGCAGGAAGGCGAAACAATCCCTGGCGTCGTCACCGGCAAACCACCGATCGTTGGCGGCAGCAAGGGTCGTGATGCAGCGCCCGGCCGGAGCGTCGCGATCATCGCCCGCGAAGCGATCGACTACTACGACAAAGACATCAAAAAGACCTCGATTGCCGTGCAGGGATTCGGGAGCGTCGGGTCGAACGCGGCGAAACTGCTCGACAGTTGGGGCGCCAACGTCGTCGCCGTGAGCGACGTCAACGGCGGCATCTACGACGCGAACGGCCTCGATACGCACGCGATCCCCTCTCACCACGAGGAGCCCGAAGCCGTGATGACCCACGAGGCCCCGGAGACGGTGACCAACGACGAGCTACTCGAACTGGACGTCGACGTGGTGATTCCGGCGGCAATCGGCAACGTCCTGACGGAAGCGAATGCCGACGACGTGATGGCCGACATCATCATCGAGGGCGCTAACGGGCCGACGACGAGCGCCGCGAGCGCGGTCTTCGCCGAGCGAGAGGTCCCTGTCGTCCCGGATATCTTGGCCAACGCCGGTGGAGTCACCGTGAGTTACTTCGAGTGGCTTCAGGATATCAATCGGCGCGCGTGGTCGCTCGAACGCGTCAACAACGAACTGGAAACGGAGATGCTGGCCGCCTGGCAGGACGTTCGAGAGGAATTCGAGACGCGCGACGTGACGTGGCGCGACGCGGCGTACATCGTTGCGCTCTCACGAATAGCGGAAGCCCACGAAACGCGCGGGCTCTGGCCGTAGCTCCTCCGACCCATCACTCGCGACGTAGTGCTAACTCCTCGACGGTCGGGAGGTGCCAATCGTACGTGACCGCGACCAATCGTGTTCCCACAGTCACTACTGCACACGCGACAGCGGCCGTGCTGCCACTCGCGCCGATTATGCCGGTCAGCCAGTACGCCGCACCTCCGAGGACGGCGCAACTCGCGTAGAAGTCCTCGAAGAGGATGAACGGGGCTCGATCGAGGAGGATGTCCGCGAACGCCCCGCCGCCGACGGCGTTGATCGTCGCGATTGCGACGATGCCGAACGCCGAGACGCCCACGTCGGTGGCGACGATAGCACCCGTCGTGGCGAAAGCAGCGAGCCCGATTGCGTCCGCGATGAGTACGACTGGATGGGTGTCGGGGGACTCCAAGCCGACGCTCAGCGTAATCGCTAACCCGACGCCGAGTAGCCCCAGCGCGACCTCGATCGGGGACTGCAGGACGAGCGGCACTCGCGTGACGAGCAAGTCGCGAGTCGCGCCACCGACGAACGCCATCGCCAGCCCGACGATGGCGATTCCGAACACGTCGAACTCCTCGCGAATCGCCTTCGATGACCCGACGAGGGCGAACGCGACCAGCCCGATTGTGTTCATCACCGCGAATGGGTCGCCGAAGAGACCGGTAAGGGCGTCCTGAATCACTGCGCCTACTTACGATAGTGGCTCTGTTGAGTGCTACGTATCACAACCATCGCTATCGTCCGGCGCGCGGTGTTCGGGGTTCGCCCCGAAACACGACGCATAGACCGCTCTCTACTCGCCGAGTCCCAGTTACGACGGAAACGTAGGGTGGCGTCTTCCGCTTTCGAGGTTCACTCGTCCGAGTCGACCGGGCCTTTGTACCGGGAGCGAATCTTCTCCCCCTCCCGCCACTGCCAGTAGTAGTAGCGGTTGTCGTTGATTTCCTTGACTGTGATCGTCGCTTTGGCCGGGACGTCGTCCGGAAGCTCGCTCGGGCGCTCCGCCATCTCGCCTTCGTCGCCGTCCTCGTCCAGACAAGCTTCTCGCTCTCGGTGCTCGGCCAGCGCCTCGGCGTAGCGAGCGGTGTCTTGAAGCTGCTCTGCCGCGGCTTCGTCGAGCGCGTCGACGAGTTCCGTCGGAAGGCTCGCCGGCGGGGTCGGTGGTTCGTCGGACATCGGCAGCTCTCGTCTTAACCAACATCGCTCGCTTCTCAAAGTTCTGTTGGTTAAGCCGGTGCTGCCGACTCCCTTTCCACCGCTGAGAAACGCCGCGGAGCCGGATGCAAAAGCGATTTAGGCTAGCCTAAATAATGGGCGTCTCATGACAGTCGAACACCCGGGAACGCAAACGAGGGGTGCGGGGGAGGACCGGCTGGCCGAGAGCACGGTCGAGTACGTGGCGTTCCTCACCCGCTCGGAACACCGCTTTCACGTCCTGAACCTGCTGGCGGACGGCGCCCGCTCCCGGGAGGCGCTGCGCGACCAGTTGGACGCCACCCGAGTGACCCTGAGCCGCATTCTCGGCGACCTCGAAGACCGGGAGCTCATCCGGCGACGAACCCTCGACAGGGAGTACGAACTGTCCGCGTTCGGTGAAGCCGTCCACCGCGACCTCGTGCGGCTGCAGGACACGATAACGGTCGGGCAGACCTACCCCCGGCTGATTTCGCGGCTCCCCACAGACTGGTTCGACTTCGACCTCCGCTGTCTCGCCGACGGCGAACACGTCCACGGGAACAGCGAGGACCCGCTCGCGGCCGCCCGCGTCATCGCAAACGCCATCAGGGGCGGAGCCTCCTGCGAGTCACTCGTCGGGACGTTCACCTCGCTCCCGATGTACGGGTACGAACAGGCCATCCAGAACGGGACCGACCCCGAGGTGTGCGTCGTCTTCGACTCGAACGTCACTGACACGATGGTCGAGGACCCCTCGCTGCGCGCGAAGTGGCGGGAAATCCAGTCTCAGACCGATTCGATCGTGTACTTCAGTCTCGACGAACGCGTCCCCTGTACCGTCGACCTCGTCGACGGCGAAACGGTGTTTCTCACCGTCGACCGGGAGCACGAGACCGGGTTCGACATCATCTCGTGCTCGCATCCCGACGTCGTCGCGTGGGCCGACCGGGTAATCGCCGAGTATCGCGACCGTGCGGTACCGCTCGCCGACCGGACGAGCGACGCGACTTGACGGGAGTGAACACGACGGGTTGCCTGTAACACGCCGTGAACAGCGTACGCGGCGGGTCGAATCGAACAGCGGGAATCACTAAGCCGCTTTAGGCGTGCCTAAATGACATGGCACGCAGACGCCAGTTGCTCGCGAGTAGCGCCAGTCTCATCACCGCCGGTCTCGCCGGCTGCGTCGGAAACTCCACCGACGCGGACGGCACGGACCAGCCGACGAGCACGGAGGGCGACGCCGGGACCGCCAGCGAGACGGCGGACTCCGAAGCGGCGGCGTCGGACCCGACGCCGTACACGGTCGAGATGGAGCCCAACGACCCCTACACGTTCGACGCGATACCCGAGACGTACGGCGTCGGCACTAGCCCCTTCATCGACATGGGGATGGCGCTCGGCATCCACCCGACAGCGACCACCGGTCTCGAACGCGCGCCGTTGAAGTTCTACGACCTCCTCGACCTCGGGTTCGACGAGAGTCAAGTCACCAAGATTGCCAGCGACGCCGAGTCCGGCTACGACAAGGAGAACTTCTACGCCGCCGACGCCGACGTCTGGCTCATCTCGCGGAACAACATCGGTCGCTACGTCAGCTGGGACGACTCCGACTTCGAGGACGTCGAATCCCAGACCGGGCCGTTCCTCGGGACGACCCTCCGCTTCGCCCCCCAGTCCGCTGTGCAGGACGAACCGAACCCGTACACGATGTACGAGGCCTTCGAGAAGGTCGCGAAGATCTTCCAGCGCCAACAGCAGTTTCAGGCGTGGCAGTCGCTGCACGACGACCTCATGAGCACCATCGAGGACGGCCTCCCGCCGGCGGACGAACGCCCCACGGTCGCCGCCATCTGGCGCGGCGTGGCCCCCGACTCCGGCCGGTTCCGCATCGCGCCGCTGCACCGCCTTGGCAACAACACCAAGTCCTACTACCGCCTCGGCATGCGGGACGCCTTCGAGGGCCAGTACCCGGACGGCCCGGTCGGCTACGAGGAACTGTTCCGCGCCGACCCCGACTACATCGGCGCCGTCGGCGGGCTCACCTCCCTGACCCACGAGGAGTTCGTCAACACCGTCGTCGAGCCGTTCGAGAACAACGAGAACGGCCAGCGGCTCAGTGCCGTCCAGAACGGTAACGTCATCCGGAGCGGCGGCCAGTATATGGGCCCTATCGTCGATATGTTCTCCACGGAGGCCGTCGCGAAGCAGGTCTACCCCGACGAGTTCGGCGAGTGGCCCGGCGCCGTCGGTGACGTCCCGGAGAGCGAGCAGCTCTTCGACCGCCAGCGCCTCGTCGACATCGTCAACGGGGACCTGTAGGACCGATGGCGGAACTGTTCGACCGGCTCGCGGACCGCCGAGCGGCAGCCAGCCGCTGGTACGCCGACTCGGCGCTGGCGGGCGTCGTCCTCGGGAGCATCGCGGTGCTGGTCGGCGCGACCCTCCTGCAGGTGAGCTTCGGTGCGTTCCCGCTGGCCCTCTCGGAGTCGTGGGGCGCGGTGTTCGACCCGGAAATCCTGTTCAGCCTCGAAACGTGGCGGGCGTTCCTGCTCGGCGCGGACAACCCCGAGTGGTTCACCCAGCAACAGCACATCGTCTGGAACATCCGCCTGCCGCGCATCCTCGTCGGCGTGCTCGTCGGCGCGAACCTCGCCGTCTCCGGCGCCATCTTCCAGATCATCACGCGGAACGAGCTCGCCAGCCCCTACATCCTCGGCGTCAGCGACGGCGCCGGACTCGTCGTACTGGGCGTCCTGACGGCGTTCTCCGAGTTCCTCCCGCTCGTGCCGGTGCTGGCGGCAATCGGCGGCGGCGCGGCCTTCCTGCTGGTGTACGTCATCGCGTGGAAGAACGGCACCAGCCCCGTCCGACTGGTGCTGGCGGGCGTCATCGTCGGCACCGTCTTCGGGTCCGTCCAGCGCGCGCTGTTCTTCTTCATCGACGACCTCAGCACCGTGATGTCCGCACAAGCGTGGCTCTCCGGGTCGCTGCTGAACACCGACTGGGGGGAGGTCCGCATCGCGCTCCCGTTCACGCTACTGGCGCTCGCGCTCGCGTTCGTGGTGACCAAGGAACTGGACGTACTCGCGCTCGGAGAGGAGACCGCGGATTCCCTCGGTATGCCCGTCGAGAAGATGCGGTTCGCGGTCGCCGGCATCGCCGTGCTGTCGACAGCGGCGGCCATCGCAGTCGCGGGCCTCATCGGTTTCGTCGGCCTCATCGTTCCGCACATGGTCCGGAACGTCGTTGGCAGCGACTCGCGGCAGCTCTTGCTCGGGTGTCTGTTCCTCGGGCCGGCGCTGCTGGTCGGTGCCGACGTCGGCGCGCGCCTCGCACTCAACCCCATCCAACTCCCGGTCGGCATCATCACGGGACTGGTCGGCGGGCCATACTTCCTCTACTTGATGCGGAAGACCGAGAACTTGGGTGAAGTGTGATGCAGGACAACGAGCGGCCACGCGAGCCCGTGCCGCGCCGCGACTCCGGGGGTGCTGACGCAGACGAGACGGCGCCGCCGACGGCCCTCGACGCAGACGGCCTCGTCGTCGGCTATCCGAGTGCCGACGAGCCGGTCATCGACAGCCAGACGCTCGCTGTCCCCGAGGGTGAGGTGACGGCGCTCATCGGGCCGAACGGCAGCGGCAAGTCGACGCTGCTGAAAGGGCTCGCGAACCGACTGGAGCCCGACGACGGCCGCGTCCTCTTGGACGGCCAGCGCATCGACTCCTTCGAGTCGAAGGAACTCGCGCGGAGGCTCGGTCGGCTCTCCCAGCAGAATACCGCCCCCGACACCATCAGCGTCGAAGAGCTCGTCGAGCGCGGGCGCTACCCCCATCGCGGGTTCTTCGAATCCCAGACCGACAGCGACGAGCGAGCCGTCGACGAGGCCATCGCGATGGCCGGCGTCGAGCACCTCCGAGACCGCGAGGTCGGCACGCTCAGCGGCGGACAGACGCAACTCGTCTGGATCGCCATGGCGCTCGCCCAGGACACCGACGTGTTGCTGCTAGACGAGCCGACGACGTTCCTCGACCCCCACCACCAGCTCGAAGTGATGCAGATCGTGGAGACGCTACGCGACGGCAGCCAGATGACCGTCGTACTCGTCCTCCACGACATCGCGCAAGCGGCGCGGTACGCCGACAACGTGGTCGCGCTCAAGGACGGCTCGGTGTACGCCCGCGGCCCGCCCGAGGCGGTCATCACGAAACCGCTCCTCGCGGACGTATTCGATATCGAGGCGACCGTCATTGAGACGGAGTACGGCCCGCAGGTCGTTCCAATCGAACCGCTCGACGACGAATCCGGTCTTTCACAGTCTGAGCCAACCGAAAGCCCTGACTCGCGAGACGAGCTGTAGCCCGGCCGCTACAACCCTACCCTCGGGCGCTCGTCTGGCCCGAACGCTCGGCAGTGACCCACTCGGACGGGGCGCGTCCTTGTCCTCGTGGGTTTTCTCGGGTTCGTCTGCGGTGGTGTGCTGTGGAGCGAGCGCTGGGTCGCCACGCCCGGTGTATTACCCGGTGGTACCGCGTATATATTTCACTGGGTGCCTCATTAGGCCTCTACATGAGATTCACGGACGAACTGGAAGCGGTCGCGGACCCGATCTGGGACGCTATCGCGTCACACCCGATGGTCGAAGCGCTCGGCGACGGCACGCTCGACGAGGCGCCGTTCCGGTACTGGGTCAGGCAGGACTACGTCTACTTGATCGAATACTCGCGAGTGTTCGCCCACGGCGCGGCGAAAGCCCCCACGCTCGACCGAATGGGGACGTTCGTGGAGCTCTTGGACTCGACGCTGAACACGGAGATGGACCTCCACCGCGAGTACGCCGCGGCGTTCGACGTCTCGGAAGCGGAGTTGGCGGCAACCGAGCCGTCCCCAACGACCCGGGCGTACACCGACTTCCTCGTGCGGGTCGCGGCGACCGGCACGTTCGGCGACCTGGTCGCCGCGCTTCTCCCCTGCATGTGGGGGTTCAACGAGACCGGCAAGCGGCTCGCCGAGCGCGGCACCCCAGACGACGACCGGTACGCCGAGTGGGTGGACATGTACGCGGGCGCGGAGTTCACCGAGCTGACCGAGTGGTGCAAGGCGCTGATGGACGACATCGCCGCGGACGCGACGGACGCGGACCGCGAGCGCTACCGCGACCGCTTCGAAACGTCGGCGCGCTACGAGTACCGCTTCTGGGACGCCGCTTGGCGACAGGAGGAGTGGTCGCTGTGACCTTCGCCTCCGAGATGTCCGGTCCCGCGCGCGACTACAGGGGTGGTCGCCGGTGAGCGACCGGACGGGTGGCGTGGCGGCCGTGCAGACGCTGCGGGAGTCGCTGGGACGGATGGGGCCGTCGTGGGTCGCCGGCGCAGTCGCCGCGGGCCCGGCGTCGCTGGCGTCACTCATCACGGCCGGTGGCGCGTACGGCTACGCGCTGTTCTGGGTCGTGGTGCTGTCGGCCGTCGCGGGCGCGTTCGCTCAGTACCTCGCGATGCGGCTGGGGCTGCTCACTGAACGCGGCATCGTCGCGGTCGTCGAAGCCCACCTCGGCGACGGCTGGGCGTGGCTGCTCGTCTTGGACGTCGTGCTCGCCGCTGGGGCGGCCCAACTCCTCATCATGAAGACGGTGGCGACCGTCTCCGAGACCATCACCGGCGTCGACGCTCGCCTCTGGGGCGTCGTCTGGGCCGGCGTTCTGGCGGTCGGCCTCGCCACCCGGGGCTATCGCTTCCTCGAAACGGTGGCGAAAGCGCTGGTCGCC
Organism: Halobacterium sp. CBA1132; assembly: GCF_001485535.1. NCBI lineage: Archaea > Methanobacteriati > Methanobacteriota > Halobacteria > Halobacteriales > Halobacteriaceae > Halobacterium > Halobacterium sp. CBA1132. Next base: position 188,159 of record NZ_BCMZ01000002.1, read on the forward strand.
GGCGTCGTCCTCGCGTTTCTCGCGTCGCTGCTCGTCGTGCCCGTCGACGCCGGCGCCGCCGCGCGTGGCCTCGTCCCCGCGCTCCCAGCCGGCAGCGCGCTGGTCGCCGCGGGCGTCCTCGGTGGCGCCGTCCACATCACCCTGATCACGATGCACTCGTACACGATGCGCGCCAGAGAGTGGACCGTCGAGGAGTACGGCCTCGCGACGTTCGACGTCGGCGCGTCGATGCTCGTCGCGTTCGGCGTCTACAGCGTCGCGGTGTTCCTCGTGACGGCGAGCGTCCTCACCACCGGGGACCTCTCGGCCGTCGAGGCCGCTCGCGCGCTCGGCCCGCTCGCCGGCCGGTACGCGGAGTGGCTGTTCCTCTTCGGCTTGCTCGGCGCCGCCGTCTCGACGCTCGGCGGGAATACGATTGCCCCGCCGTTCCTCGTCGCGGACAAGCTGGGGTGGGGTACCACCGTCGAGGACGACCGCTACCGGGGGCTGCTGGTCGCCGCCGCACTCTTGTCCGCCCCGGGCGTGTTCATCGGCGGCCCGGTCCTCAGCCAGCTGGCGCTCGTGCTCGCCATCGGCACTGTCGGCACGCCGTTCGCCGTCGTAGTCGTGCTCTACCTCCTGAACTCCGCGGCGGTCCCCGAGGCCCCCTCGACGCTCACGAACCTCGGCGGCCTCGCGCTGCTGGCGGTCACCGGCGCGCTCGCCGCGAACTTCGTCGCCGAACAGGTCGCGGGCGGCGTCGACACCCTCTCGGGGGCCATCCTCGCGTTCGCCGTCGTCCTCACCGCCGCGACGGTCGCGCTCGTCGCGAAGTACGCTCGCCTGTCGATGGCCGGCCCCGCCGCGTCCAATGAGTGACTGTTGCGTCCCCCTCGAGGGGTCGACACTCCTCGTCGGCCCCTCGCAGGCCGGGAAAACCCGACGCACCGCCCGCGCCCTCGACGCGTGGACCGATCGGCACGGCGCCGCCGGCGTCGTCGTCCTCGAATTCGCGCCCGAAGTCGAACGGGACGGGGCGCTGCTCGGCGGCCGCCTCGACCGCTTCACGCCGGTCCCCGACGACGCTTGGCACGGCGTTCTGGACGCGCACGCACCGCGAACTGCGGGCGAGACCGACGCGGAGGCCGCCGCGCTCGCCGCAGACAACGCGGACCGCGCGACCCGTCTCCTCGACGCCGCGCCCGACGACCCCGCTGCCGTCTTCGTCAACGACGCGACCATCCCCCTCCAAGCCGACGTCATCGCCCCGCGTCGGCTCGCGACCTACTGCGAGCAGGCTCGCTGTGCGGTCCTGAACGCCTACGACGGGGAGTCGCTCGGCACCGACGACCCGGTCTCACGGCGCGAGCGCGAGGCACTCGCGGCACTCCGAGCGTGGGCCGACCGAACCCGCGAACTATCGACGGTCGCCGATTGCTGAAGTCGTCGCGGCCTCCGCATCTCGGACCGCGAAACGGTTGCGTCTCGGCTAGCAGCAGTCCCTCGACCGGTTTCTTATTCACGGAGATGCCCCTGCAGCTGGAGTGACTGAATCGGTAAGTAGGGATACGTATTGACCGCTGTGAGCCCTACCAGTTTCAGATGAAGCTTAGAGCGACGCGCAAGATGTAGGGCGCATATGTAGCATCAACTTCGGACGGTATTAACAGCTATTAACCGAGATGAAAATAAACTGGAGGAGGAGTCGGGACGGACTATATGAAGTCGTCAATCGAACGAATCATCGAGCCCGTAGGATAATGCACTGGTGACTCTCCTCCCCTAGAACAGGATGCATGAACGTACTCCCCATGTTTGTTCTTTTCCAGGTCGAGGAGCCCCTCTTTGTTTGAGATATTCTGGAGGATACTTTCGGTGACTTTCTGAGCTGCCTCTTCTGCAATATAGTCTTTAATTTTCCCACGGATGATCTTCTCAGGATTCCCCAATTTGCTAAGTTCGCCATACAATCTAACTCCGGTGAAGGTTGTATTCGCCCAATTAATCACCGATTTCCCACAGTCAGGGCATTTCCCGAATGTTTCTTCGACTACTTCTTTAATCGTTTTCTCAGCTTGGTATTCAAGCTCGCTGGTATCGATAGAACCTGATGCTTCTTTGACCGCTTGTTCATATAGACTCGCATAACGGTTTGCCGCGATGGCCTTATCGAGAGGTTTGGCGATATAGTTGGCTTCGTGGTCCATCCCTTCGTCTATCGGACCCCAATTCTGGGCTTTGATTCGACGGTGACTACCTCGCTCGCTCACAACCACCGGGACAGTATCGGTGCGACCTGTAGGATCACCGCCGTGGATAACAATCGCAGGTTGTTTGTCATTGATTTCAACTACTTCGCCGGTTTCAAGCTTGTTGGAGGTCATTATCGGAGAGCCTCAAGTCTATCTCGCACGTACCTAATACGCTTGATCAGTCCGCCGCTTGGCCCACTATTGCTCACGTTGATATCAGAGGGTTCTCTCGTTTCTAATTCGTTTCCGACATGGCAGAGGGTTCGGACAGCGTTACCGTGGGTGGTTGCTCTTGAGTCTCGCCCATCTGGTGAGAAACTATCGACTGACTCCGGGTCACGTTTATAGTCTGGTGGTAGCCAAATACTCTCTTCTATTTCAGTAACAAGCTCAAGTAGTTTTTCTGCTGTTTCAGGTGAGGGTTTGTGCATCGGGCTATCCTTCGGATCTTCGGCTATTCCCTCCTCTATATCTGCTTCTAGTATTTCAGCTGCTTGAGCAGCTTTTTCGTAGCCACGTTGGTAATCTGACTCCTTAATGTAGTCTTCCATTTTGATATCCTAATCTAATATGTTCTCTTATTGATTTAAAGTTTGATAATTTTACCATACCGATTTGCGGCTTTGGATCGCAACAGATACTCTCGTGCAAAGGAAACGGTAGAAGGTGAAGCAGATAGCTGCTGCATACACGCTCTATATCTTACATCGGGATCTTACCAGTTAGTGGATGGGGCGGCGTATTTCGTGTCAGATTGTTTCCTCCACTAACCGCGCGTTTCACCGTATCTATCGAATGAAGAAACCGCGCTAGCAACTACCGTTAGTGGTCCAGTTCGACGCGGCTGCCGCGCTCGGCGGACTCGTAGAGCGCGCGGATGGCGCGCATGTCGACCATGCTGTGTTCGCCGTCCGGTTCGGGATCGAGCCCGCGCAGGAGGCGATTGCCGAAGTAGTCGAACTCCTCGCGCATCTGGTCGACCGGCTCCGGGCGGAACTCGCCCTCGATGCCCGGTCCGGACACCCGCAGCACTTTCTGCGTGTTCGGGAAGAACAGCCCTTCGATGCTCAGTTCGCCCTCCGTGCCGACGAACCGGAGACTCGACGACAGCGCCGCGCTGTGGGAGACCGTACACGACGCGAGCGTGCCCTCGGAGAACTCAAGCTGGAACGCCCCGTGTTCGTCAGTGCCCTCGTAGGCGGGCTGCTCGGACTCCGTCCGGGCGTACACCGCCTGCGGGTCCTCCTCGAGGATGAACCGAATCGTGTTCAGCGGGTAGACGCCGATGTCGTTGAGCGTCGTCCCGCCCGCCAGCTCCGGGTCGAAGCGCCAGCTCGTCTCGTCGACGGAGTCGAGAATCGTGTCCGACATGTGCCCGACCACCGAGACGACGTCGCCGATGGCGCCCTCTCGAATCAGCTCTCGGGCGCGGCGAGCGACGGGTTCGGTCTGGAGCCGGTAGGCGACCATCAGCGGCACGTCCGCCTCGCGGCAGGCGTCGACGGTCGCCTGCGCGTCCTCGACGCTCGCTTCCAAGGGCTTCTCGCAGAGGATCGCCTTCTCCTGTGCGGCCGCGGCTTCGACGTGCTCGCGGTGGAACCCGTTCGGCGTGCAGACGTACACCGCGTCGTACGCGTCGCTCGCCTCGCCGTCGGCGTACTCGTCGTACGTGAGCGTCGCTTCGATGCCCTCCAAGTCGGCCGCGACGTCCTCGGCCTTCTCCGTGCTGGAACTGACCAGCGCCGTCGTCGTGCAGTAGTCTGCGTCTTCGACGGCGGGAATCGCCTGCTCGCGCGTCCACCAGCCGAGCCCGACCATGGCGAATCGGATCGGCTCGGCGTCGGTTGGCTCCTCCCAGTCACGGCCACTGAAGCTGTCGAGGTCGAATTTCATGGACGACACATTCCACCCACGACAGATAGAGTTCACGTATGACATGAACGACCAATCCGTGGGCTGTGTATAATGGCGTTCTACTCGCCGTGTCGGAATTTTTCGATACCAGGGCCTGATGGCGGAACGCTGCATCCAGCAGCTCGGCAAGCTCCCTAAATCGTCCCCGAGCATGGCCACTCGAGCGTGACAAGATTGAATACCCGACGCGGTGTGGAGCCACTATGTCCGACACCGAGCCGTTGGAACGCCTCTGTGTCCACGAAAGCATCGACGAAAAGGTCCCCATCGGCTCGTTTGTCGATGCGCTGAACCACCTCCCGGTTCCTGTTGAGGTGATTGACGACGACGCAGAGCTCGAGGAGACGGATGCTGTCGCTTCCTATCGTCCTCGCGAGTGTTTTCTCGCTGCGGGCTGGGTCCACTGTCTCCGGGCTGGGTACGATGAATTCGATACAGACGCGTACGAGAGCAGCGGAACGCCGTTGACGAATAGCACGGGAATTCATGCGACGACAGTCGGCGAGCTCGTAGCCGGATATATGCTCATGTTCGCGCGTCGAATGCACGTGTACCGCGACCAGCAGAATCAGCGGCAGTGGTACGATCCGCCGTACGATCAGCCGTTCACTGTTGCTGGTGAAACGGTGTGTGTCGTCGGGCTCGGGACCATCGGCCGGGGCGTCGCAGAGTATGCCGACGGCATCGGTATGGACGTGATCGGTGTTCGACGGTCTGACGAGGCTGTGCGGCACGTCTCGACAATTTACTCGCCGGCAGACCTGCACGAGGCTATCGGCGAGGCCCGATTTGTCGTCGCGGCGGTTCCAAAGACGCCGGAGACAGAAGGACTGTTCTCGACGGCGGAGTTCCGGCAAATGCGCACTGACGCCTATCTAATTAACGTCGCTCGAGGACCGGTCGTAGACCAGAACGCGCTCGTCGGCGCGTTAGAGAACGACGCTATCGCTGGCGCTGGCCTCGACGTGTTCGATACCGAACCGCTTCCGGAGACGTCCCCGCTGTGGGACTTCGAGGAGGTCATCATTTCTCCCCACGAGGGGTCGTCAACGAATCGCTACCACCACGACCTCGCGGACTTGGTTGTAGAGATATTCGACCAGTATCAATCGGGAGTCCCGCTCCGGAACCGCGTCGCCTAACTGACGTTCCGCCCTCCCTCGCGCACAAAGCCGGCTGGGGGCTGTGAGTTCGGTTGCGGTAGAGTTCCGCGCTCGGCCGAAAAGCAGTTCCCAACCGGTGGTGTCGAGCGACGCAGCAGCGGAAAGGCTAATATTCTGGCTATCTGCTCGCTAGGACAACGGGACAGGCGGCGTTCAGTAGTACGCTCTGTGCGGTACTCCCGAAGATGACCTTTCCAACCGGTGATTTTCCTTTGCCACCGATAACGAGGTACCGGGGGTCAGTGCGCTCGACTTCTGCCAGGATTTTGTCTGTCGGGTCGCCGATGCGTCCCTGCGTTTCGACTCGATCGGAGTCGTACTCGTCGAGAGATTCGTGGACGGCCTGCCGGGCAATCTCGGCAGCGCTTTGCTCCTCGCGGCTGATGGTGAAACTCTCGGATGCCGGCGTGCCTTTGAGCGCTGCCTTGTGTTCGTTGAAGTCCTCCTTTGGAATGACGTGGAGAACTAGCAGTTGCTCGTCGTACGCCGTCGCGAGGCCGTACCCGAGCTCGAGTATCTCGTTCGATTCCAGTTCTTGTCCAACCGCTGTGAGTATCGTCATGTATTTTCTCCGTTGGTAGGTCGGTGCGAGGCAATCAGTGTCATCAACTTACTGACTCAACTGATTGGCCCGCAGATGATTGGTCGCTCTGTTCAGTAATTCGAACCCGCTTGATACGGCTACCACCAACCCGCTCGACACTGAATTCGACGTGATTGTGGCTGAATGACTCCCCCTCTTCAACTAGCCGTCCAGCTCGATTAAAGATGAATCCCGCAATTGTTTCGAATTCCTCGCCTTCTGGGAGGTCGATGCCGAGCGCGTCGTTAACCGATTCAATATTCACATCGCCACGAGCACTGACACTTGTCTCGTCGATGACCGTAATCTCCCCCTCCTCTTCGGCACCGAGAAGCTCGCCAACGATCTCCTCGACGAGATCCTCAGTTGTGATGATTCCTTCAGTGGTGCCGAATTCATCGATGACGATAGCCATCTCGATCGGCTCACGGCGCATCTCCTCGAACAGGTCATCCACACTCTTGCTTTCCGGTACTTGGAGAACCTCCTCGACGAAATGGTCGAGAGATTCGAGGTCGCTTTCCCCGTACCGGCACTCCCGCACCAAGTCCGAAAGTGTCACTACGCCGATGACGTTGTCCAGACTGCCTTCGTATACTGGGAGGCGCTGGTGACCACTCCGGATACACGTCGCGATCGCTTCGTCGATGTCGTCGTCTCGATTGACCGCCGTGACGTCGAGTCGCGGCGTCATCACTTCCTTCGCGATGGTGTCGTCGAATCGGAAGATTCGCTGGAACATCTCATGCTCCCCCTCGTCAAGCACTCCCTCCCGTTCGCCGGTTTCAATCATCTGCTGAATCTCTTCGCGGGTGACGTAGGAGGTGTCGATAGCCGAACGCCCGCCCGTAACTTTGTTTATAACGCGCGTGAGGTAGTCGAAGACCACGATCAGCGGGAGCAGGATGTACTCGGCGATTTTGAGGGGTCTGGCGATGCGTAGTGCCCAGGATTCCGTGTTTTCAACTGCGTAGGATTTGGGTGCACTCTCGCCGAACAGTAAGACCAGGGCAGTAATACCGAAGGTCGCGAAGGCGACCGATTGGCCCTGCCCAAACCCGAGCATCACCAGCAAGCCGGTTGCGATCGAGGACATCGCGATGTTGACGAGGTTGTTGCCTACGAGGATCGTCACGAGCAACCGGTGCGGGTCAGATTTCAACGCCTTCAGCGTCTGAGACCCAGGTACCCGGTCGTTGATAAGGACCTCCACGCGGTGGTCAGCCAGCGAAAACATCGCAATCTCCGACGAGGAGAAGAACGCGGAGAGCGCAGTCAGAGAGCCGATAAGGACGACCCCACCGATAGCGATGGCACTATCCGGAACGGCAACGCCACCGACTCGGACTGCCAGCGGCGCCACCTCGACCAACGATTCTGCCATCGTGGGGCCTAGCATCGATTACGCCTCCTCGACCGACTCCTCAACCGGCTCTCCATCAACGCTTTGGACCTCCTGCCCGGCGCGTTTGCGAGCGTACTGTGCCAGTAGTTCGCTCTCGACGTCCTCGACCGGGAAGTGGCAGGCTGCTTCGTGGTCGTCGTCTTTGAACGCGGATCGTTCGGGGTTAGTCGTCCGGCATTCCTCGCTGGCTTTCGGGCACCGCGGCGCGAAATTACACCCCTCAGGGAGGTTGACCGGGTTGGGTGGTTCGCCCGGTAACAGCACCCGCTGACGATCGATGCTGGGGTCTGTTTTCGGTGATGCAGCCAGTAGCGACGCTGCATACGGGTGTTTGGGGCTTTCGACAACTTCGCGGGTGTCGCCGGTCTCGATGACGCGGCCGAGGTACATCACCGCTAACCGGTTGGCGATCTGCGTGAGACTAGCGAGGTCGTGCGAGATGTAGACGATGCCGATGTCGCGCTTGTCAGCCATCTCTCGCAGGATATTCAAGATGTTTGCCTTCAGCGACACGTCTAGCATCGATGCGGGCTCGTCGCAGATGAGAAGCTTCGGCTGCAATACAAGCGCCTGCGCGATGGCAACGCGCTGGCGCTCCCCACCGGATAGTTGAGCGGGCACCTGGTCGAGATATTTCTCGGGCGGGTTGAGACCAACGTCGGAGACGGTTTCTCGGACCCGTCGGTCGATGGTCTCCTTGTCGTGGCCCTGAATCTTGAGCGGTTCGGAGACGGCATCCTTGACACGCTGGCGTGGGTTCAGCGAGTCAAACGGGTCCTGGAAGATGAACTGTACCTGCGAGCGGAACTTCTTGGTGCTCTCCTCGAGCAGGTCGTCGACAGGCGTACCGTCGACGTAGATATCTCCGCCAGTCCGTGGTTGAAGTGCTGCGATGACTTCGCCCAGTGTGGACTTGCCACACCCTGACTCTCCCGCAACGCCGAGAATTTCACCTTCACGGACTGTGAGGTCGACACCGTTGACGGCCTTGACGTAGTCCGGCTCGGCGCCGCGCAGGTCATCGAAGATGGACTGGGTCTGTTTGAACCACTTTTCCAGGTCCTCGGTCTCGAGGATGACATCCCCCGCCTCACGGGACGTTTCGTCGTCTTGCTCCGTCTCTATGCCCCACGTCTCGGGGTCAGTGGCTGCCTCACGCATGTCGTCGGCTTCTTCGGGGTAGTAGCAGGCCGATAGCTGACTGCCGTTCGCGGTCAACGGCGGGTGCCCCTCTTCGCACTCTTCCGTCGAGAACGGGCACCGGTTGCGGAACACACACCCGGTCGGCTCCTCCGTCAGGTCAGGTAGTGAACCTGGGATAGAAATCGCCTGCTTGTCGAATTCGTCGACCTCCGGGAAGGCGTTCTGTAGCCCCATCGTGTAGGGGTTGGTCGGGTTCGTGAACACGTCGTAGGTCGCGCCCTGTTCCATCACCTTCCCCCCGTAGAGAACCGACACTTCGTCACACGTTTCGGCGACGACCCCTACGTCGTGGGTGATGAGTAGCATCGAACTATCGACTTCGTCCTGAATTTCTAGGAGCTTGTCGATGATCTTGTCCTGAACGATAACGTCTAGGCCAGTCGTCGGCTCGTCGGCGATGATGAGGTCTGGCTCGAGGGCGAGCGCCATCGCAATGGTGACGCGTTGACGCATTCCGCCAGAGAACTCGTGGGGGTAGTCGTTCGTCCGCGCGGGGTCCAGACCGACGATTTCGAAGACCTCGTCGACACGCTCGTTGGCCTCTGCTTTGGAGACGTCCTTGTGTTTCCGGATAGCCTGTCGGATCTGCGCACCGACGGTCATCACGGGGTCCAGTGAGTCCATCGCACTCTGTGGGATGTAGGAGATCTCTTCCCACCGCACGTCCTGCCACTCCTTCTCCGACAGATCGACCAGCTCGCGGTCTTTAAACTGGACGCTGCCCGCTTGGACTTCACCGTTGTCGTCCAGCAGACCGAGAATGGTCTTCGCGATGGTCGACTTTCCGCATCCGGACTCGCCGACGAGGCCGTAGTTGTCCTGTTCGCCGATGGAGAAGGAGACATCGTTGACGGCGTGGATGTCCTTCTCCGACGTTTCGTACGTGATCTTGAGGTTGTTGACTTCGAGTAGCGTCATTCTTGCTCCGTTTGCAGATCCGGATTGACTAGTTCCTCGAACGCGCGGCCGACTAGGAAGACGGCGGTCGTAACGGCTGCAATACCGAGGGCTGGCGGGAGGACCCACCACCACGCAACCCGCATCGCACCTGCGCGGAAGACCTGCTCGAGCATCCGCCCCCAGGAGGTCATCGTCGGGTCACCGAAGCCGAGGAACGCCAGCGACGCGCCAGCAACAATCGACCAACCGAACGCGTAAGCGGTGTAGAGGAACCCGATACCGAGCACGTTCGGGGCAACGTGCAGGAACATCGTCCGCATGTGCCCCGCGCCTCGTGCTCGCGCGGATTTGACGAAGGTCCGCTCTTTGACGGTCATGACCTCGGATCGGATGACCCGTGCGGGCATCTTCCAGAGGAAGACGACGAGCACGGCGGTGATTAGCCAGATGTTCGGGGAGACGAACGAGAGGATGACCAGCGCCATCGGTAGGAACGGGAGCGCGAACGTCAGGTCGGTCAGCCGCATCAGCACCTCGTCGACACGGCCACCGAAGTACCCGCTCGTGAGACCCACGAGGAAGCCCAGCACGCCGGTGCCGATGCCGCCGAACAGCCCCACAATTAGCGTCGGGCGTGCACCCGCGAGGAACTGGCTGAAGATGTCCTTCCCGTAGGACGTCGTTCCCATCGGTGCCTTCGCGGTAGGGCTTTCGAGACGCATCATCGACCCACCGGAGCGCATCGTATGCTCGATGGGATGATGGGGTGCCAGATACGGGCCGAACAAGCCAATAAAGACGAACGCCATGATGATGGCGAAGCCGATTTTGGCTGAAGTGTCTTCGAGAACCACTCTCAAAGTACTACCAGCCCGCGACAGTTCTTCTCGAAGGCGATCTTTCGCGGTTTCGACGTCAAGTGCGTATCCCAACATTAGACATCACCTGCTTCGACGGTCGGATCCAGTTTCGCGTAGGCGATGTCCGCTGCGAGGTTCATCACGATGACAGCAAGCGCCATGATGAACACCGCGGCCTGCACCGTCGGGTAGTCCTGGTTGAGGATCGCTTGGACGAGCGCCCGACCAATACCCGGCCATGCGAACACCACTTCAAGCGTGATGACGCCCTGGAAGAGCATCCCGGTCCGGAGCGCGAAGTACGTCACGAGCGGGAGCAGCGAGTTGCGCCCGGCACGAGCTAGCTGTTCCATCTCCGACAGGCCCTTGGCCCGGTGGAGCTTGAGGAACTCCGAACCCTTGCGCTCGACGACGGAGTTCCGCGCGAGCATGAGGAAGTCCCCGCTGTAAAACAGCACCGTGGCCGTGAACGGGAGGATGTAGTGCTTCAGGAAGTCAATCGAAATGTACGTGTTCGTCAATCCCTTCGGGTTCGCGATTGGGCTCCGCATTCCGAACGCTGGGAACCAGCCTAACCCGTAGGAGAAGATGATTAACAGGAGGATGCCGGTGACGAAAATCGGGGTGGCGCGGAAGAACGTCGTTGAGATGATGCCGACTTTCTCGAACCACGATCCGCGGTTCCAGCCGGCATACATCCCGGCGAGGGAACTTACGACTGCGGTCGTTACCAATGCGGGCAGGAGCAACACCAGCGTGTTCGTCAGTGCAGGCCCGAGAATCGACCAGACCGGCCGCTGTTGGGTGAGCGAGAGCCCGAACTGGAACGTGAACAGGTTCTGGATGTATTTCAGGTACTGGACCCAGATCGGCTCATCGAGGCCATACATCGCGCGCAGCTCCGCTACCTGTTCCGGTGTTAGTGACCCGGAAGCGACAAGCCCGCTGAACGGGTCGCTGGGCAGGAATCGCAGCGTCGCGAAGATGATACTGACGGCCACCAGGGTCAATAGCGCGGCGATCGCCGTCCGTTTGATTAGGAATCTTCGAAAACTCATGTTGTGCGATGGTGCTTACGAGAAGTCGGGCTGGTCAAGCTCGGAGCGCGTTGCGTGGCCGTGCTCGACGCGCTCGTCGAAGGCCTCCCAGGCGTCACCTTCCGGCCAAACGAGCATGTCGTTGCTGGTGAACGTGTAGCCCGCCTGCTCGAGCATCGTCTTGGCCTGCTCGGGGTTGTATTCGTAGGGCTCGGTCTCCCCGTAGAAGGGCGTCATCAGTGGAGTGAGTAGGTTTTGGCCGTCGATAGCCTGTCCCTGTCCGGAGAGGACGTTGTCGACGAAGCTCTGTTTGTCGAAGGCGTGGCTCAGTGCGACACGGAACGTCTTGTCTCGGAACAGCGGAACGATGTGATTGAGGTGGACGTCTGTGGGAACGTAGTTCCGCGAGGTCTGTTTCTCGACGCCGTCGGCCTGTGCCGCGCGGTTAGCTTGCTGGTTGGAGACCGTCATCCCGATAGCGTCGATGTCGCCAGACTGCATCGCGCCGATAAGCGTCGAGACGTTCCCGACGTTGACCTCGACCATCTCGTCGATGCCGTCGCCGGGGACGAAGTGTTCCTCGCCGACGAGTTCCCGCCGCGTGTCCTCGTCCCACAGCCAGTGGTCGTCGTGTTTCGAGAGGCGCAGCTCTTGGCCCTGCGACCAGTTCTCGAACTGGAACGGACCGGTCCCGATGGGGTTGTCGGGGTTGTACTCGGAAGGATTGTCGACGTCCTCCCAGCGGTGCTTGGGAATGATGGCACTGCGGACAGCGCGCTGGGTGACGAACGAGGCGTCGGGCTCAGTGAGGTTGAACCGCACGCGGCCGCCGCCGCTGGTCGAGACCACTTCGACGCTCTCGATGGTCCGGTAGAACGGGCCCTGCTGGGGCGCAGTGTGCTGTTTGTACTGTTCGACGCTGAACTTGACGTCCTCGGGAGTGAACGATTCGCCGTCGTGCCACGTCACTCCCTCCCGGAGGTCCATTTCGACGGTAGTGTCGTCGACAACCTCGTGGCCGGTCGCCAAACCGGGGACAATCTCCAGTTGTGGTGAGGCGTCATACAGCCCGTCGTAGACGTTCAAGAGGCGCTTCTCTTCCATCCCACCGGTCGACCAGGGGAGATTCGTCCCCTGCATGCCGGCGGTAACGCCTTTGACCCACGTCGTTGAGTCGCCCCGCGGCTGAAGGTTCACCTGCGTCCAGATGAACGAGTCCCGGGTCGTCCCGTTACCGGGCGTGGGGACGTACCCTTCCCAGTTTGCCGTGTTGGCGACGTTGATGACGTCGGGGAAGTTTGCGGCGATGATGTAGGCGTCCTCGCTGAGCTTGCGCTGGATTTCGTGACAGATTTCGGCCCGTGCTTGCTGGTCGCCAATCGTCTGGGCCTGCTCGTCAAGCAGCTCAGTGATCTCGTCGTTCTTGTAGTTGTAGTAGTTCCCCCCGGTCTCCGGGTGGGCACGCATCAGGAACGGATTCGGGTCGAGTCCGCGCTGGGGGTCGGGCCCGTGGAGGTTCATCACGACCGGGGCCGGATGACCGATGTCGGCCCGCCAGAACTCACCGTAGCGCGTGCTTGGCTGGACGTTAACGAGATTGGTTGGCACCCCGATGGAGTTGAACGAATCTTGGACCGTCAAGGCGAACTCGCGCATCCACGGCGTCTCCGACTGCGCGAAATGGGTCGTGACCGACGGGACCGACTGGCCCTCGACCGCCGTGTACTCGAACTGGACCGCCTCGTCGTTGGCTGACACACCTTTCGTCTCGACAGGCCACTCCTCCCAGAACCGCGATTCGATGGAGCGACCATCGCCACTGGGCTGGTCATTGCTACTTTGGTTGCCGTTGCCACCGCAGCCGGCTAACGCCGAAATCCCCGTTGCGCTCGCGACGCTGATGAATCGCCGACGCGACACCTCTCCTTTCGTGACTTCGAGCGGTTTTTCTCGCGACATTCCACTCCCTTCTTTCTCCCATACCTGCCTGAACTTGGCCCCGAAATCCGACAATCATCATCATTCTTTATATGGGAATACGTATCATGGCACACCATCGTTCGGATAACAACCCGAATAGTGGGCAACAACCCGCGCCCACAAGTCAGGGCTCGGCAAGCCACACAGTCTCCCCAACAGCGAGTCAATCGAAGCGAACGACCGGTTCGCGGCTACCGAAGCCACCGTCAGGACAAACGAACCGGCGGCCACACGTCTCGGTAATGGTAGCCACCAACAGCAGTAGATGCCGGAATATTCCGCGCGCATGGACGAAACGCTCGTACCGTCACTGGAGACGAGTTACCACAGCACCGGCGAACTCAACCGGTCTCGTTCGTGTCTTGGTCGCCGGAGAAGATCAGGTCAAACAACTGGTTTTCCGCGAGTCGTAGACGTTCACTGAGCGTCGACTGGGCGATGCCAAGTTCGGTCGCGATGTCGTCTGCCGACGCTTGACGTGGCGTTTCAAAGTATCCCAATTCGTGGGCAGTTTGGAGGACGTTTAGCTGATCGCGGGTGAGTTCGTTTCTGACCACGCGGCCGAGCTGGCCACTTCCTAGCGGCGCACCCGTCGTCTCAACCTGATTCACGCTCAGGAGCTCGAATTCCCCGAACTGTTCTTGCAGTTTATCGGCGAGTCGCTGGAAATCGTCCCACTCAGCAACCGTGGCGACACCATTAAAGCAGTCCGGAGTGAGCACTAACCGATTCGGAATTGCCTTCTCTCGCAGAATCAGACCCAGGAGGAATGGATACGGTTCGTGAGCGACCACCGTCAGCCGGTATGCCTGCTGGTCGCTTTGGTCGTCGGAGACCCGCTCGGAGTAGAATAGCTCGACCCGTGAAAGGGATGCCAGCGCTGCCTCCGGATCGAACGTGCTCTCCGAGATAACTAGTAGTGACTCGATCCAGTCGCCTTCGGCGGCGTAAAAGGCGTTCTCGAACTCGATACGCCGTATTTCCGGGATTTCTGACGCGAGCAGGTCAGCAACCCCGGACCGCTTCGTCTCAAATTCGATGCGAAGAATATTGAATCACCCTGGCTCACCGCTATCGCTCCCGTTCTCACGACGTACAATAAATCTATTCAATTATTATTACAAATACAACAGAACCATCTCGTCAACCGGCGCCGACTGACCTCTACAGCATCCAGAGGGAGCCCACCAGCCGATTCCGGAAACTTCCACTTCAGCAGACCTTTCGCCGGATTACAGGCGCGATTGCAGGTCTTTGATGGCCGCCTCAGTTCCCGCGTCACCGCCGAGGTCTGGGGTCCGTGGAGCGGACTGGTCAGCCAGCTGGTCGGTGACGGCGCTCCAAAGTGCATTAGCGGCGGTTACTTCTCCGACATCCTCGAGTAGCATCGACCACGAAAGGACGGATGCCAACGGATTCGCAACTCCCTCACCGACGATGTCGGGCGCGCTCCCGTGAACGGGCTCGAACATTGACGGATACTCGTCACCCGGATGGATATTTCCGGATGGTGCGAGGCCCATACTCCCGGTGATTTGGGCGCCGATGTCGGTCAAGATGTCTCCGAAAAGGTTCGAGGCGACGAGGACATCGAACTCGTGAGGGCGCCGAATTAAGTCCATCGAGGCCGCATCAACCAGCAATCGCTCGACAGTCACATCGGGATATTCCTCGCTCACTTCCTCAACGATATCATCCCAGAACACCATACTGTGGGCCTGTGCGTTGGATTTGGTGATACTAGTGAGGTGCCCCTCACGTTCGGCCGCCGCTTGGAACGCCGCGCGAACGATGCGTTCTGTTCCCCGTCGGGTAAACAGCGCTGACTGAATCGCCGTCTCATGATTGAGGGAACGGTGTTCGCGACCTCCAATATCGGCGTATTCGCCTTCCGTGTTTTCCCGGTAGACTACGAAGTCGATTTCGCCGGCTTCGTATCCCTTGAGTGGACTCTCGATACCTTCAAAAAGGACGTTCGGCCGCTTGCAGACGTATTGGTCGAGTCCTTTTCGGATAGGCAGCAAGAGACCGTGGAGTGTCACGTGGTCGGGGACCTCGGGGTGGCCAACGGCTCCCAGAAAAATCGAATCGGCGTCGGCAAGCTGAGAGAGTCCGTCCTCAGGCATCATCTCCCCATGTTCGAGGTAATACTCGGTCCCCCAGTCACGCCGGATAATATCGAATTCGAACCCGTAGTCGTCGGCCACATCCCGGAAAAGCGGGAGGGCCGCGTCAACGACTTCCGGTCCGATGCCGTCGCCGGGAATCAGTTCGATGTCGTACGTCGTTGTGGTCTGGTCTTCGGTCATGATTGTCTGGCAGCAGTCGGTCGTTCGTGCGGCACGATTCTTCGGGGCTGCAGACTGCAACGCCCACCGAATACCGACGTCACCGGATGACAGTGGACATGGTCCTCCATCAGCGGCAAGACCATGTCCCGATGTGGGCGCTGGATTTCATCGGGCCTCGACTGCATCGCTTGTCGGTCAAGGCTCGCCGTGGCGAAACAGTCCGGCCACGTTTCGCCAGCACGGTTCGTGTATGGAACTACGCACGGCGTATCTATGGGGGAAATCGCGCTCTCCGCCATCAGTCGACCACCCACAGAATCACCGTCAGTATAGTCGCGATGCAGAGTATCACCGCCAGGACACCGAACGCCACTCGGAATCCACGCACATCGGAGAGGTATCCCACTGCTGCGGGCCCAACAGCGCCTGCGGCGACTAACAGCGTCCGGACCACTCCAAGAGACCCCTTCGCGATACTCTCTGGAAGCACAGTAACTAGGTAAGCGCCACGTACTGGCCGATATCCGTGAGCGCCGATGCCGAGCACGATTACCGACGCTCCGAGGCCGATTGCCCCTGTGGTGCCCGACAGCACGACGAGGGCGACGAGTCCCGCCGTCGCAGTGACAAGAGTCCCCACAACGAGGGGTAAAACGCCGACACGGTCGCTCGCTTCTCCAGTAACCAGCTGGACCAGACTGACCGCGAAAAGACCGCTGAACAACAGATTAGCGGTTACCGATGGCAGGTTTCCCGCGCCCATGAGATACAGTGGCAGGAAAGCCACGAGACCGTTGTACACGAACGAGAACAGAATCGTAACAATGACGAACGCCGAAAACTTCGGCCGGCGGAACAAGTCGACGTACTCTCGAAACTGGGGCGAGCCGTCACTCTCAGTGGCTGCGGGCTCTCGCTCTAGGTGACGTGGCACGCGGATGAGGAACGCGAGAGCGACCACCAGGGCTGCGAGACCACCCACCAAAAATAATGTCCGCCACGGGGCTCCGAACACCCCCGGCAAGGAGGTCGCGGCCACGACTGCGGCAGGCGCTGCGACGCCGGCGAGACTACCGACCGTATCGAAGACACCCAGCGATCGTCCGGTTTCCGTGGGGTAAATCCGCGATAGCAACTCAATTGCGACGGTCTTGTAGGTCCCTGTTCCGGCACCGACGAGTAACATCGCGCCCGCCAACACTGCGAACGGCGCATTCACCACCAGTGCGAGCCCGCCGATCCCAGTTACGACGCCACCGGCAGTAATGACGTCTACTGAACCCGACCTGTCAGCGATGAACCCCGATGGGAACTGCATCGCGGCGTACACGAGCATAAGTCCCGTGAACGCCAGGCCGAGATCAGTCCGTGAGACGTCGTATATCGTTTCGAACTGTCCAAACAGGGGCGGGAACGCGTATCGCAGGAATTTCCCGAGGAACCACACGAGCGCGGTCAGCGCCAGCGCGTCGTAGCGACGGAAGCGAGACAACGAACCGAGTCGTCCCATCGTGACATCATCGCTCGTCATAATCCAAGTAAGTGGTCTCGCCCGTCGGTGGTCGAGACGCAGAGCTGTCCGTTCGCGTCCGACGTTCGCCGGTAGTCGGTCGGGACTTGCATTGATGCTCTACTCACGAGTCCGGATGAGAGCGTCCACAGCCACGGGCCCATTCTCGGTGACGACGACCGGGTTGAGATCCAGCTCCGCGATTGTGTCGACACTGGCCGCCAACTCACCGACACGGGTGAGGAAGTCGACGATAGCATCGACAGATAGCGCGTCACCCTCACGGCGGTCCCGGAGGAGCGACGCCAGCGCTGTCTCTTCAACGGCTGCTCTTGCATCAGCCCGTGAGAATGGGGGCACTAGTGTGGCACTCTCATCGAGCGCCTCCACGAGAACACCGCCTGGACCGACAGAGACGAGCGACCCAAACACCTCGTCGGGCGCGATGCCCGTAATCGCCTCAACGCCGTCGTCGACCATTGGTTGGACAAGCACGCCCTCGATATCGTCCTCCTCGACGGATGCCAGTGCAGCATCCATCACGTCTTCGTAGGCAGCACGGACGGCTTCAGCCGAGTCGACGCCGAGCCGCACGGCGCCGACATCAGTGCGGTGGGGGAGTGCCGGCGAGTCGATTTTGAGCACGACCGGGAATCCGACGTCCTCAGCTGCTGCGACCGCCTCCTCGACATCGGTTGCCAGATAGGTTTCGACGACCGGAATGTCGTAGCTGTCCAGCAAGCGTTTGGATTCTTGCCATGTGAGCACTCGACCACGCGGCACGTCGACGCTCATAGCGGTCTCGCGCGCGTCGACGACCAGATCAGTCCGTGACGGCTGGTTTGTCAAGTGGGTCTGTGCAGTGACAAAGTCGACCGTCGACGCGAGCGCATCCAGACAGCGGCTGGGGTCTTCATAAACGGGCATCGATTCACGGAGACGTGCGTACGGCGGTGTTTCCGTCGGCTTATCGGGTTCCTTGCGTCCGGTCCAGAGCACGTAGACGGGGTCGTCAGCCTCAGAAGTGATCGTTGCTAGGTCATCGGCGATGGTCTCCGCACGCTCGTCGACGCCGGGCAGCCCGATGGCGAAGACGTAGGCGTCGAACGCGTCGTCGTCGAGCACGGCATCGGCAATCTCAGGGAGAACGTGAGCGCCATAGCCGCGAATATCAGCAGGGTTGTTGAACCCGCCGTACGTCAGCAACTCCTCGATGTTCAGGAGCTGCTGTTCAGCTTTGCCATCGATATCCGGAAGGGCGAGGTTCCGTTCGGCGGCCATATCGGCCAACAGGCTCGCAAGCCCACCACTGGTTGAGGCGATACAGACCCGGTTCCCGTCGGGGTCGTCGTACGCAGTGTGGGCGCTTGCGCGCGCCAGCAGGTCGGGGATGTCGGGGACGCGTTCGACGCCCGCCTGATTGAATGCCGCTGTCCAGCCGTCGTCATCGCCGGTGAGCGACCCGGTGTGACTTAGCGTCGCTGCCTCCGCTAGTTCGGAGGCACCGATTTTCACCGTAAGGACCGGCGTCCCGTTCCGAACGGCGTGTTCCGCGACTCGCAAGAATCGTTCGGGTTCGTCGACTCCTTCGATATACGTACAGACGACGTCGACATCGTCTTGCTCAGCGAGATAGGCGACGTAGTCAGCAGCCGTAAGGTCGACCTCGTTGCCGGTCGAGACGATGTGGCTGAAGTGGACGTCACTGTCGGCTGCGCGCTCGAAGAACGTCGTAAACGCTAGGGCGCCGGATTGGCTCACGAGACCAATCCCGCCAGGTTGTGGTTCCCGCGAACATGTTGCTGTCAGCGTCGCGCCCTCGCTGGCCATGACGCCGATACAGTTCGGCCCGACGACCTGAATCCCGGTTTCGGTCGCCGTGGCGGCCAGCTCTGCTTCGAGATCGGCGCCCGTGTCGTCGGCTTCGGCGAATC
Organism: Halobacterium sp. CBA1132; assembly: GCF_001485535.1. Taxonomy (NCBI): domain Archaea; kingdom Methanobacteriati; phylum Methanobacteriota; class Halobacteria; order Halobacteriales; family Halobacteriaceae; genus Halobacterium; species Halobacterium sp. CBA1132. The sequence continues at coordinate 207,170 of NZ_BCMZ01000002.1, forward strand.
CCGCGGTAAGAACCAGTGCGGCGGGGACCCCCCGATTTCCTGCGGATTCAACGACATCTACGACGTGTTCTCGTGGGACGCTGACAACTGCTAGATCGACTGTCTCGGGGACGTCTGCGATGTGGTCATAACATTCCCGGTCCCAGACTTCGTCTCGTCCGGGGTTGACCGGATAGAGCGTCCCGTCGAACCCGTACTCAAGCAGGTTCTCCACGAGGTTCCCGGAGTAGAATGAGTCAGGGCTTGCGCCGACGACCGCAACCGACTCGGGGTCAAACAGCGGATCCAGCTCAGGAATCGACACCGACCCAGTAGACGGACTCCCCGCATCATCCGTTTCGTCGCTCAACATACTATCGAGTTCCCCTCTTGAGGGTAATATCATACTCCCGAACCGGGTCAATCACATTCATGCTTTATACCCGGGGTAATGTCTGGCCGTTGCGCACGGTCGAGCCGAACAATTCGGCGAAAACGTGGGATAGCCCTATGGAGTCAGATTCAGCAACCTATGGGAGTAGCAACGACAAGGAGTGTGCGAGTCAGCGAACCCCTGCAGCGTCGGCCCGATCGAGGATCGTCCGTGCGCGGTCAACAAGGGGCGGATCGATCATCTGTCCCTCGACGGTGAACACACCGCTGTCGGCTTCGTCGGCACGCTCTTTGCCTGTAATCACTTTCTCAGCCCACTCGACCTCGTCGGGGGCCGGTGTGAACGCGTCGTTGATGACGTCGACTTGATCGGGGTGAATGGCCAGTTTCCCATCGAACCCGAACTCCATGACTGTCCCGGTCTGCTCGCGGAGCCCATCAGTGTCGTCAATATCTGTGTAGACGGTGTCCAGTGCGTTGACACCGGCCGCACCTGCAGCAGCGACGACACGCTGGCGAGCGTACAGTGACTCCGTTTTCTCATCGGTGACAGTTGCCCCAATATCGGCCGTGTAGTCCTGGTCGCCGTAGGCGATAGCGACGACGCTTGGTGCAGCCGCGATTTCTTCTGCAGCCACCAGTCCCGCGGCCGTCTCAATCAGTGGGATGACATCGACCGATGCTGCGCCTACGTCTGTGAGGTGGCTCGTTAGCGTCGCAACCGTTTCAGCGCGGTCGACTTTCGGGAGAACGACGCTGTCAGGGAGTGACTCGCCATCCCGAAGTACACTGTTGACATCTTGTAATCCATCGCGGTTCACGGGATTGATCCGGACGCTAATCGAGGGCGTGGCATCGTCCAGTGCATCAATCGTCTCGCGGACAGCCTGACGAGCGTCCTCACGTGCTGCTGGCGCCACAGCGTCTTCGAGGTCGAATATTACCGCGTCAGCCCCTGAATTAACCGCCTTCCGCATCATCTCTGGTTCGTCACCTGGACAGTATAACAGCGAACGCTGGACCATGAGTAGGAGTCACATAGGCAGCAAGAAAAACCCTATCGCCACCCGAATGGCTTTGACAGCTTGGCTGAATGCGAACATATGGACGACGGAACCGAGCAGAAGCGGTCAACAGCCGCGCTGTTCGACGAACAGGCCGCAGCCTATCTGGATAGTCGTGTCCACCGAGTCGGAGACGACCTCGACCAGCTGGTTGAGTGGGTCGGCGCCGCTGATCGCGCATTAGATGTCGCCACGGGCGCGGGCCACACCGCCGGCGCACTTGCTGAAGGCGGGGCCAATCAGGTTGTTGCGGCTGATGCTGCACCGACGATGGTCGCCACGGCGACGCAAGCGTTCCCCGGTGACATCGGCGTTATTTGTGATGCCGAACGGTTGCCGTTCGCCACAAATTCGTTTGACGCGGTGACGTGCCGTATCGCTGCACACCATTTCCCCGAACCGACGGATTTCGTGGCGGAAGTGGCTCGAGTCCTCAAACCTGGTGGAACGCTTGCCTTCGAGGACAACGTCGCACCCGACGACGAGGTACTCGACGACTTTCTCAACCGCGTCGAGCGAATCCGTGATCCGACGCACGTCCGTTCGCATCGCGTTGGCGACTGGCTCCGCTGGTTCGAGACTGCAGGCCTGACTGTCGAGGCTTCACGCGTTGTCACGAAGACGCTCGATTACGACGAATGGGTCGCGAATGTCGACTTGTCCACTGAGCGGCGCAAACGCCTCGAGGCTGCCTTCGCCGATCGGCCCCCCGAAGCAACTGAGGCGTTTGAAATCACGGACACAGACGATGGGATCGAGTCATTCGCGAACCTCAAACTGCTGGTTCGCGCGACCCGCTAACGACCGACGCTGTAGCGGTGAACTCTCCCGTCAGTCGTTTTCGATTGGATTGTCGATCTGTGCGTGGTTTTCGTCGAGGGGGTCCTCATTCGGGTGGAAACACGCCGCTTCGTGGTTCTCTCCGACCCACGTGTCGAGTGTGGGCTCCTCGCTGTAACATCGGTCAGTGGACTTCGGACAGCGTGAGGCAAACCGACAGCCAGTCGTTCTCGTCGCGGGGCTAGCTGGCTTCCCCTCAAGGGTGACCCGATCACGGGTCCCGCGCGGGTCCATCTCCGGAATTGCTTCCAGCAACGCCTCCGTGTACGGGTGTTTTGGGCTTGTGAAGATTCGTGCTGTATCGCCCCGCTCCACGAACTGACCGAGGTACATGATTGCCAGACGATCGGCGATATAAGAGAGGCTGGGCAGGTCGTGGGAGATGTACAGGACGCCGATCTCTTCTGTGTTGACCAGTTCCCGGAGGAGGTTCAGTACATCTGCTTTCAGCGAGACGTCGAGCATCGAGGCGGGCTCATCACAGATCAACAGGTCGGGGTCGATAACTAGCGCTCGTGCAAGCGCCACTCGCTGGCGTTGTCCGCCGGAGAGTTCGTCCGGGTATGCGTCTAGATAATGCTCGGCTGGCGCCAGGCCGACGCGTTCAAGCGTTTCTTTGATGGCCTGTTCCCGTTCGTCGAGGCGGTATCCGTGGATTGTCAGTGGTTCCTTGACGAGTTGTTTGACCGTCATGCGGGGGTTCAGGGAGTCGTATGGATTCTGGAAGATGACCTGAACTCGCTCGCGGAACGACTGGAGGTTCCCATCCTGATAGTGGTCGTGAGAGTGCCCGTCGAACGTGAATGTACCCGCGCTGGGCTCCTCAAGAAGTGCCAGTGTCTCTGCGAGTGTCGATTTCCCGCAACCGGATTCACCGACGATACCGAGGATTTCGCCACGCGCGACCGAGAACGACACATCATCGACGGCACGAACGCGTGTTTCTGTGCTGTCGAAGACGTCACGGAGGACATCTCCCTGGCGTTCATACGCTTTCCGAAGTGTATTTGCGACCCCGGTAATCGACGGTGACCCCCCCTCCAGGGGAAGCCTGCCGAGGAGGGAACTGTTGTTCTCGTACCACTTGGTCAATCCTTCAACTTCAAGGAGGACCTCGCTGTTGCTGGCCCCTGCTTCGTGTTCAGGACTTCCCCACGTTGATGGGTCGTCAGCCCGTTTTCTCATTCGGGTCGCACGTTCAGCGTGGTGGCAGGCAACTCGCTGGTTTCGATATGGAAGCTTCTCCAGCTGCGGCTCTGTGGTCTCACACTCTTCGTCCGCAAAGGGGCATCGTGAGTTGAACGCACACCCAGTAGGGGCCTCGTCAAGCATCGGCGGTTCGCCGGACATCGAGATTAGCTCGTCGCTATCGGCGTCCTGTGCAGGATAGGCCTGCTTGAGCCCCATTGTGTACGGATTCGATGGATTGAGCAGGACGTTATCCACGTGGCCTTGCTCCATGACTTGGCCACCGTAGAGCACGGACATCTCGTCGCAGGCTTCAGCGATGACACTCAGGTCGTGAGTGATCAGGAGGAGCGAGCTGTCCGTCTCCTCCTGAATCTGGAGGATGTTATCGATGATCTGATCTTGCACAACGACATCGAGGCCGGTCGTCGGCTCGTCGGCAATGATTAATTTCGGGTCGAGTGCGAGCGCCATTGCAATAACGACCCGCTGGCGCATGCCCCCAGAGAAGCGATGAGGGTACTCGTCGATCCGTTCGGGATCCAGTCCGACGGTTTCGAATAGCTCACGGGACCGGCGATGAGCGTGCTGTTCGGAGACGTCGCGGTGAGTCTGGATAGCCTGCCGGATCTGCGCGCCGACCGTCATTACAGGGTCGAGTGCATCGATGGCGGTTTGCGGGATGAACGCGATCTCCTCCCAGAGGAAGTCGCGGCGCTCCGCCGCGGTCATCGACCGCAGGTCCCGTCCCTCGAACTCGATCTCCCCGGATTCGATTGCTGCACAGTCGGGTAGCAGCCCCAGAATTGCCTTCGCAGTTGTCGACTTCCCTGACGCTGATTCGCCCGACAGTGCGTAGTTGACGCCGTCCTCGATAGTGAACGAGACACCGTTAACGCTGTGGCGGGGGCCTTCTTCGGTGTCGTAACGGACCACCAAGTCGTTAACGTCGAGGAGCGTCATCTTTGCCCTCCGTTACCGGCTTGTAGCGTCGGAAAGGCTGCCAGAGTTGGGTGGCAGGGGCTGTTTTCCAACACCTCCGTGGAGACACATCCGCATGAGTTCATGCTATATGTGACCAATCAACTGTGCAGGTATATATCCACGGTTCGCCCCATCCGGTATTTTAGTACATGATATCCGAGATACTTGAATTTCGAATAGGTAATGGAGGTGAAGTTACCGTTGGTGTTCTAAGTGTATAGTGGCATTCGACTACCCCTGAGAATAGCCTCTGAAACACCGAAAGATATCCGACCGATCTGATTGCACCAACCTAAGTTTCCCATTATGATAGCAGAGTCCACTACTCGTCCGGGTTGACCGGGCCCTTGTACTGAGAACGAATCTTCTCTCCCTCCCGCCACTGCCAGTAGTAGTAGCGATTGTCGTTGATCTCCTTGATCGTGATCGTCGCTTTAGCAGGGACGTCGTCCGGGAGGTCACTCGGTCGCTCTTCGCCTTCTTCTTGATCTGTGGACTCCTCGAGGCGGGCCTCTCGTTCCTTGTGCTCGGCGAGCGCTTCAGCGTACGTCGCAACGTCTCGGAGCTGCTCCGGGTTCGACTCGTTGAGCGTGTTGACGATCTCCGTCGGGAGGTTCGCCGGTGGGGTCGGGGGTTCGTCGGACATCGGCTACTCTCGTGTTAACCAACACAGCCCACGAATCCATAGTTTTGTTGGTTAATACGATGGAGACAACTCTCGTGCCTGCTGACTGTAACACTACTCGAAACTTCTTTATATACAAGTTTCGTACTATGTTACACCGTGCTCCGGCGTATCGAACTCGAGGTCCTCGCCACAGTCGACCGCGGCGACACGATCTCCGAACTCGCGACGAAGCTCAACCACAGCGAGAGCTACCTCTCGCGTGCCGTCGCCGACCTCGTCGAAAAGGGACTCGTCTACACGGAACGCGACGGCCGCCGAAAACGAGTCATCCCGTCGGATGCTCGCGCCGTCGAACTCTACCGGGACCTCGTCCGCCAGCACTCCCATATCGACTTCCCCGAACTGCTGACGGGCAAGGCACTCGAAGTGCTGTACTACCTCGACCAGCCGCGAACCGTCTCCGAAATCGCTGACCGGAGCAACAACTACCGCAACACGGTCAACCGGGTCCTCAAGCGGTTTCGCGACCGTGGTCTCGTCGGGACCGTCGACGGCCACTACGAGTTCAACGCCGATTTCGACCGCCTTCACGAGTTCGCCCGTGAACTCACACACCAGCTGCATCGCCAGCGCCTCGAAGCCGTCGCCCCGAAGGGGACGATTCTCTGGGAGGACTACGACGAATTCCTCACCCAGACCGAGACGGAGATCGACGCGGAGCCGTTCCACGAAACCGGCCTCGCTCGATTCACGGCCTTCGACCTCCAGTTCCTGCTCACCGGCCATCGCTACTACGTCTACTCCGAGGACCTCGACGCAGTCTCGCCGGCGGAGCTCTGCTGTCACACGCTGCTGATCGACGACGGCAGCCGCTACCGCTCGTACTGTCTCCTCCTGCTCAGCCACGTCAGCGTCGACGAGGCGGACCTCCGAGAGCAGGCGGCGAAGTATGGCCTCGAAGACGATATCGACGCCTTGCTCCGCTACCTCGAGACGCACGGCGAGGTCGACGACGACCGACTCCCGGAGTGGGACGAGTTCCAAAAGCTGGCGGCTGACTACAAAATCGAATCCTGATTAAGTGCTAATTTGGGGCGAACTGTCGGGAGTTACGCTTCTTCCGGTCGGGGAGCGTTCTCGTATTTGACCATCTTCTCAGGCTTGTCTGAGAGGGTGTCGTAGATCTGCTGGAGCGTCTCCTCTGCGGCAAGCAGGTTGTGGTCGTCGAGGAATGCCCGTCCCTTTTCGGTGAGTCCGTAGAACTTCCAGGGGTAGCCCTGTCGGCGCTGGTCATCGTTTAGGGCGACTTCTTTGACGATGCCGGCGTCGATGAGCTTCTGGATGTGCTTGTAGACGGTTGCGTCGCTGACGCTGGGGTTGAGCTCCTCAAGCTCGTACATCGAGGGGAGTTGCTCGGGGTGCTGGAGGATGTTGTTGATTAGCGCGAACCGCGTCTGTTGGGTGACGAAATGGACGAGTTCCCGGGATTCCATCTCTTCACCAGTCCCCAGATCGGTGCTCATACAGTACGATACACGTTCTGGCACCAAGCAGTTTACCCATGAGTAAATCACCTCACAGTAAACTATACGTATATAAGAGTATGGTCTCGAGACGTTATTGATTACTCAGGTTTAACCAACTTCTCGAGCAAAAATGCAGGATGTTGGTTAAGATATTATGGGGTTGAAAGCCAGGCCGAGAACGAAGGCGTTCAATCATGGCGGTCTCGGAAAACCCGAGAGGAGGCTCCTCAGGTTGTTTCCGTCCATGTTGCGACTGTTGCAATACCGATGCTCATTCCAAGCCAGCTGAGAAGGCTGACGGCGCTTGTAAGTGGAGAAGCGGTGGCAACAGATGGGCTAACCGCCAGCGCAGGTTGAATTGCCATCTCCAGGACGAGGCCACGGAACGCACTTGCCGGGCTGAGGCCCGTAAAAACGGCAATTGATCCGGCGTCGATGATGTTCGTCGACACGAGTGTGACTACGACGAGGTCGAGCGCAATTGCGAGGGCGAGCAGCATGCCAACACTGGCGGCGATCGCTTCTCGATTCGTTCGTGTTGCTGCAGACACGGTAAGCGCAATACCGGAAGCAACGAGAGTGTAGACTGCAGCAAACATCATGAATCGAAGGTATACAACCGGTGTGTCGCCTGCTTGGTGCGTCGCGAAGAATTCGACGGCTGGGGTTGCCCCCAGACTAGCAACAACGCCAGCGACACCGAGTGTCGTGAGCACGACGACGAGTAAGACTGCGGTCCGTCCGATGAAGACGCCTGCCACGTATTCCAGTCGTGAGACGTCGTACGTTCGGATAACATCTAACTCCCCGCGTTCATCATCACCACGAATAGACCGATAGACGTACGCAAACGCAAGCGTCGGGATCAAGACCTCCACCGGCAGTAGCAAGTCATAGGTTAGCGATACATATCCGCCGGGAGACCCCATCGAAACCCCACTAAGTCCCACAATAACACCGAAAAAGCCGATGCCGACAGCGATGACTACCCGGTTGCGGAGGAGCGTCCAGAGTTCCCGCTCAATAATGGCGAACACGCAATCACGTCGCTGCATCAGCGCTCACCTCCGTTCGCACCCGGACGAGTAACACCACTAGTTTTCCTGCGAAACACCGCCGCAAACGCCTCACGTAGCGTCTCTGTATCAGTCGCCTCCAGAATGCTCTCGGGATCACCATCGAGAACGAACTCGCCGTCTGAGAGGAACAGCGCGCGGTCAGCGCGCGCTTCAATAGCTGCGAGGTCGTGGCTCGCCGTGATAACGAGTCGCCCATCACTGGCGATGCTTTCGATCACGTCGAAGATATGGTCGGCGACATCTGGATCAAGACCGCTGGTCGGCTCGTCGAGAATGACGATAGGCGGGTCACCGATGAGCGCTTGCGCGATGCCCAGGAGGCGAGTCATACCTCCCGACAGTTCATCTACACCACGGGTAGCGGCGTCATCGAGACCGACTTCAACGAGCAGGCTGTCAGGGTTAGCACTTTCCTCCACGAGATCCGTGTAGAAGCCCAGCGTCTCACGGGCGGTGAACCCCGACCGAAAGCCGGGTGTTTGGGGCAGATATGCGACAGTTCGGCCCGATGCTGTTGGCCGCGTGACTGTCCCGGTGTCGAGTGACCGCAAGCCTGCGAACAATTCGAGGAGCGTCGTCTTCCCGGATCCGTTCGGTCCGACGAGTGCTGTGAACTCGCCTGACTGGAGTTCGACGGATGCCTCTTGGAGGACGGTTACGTCTCCGAACGCGTACGATGCGTCCGTGAACGCAAGTGGTGGCTCGTCCGTGGCGCGGGCGTTTTGTTCGGTCATGTTGCCACCCCCGTCACGTTATTCGACGCTTGCGTAGTGTTCAGTGTCTTGGGCTGTACCGGCGTGACTCGTGGCGCTGTATCGACGATGCCAGCTGAACGCAGCCCCGGAACGGTGTCCTGAACGCTCCGGACCAGTGTAATTGCAGGCGACTGTGCAAGCGTCCATGCGCCTGGCGCGTCGTGGAGGTGTTCGTCGATAGGGCTATTCGGGCGGAATGACCGCTCGTAGTAGCCGTCAGCGTCTCCGTCTACCCCCGGCATCGGCCCCCAGTAGTTCCCTTCGCCATCGACGGTCCACACGCGAAGTGGACCAAGGCCAGCTGTCGCTGCCTGCTCGTTGCCGACGATGTCGTTCGCGGTGACAAGATTCGTCGGAAGTCCCGGGCCGCTGCGAATCCCAACGGTGTTGTCGGTAATCGTGTTGCGCTCAACGAGTGACTGGAAGCCGAGAACATCGATACCACGGACGTTGTCAGTCAGCACGTTGCCGGCGTAGTAGGAATTCGACCCGGCAGTTGAGAGTCCAACCTGTGACGCGCGGACGTCGTTATCGACGACGATGTTGCCTGTCGGTCGTGTCATGATGATGATTCCAATTCGTGTGTCACGGACGGTGTTGTTGCGAACAAGCGAGTGGGAAGTGTACATTTCGTGGACGCCAAAGCGGCTGTCCCGGAATGTGTTGTTTCGGACCACGATCCCGTCAGCGCGATGCGTGTACACGCCGTCGCGGCCGCCTGCAAACTGGCTGTCCTCGACGACCAGCGGACCGTACATCGCAACTAACCCCATGAACCCCTCGTCGTCGCCCTCTGTCACGTTCAGTTCGACATCACGAACGACGGAGTTGCTACTATTGAGGGAGATGATACCCGACGACGGCGTCTCGATATGAACCCCTGTAAGTACTGACGCGGAGGCATTAACCAACCGTACGGCAGCATCTCCGCGACCATACGCAAGTTCGATATTCTCAGACCAGCCGGCTTGTTCGAGCCGGGACGCATTCAACATACTTCGCCTGCTCCCGACGTCGCCGACGCCGTCAATACTGAGGTTCGCCAGCGCAACCCGGGGTGAGGTGACGTGAACGACAGTCCCGTTCTCGTCACCGCGAATTCGAGTGTCTGGGCCTGCCCCCAGAATCGTCAGTGACTTGTTCACCGTAAGTCCGTCTGTCCGGTACGTTCCTGATGGCACTCGAACAGTCGTGTTCGGTGGTGCAGCGTCAATCGCGGCAGCTAGCGACGATACATCTTCGCCGACGACAACAGACGTCGGTCTGTCGGTGAGATTGCGGGCAGTGGCGACGGTTGCGTCTGCCCATGCGGACCGATTATCCATGGCCGCCTGGAAGTTGCCTCGGGTGAGCGATTGCTCAGGAGTCATGGTCTCGTCTACGTCTGCCCACGGAACGACATCGCCGCCGTACTCGGTGGCGAACTTGTCCGCAGCGTCGCGGTCGGCAAACGGCACGGCGACCGGCCCGTTGGTGAGCCGAGCGCGGCTATCGACGACGACAAACGTGTTTTCGGCATCGACGAGGCCGACATGACGGGATGCCGTTAGGTAGCCGTCTTCGGTGAGGGAGACGTTCGTGCCTGCATAATCTGAGACGAAGATTTCAACTGGCTGCCCGAACTGTCGTTGATGGCCCGATCGATTCTGCTCGACGAGGAATGATTCGATGGTGTTGAAGCCGACGACGTACTCGTAGCTTGAATAGTATACTTGGACGCGGGGAATCGACAGGTCGCGTTGCTCGACCTCCCGAATGGTTTCGTCGGTCAGTCCGAGGTCGAACGTGTTCCCGGACTGGGCGGGCTCAACGGTGTCGTCGCCTATCGGAACAATAAGCGAGTAACTCAGCAGGACGAGAACGACAACGAGTACGGCCGGTAGGCTACGTCCGAGCATACTACATCCCGAGCGACGAGATGAGACTCGGCGTCACGTCGTCGAAGGTGGCAAGGTCGCCGCCGTACTTCTCCCGGAACGCCTCGGCATCTGTTCGGTCGGAGAATCCGATCAGATCTTCTCCCATCGCACCGACGACTGACGAGCCTACAACGTACGTGATATCAGTTGCATCAGCGAACGCTTCTTTCTCGTAGTGTGTGGAGAGTAGTTGTTGGCCGCCATCAGTTTGGATGTCGTAATCGACGGCCGAGTAGTCCGTGACGTAGAAGGCCTCACGCGTCCAGTTGTCGTGCTGGAAGTCGAACTGGAACGCTTCCCATGTGCTGTCGAAGCGGGCAGGGTTGTCATGGTCGTTCGGCTGTGCGTCAGCGTAGAAAATCTCAGCAGTCGGCCCGGGTTGCTGTGTGATCGTCATTCCGCAGACGTCACACGTGGCGGTAGTGGGAATTGTAATTGGGGCCGGCGCATCGTTGTTTCTGCCACTATTGAGGCAGCCGGCGAGACCAGCAGTTACTGCCGTGGTTGCTCCAACAACGAATTGCCGTCGTGTGATTGGTGTCCGGCCGTCTTCCGGGGTGGTTTGCTGTGGGTGGGATTCGTGGTTTGGACAGCGCTCGTTGGGTGAGTGTGGAGACATAGATGGACTGGCGTAGTTTCGTGGGGCCGGCTTCCATCTGAATATGCCCCTTACTATAATATAGTGGCACTGGTACAATACTCGAATCGGTTCGAGGAATGAACCACAAACAACTACGAGGCGTCACGAGGCGACTGGTAAACCAGATACAGAAGTGTCGCCGCAGTCAAGAGGTCTATCGAGTGCGCAATCAAGTGGTGGAAGACCATCGGCACGAACCCGAGCAGCGTCCCCATGCCGACAATCGTCCGTCCGACGAGTAAAGCAAGGACCGCCGCAACGAGCAGATACCGGCGAGATCGACGCTGAAAGTACGCATTCAACCCAATCCCGAACAAAATGACTGTACCGATCGTCGCAAGCGCCAACACCACTACGAGCACCGGCCAGTAGTGATTTGGAATCCAATGAGACATCAAGCAAACTCACCCGTCGAGGAGGTTATCGACCAAGCGGGTAAACCGATCAACCATCCGTTCGCCCAACGTCGGATCGGCCTCACGGAGTAACTCGACCGTTCGATCAGCATTCCGGACGGTAAGGGTCACTCGGTTCGAGATATCTCGCTGTTTCTTGACCAAGCCTTGTTCGACGAGGCGATCCAAATGCCACTCCAAGGTACTGCGCGCAATATCAAGCTCCTCCGCAACGGCTGCTGGCGGCGTATCCCCTTCAGTCAAGAGATAGGCAACGATCTCTCCAGCTGTTTCCCGGCGAAGCAGCGCCAGTGCCGTCCGCTCCCATTGATTGTATTCGGGCGGAAAATAGTGGGTCTTCCCGTAGATCGATTCTGCGATAACATCCTCGCTGGACTGCAGTTGCTTGATGTGATACTGGAGTTGGCCCGGAGCAAGCTCGAGGCGTCGAACAAGCTCGTTAAAATGGAGGCCGGGATGTGCTTCGATCGACTTTGTAATTGTGACACGAGTGTTAGACATGTGGGATACTACCGTGCTTGGCCCCGCCAACGGCTGAGAACGGCCATCTGAACGCGGGCACCTCGGGATACGATAATCTAGACTGCTACAGAGACTAAACGACTTTTGGTGTATTTCTCGAAGAATATGTTAGATAATTCACTCGAATAGCGCGTCGGACGTACTGGACGCGGAAAAAGCATCGACATCAGCAAGGTCTGTAGGGCCACATATCAGTCTGGTCGGACCAGATTAAAATGTGTAGTCCCACTCGTCTTCATCGTCGAACTGGCCCGGCGAATTCTGGGTGTCTTCAAGCCGCGCCAATACAGCTGGACGGACCGGATTTTCTCGTGGCGCTTCATCCACGATGCCCCCAAACCGAATCCCCGGCATCGTCTGCTGTAATTGCCGTATCAATTTGAGTGCCGGTGCTCGTGCCAACGTCGGTGCCCCAGCTCCACCGTCTGCGACCATCCCGACCGGTCCTGTCGCACGGAACGACCGTGAGAGTGAGCCGTCACCGTCGGTGTCGATACCGGGTGCGCCCCGCCAGTAGTTCCCCTTCCAGACGTGTAACACGTTGAACCGTGCGGTCTCGGCGTACCGCCGGTTATACGCGATGTCGTTGTCGGTGACGCGGTTCGTCGGAAATAGCGACATCGCTCGAATGCCGACCCGATTGAACGCCGCGACGTTCTCCTCATACACTGAATATTGGCCTTGCACGACGACGCCGTGCTGGTTATGCGTCACAACATTCTCCGCGACGTAGCTCGACCGCCCGAACACAAGAACGCCGTTCTTGCTGTTCGTGACGATATTCCCTGTCACAACGTTTCGGTTCGATCGGTCGTGGATGTAGACGCCGACGTACGTGTCCTCGATATCGTTGTTAGCGGCGAACGCGCCCTGCGCGAACACGCTGAACACGCCGATCATCATCCCCTCCATCGAGGAATCTCGAACAGTGAACGACTGCGTGTCGTGGGCGAAGACTCCGACTTTCCCACCGTAAAACGTCGAGTTCTGGACCAGTGCGGGCGCGCCGAGAATCGAGACCCCGAGGAATCCATCCTCCCAGTCTCGCGTTCCCCGAACCGTGAGGTTTGAAACGGTGAGATTCGGGCTATTCCGCGCGATAACTCCATTTGCGCGCGTTCGTATTCGAACGTCAGAGACCAGCGATCGGGTGGACTCCTCGAAGACGATACCCGCGTCACCGTAGCCATGCGTCGTCCAGTAGCGTTCCCGGAACGACTCATTCCTGACCGGAACACCCGTAATGTTCGCTCGGTCGCGGGTCCGCACTGTGCCGATGCCGGACATCGAAACATCCGTAATCGCAACGCGTGATGCGTTCACGTAGACGACACTACGGTTTTCGTCCCCGATGATGCGCGTTTGGTTGACCCCATCGCCACGAATCGTCAGGGGTTTGTCCACCGTGACATCGGAGACAGAATGATTCCCGGCTGCCAGTTGGATGGTCGTGTTGGGCGCGGCACGCCGGATCGCTGCGGTCAGCGACTCGTTTGGTTCTACCGTAGTCGGAACCGGTCGTTCGAGTAGCGACCGCGCACGGGCGGCCGTTCTGTTCGCACGCTCGCTCCGTGCTTCACTCGTGCGCACCCATTCCGCTGAACTACGGCCCGCACCGCCGACATCCAACTGTCGGACGGCGTCCCACTGCTCGATCCGACCACCGTACTGTTGAACGAACGCCGTCGCATCACTCCGCTTCGAGAACGGCACCAGCGCCTGCTCCCGCGTCGGGATGCTGGCCGTACTGTTGACGACGAAGTACGCTGTACTGGCTGGGATCCACTCAGTATCTGCGTCCATCGGTGTTCTGAGCAACCCATCCTCTCCGACGTAGACGCCAGTGCCGGAGAAATCCGAGACGTACACAGCCATCGGCCGCCCGAATTCTCGCTCCGTGCTCTCCTGCAGTCCTGCGACCATCGACGTGATGCCGTAGTATCCGATGGTGAATTTGAACTGGGAGAACGAGACTTGTCCAGTCGGCAACGCGATCGTCGATTCGTAGGCACTAACGACGACGCTTTCTGGAACACCCGTTGACTTCGTATCTGACATCGGGACCGCAGCCGCCTGCTGGCTCCCACCGCCCACGGCGAATGGCCCGACGACTGCCGCGAGCACGAGGAGGCCTGCAGCAGCCACGTGCCAGAATTCCATAGACGGCGATACGGGGGGAGCCGCAAAGAATGATGGGGCAGTACACTTTTTCGCGTGGCACGGGAACGCTATCCGTAATGGGTGATCGTGGGGGGCAAACCCAAGGTGACGACGATACTGAGACGTCGGCTTCGGCTGTCGTTGAGGCGTCGGCACTCTCGAAATCGTTCGGTGATATCGATGTTCTCGACGAACTCTCCTTTTCGATACCGGATGATGCGGTCACCGCGATTGTCGGGCCGAATGGATCCGGGAAGACGACGCTCGCGGAACTCGTTACGGGCGTAGAGAGCCCGACAGCGGGCGAACTCACACTCTACGCCGGCGGGGAGCGACCCGTCGGGTATCTCCCCCAAGACCCGCGGTTCCAGCCCTCGGCGACGGTCCGGGAGACGGTCGCATTCTACGCGGCACTGCTCGCCGGAGAGACCGACGTCGATGCCGCACTCGCTCGGGTCGGCCTCGAAGCCGCGGCCGACCGCCGAACGGATGCGCTCTCCGGAGGTATGCGCCGCCTCCTGGGAATCGCGGTGAGCCTCCTGGGGGCACCAGACCTAGTCGTTCTCGACGAACCGACGAGCGGCCTCGACCCGGAGATGACTCGCCACGTGTACGACGTGATTGCGGGGTTGACCGAGCGCGACCAAGCCGTCGTGTTGACGACCCACGACCTTTCGCGCGCAGCAGACGCCGATTACATCCTCGTGGTGTCCGATGGCAGCATCGTCTCGGCTGGGTCCCCAGAAGAAGTGCTTGCGGACACGGAGACAACCACCTTAGAGGACGCATTCGAGGCCGCCGTTCGTGGCCGCACGGTCACCGCCGAGGGAGGGGATGGTCGTGAGTGACGCTACCCAGCAGTTCACCGCCGTTTTCGAACGGGAGTTGCGAGCACTCGCACGGTCGCGGTCAGTCTGGCTGCTTGCCGTCGGGTTCTTCGCACTCATCGTGGCGATTGCAGTACTCGGCGGGCAAGCCGGCTACGTGCCGCTCGTACTGGCGCTGCTCACGCCGGTCGAGGTCTTGGTCCCAGTGTTGGTAGTAGCGCTCGGATATCGAACGATTCTCGGCGACCGATTGCGGGGTGAACTGAAAGTCCTCGATACGTTCCCGATAACGCCCATTCGGTACGGGCTTGGCGTCTATTGTGGCCGACTCGCAGTCGCACTCGGGATTCTCGTCATGACGCTGCTCGTAGCAGGGTTCGTTGTACCACTCTCGGGGGGGACGCCGAACGTGCTCGCACAATCAGGCGGGTTAGACTCGCCGGTGTACTACGCACGATTCGTCGCGTTGACGATGGTGTTCGCAGGTGTTATCCTTGCTATCACGCTGTTACTTTCGTCGGTGGCTCGGTCTGCACGTCGTGGACTCGTGTCGGCAGTCGGCTTGTTACTTGTAGTCGTCATCGGGTTTGACCTCGTGGTGATTGCTGGGGTCGGGCAAGGTTGGATCGTTGAACGAGGGCTGAGCGAAGCGCTCGCAGCCAGTCCATTAAGTGCGTACCGTGGACTTGTGATGACGTATGCTGTCGAACCGGCAGTGACAATGACGGTTCGTGCAGCCTCACCGATTGCAAGCGTGTTTTCGCTGGCTGTGTGGACATCCCTGTCTCTACTTACAGCCTCAGCGCTAACCGGAATTGAGTGACCACCAATCTCCTCTTCGAGGTGCATCGGTCCGTCAGCGACCAACTGCTGAAGCCGTTGGCTTATCGGTGGACCCCCGTTCTACCGACACATACTGATCGGACGCCACTCCAGTAGCGTTCACAGTCAGCACCTCGGCTTTAGGCGGATCTATATAACACGCCCAGTGAGGGTTCTAACCTCGCTGTAGTTGTAACACCAGTTTGCGAGCAAAATTCTTCGCCGCGTTGTAGTCGGCGTTCACTGAATACGAACAGTCCAAACAGGCGGACTGTTGCCCGTCACGATTTCCTTAAAGCGTGCACCCGCACTTTGAATACAGCTAGCTGATGTTGGCTGTCTCAACTACAACCCCAGCCAATTCCGATTGATTTGCACACCTACCAACCAGTCGTTTCACTGGGAACCGTATCTGATTAATAGGGATTCAATAGAGCTGCGTCGACGGGCGGGGCTTTGATGTCTGTGTCGTCGACGATCAGCTCGTACACCGTTCGGGCAAGACGAAGGCGACGTCGTCCGGGCTGAACTCGAAGCCCAGATCGAACGCCTGGGGGACGATCAGTTCGCCACGTTCGCGAACGAGGCCCTGGTCGAACTCGAGGAGCGGTACGGAGTGACCACGCCGATCGAGGCCCGCGTTCAGGAACTGACGAATAGGTACTACCGGGGGCTCGAAGTCCTCCAGGCACTCGATGAACCGATGACCGTCGACGAACTGGCCGCGGAACTGGAGCTGGATGACGAGGAGGTTCACGACCGGATCGCGTATCTCTCAACGTTCGACCGGGTCCGTCGGGATGGCGACACAGTCCGTCCCGTGGAGTAGTCTGGCCACGACTACGGGGAGGGAAGGCGGCCGTCTGGTCGGGGAACGCGGCCCCGTTTGATCTCGTGATCGACGCGGCGCAGGTGCTTGCAGCCGCCTTCGGGTGAACGTTGCTGCCAGTCGGGACAGGTACACGATTCGTCGATGACGTCGACTTCGTACCGGTTCCCGGACGCAGACTGTACCTCGTAGCGGCCACCTTTCGAGAGAAGTGAGACGTCCATCGCTTCGGCAACGGCACGCTTCGTGCGGGGCTCAAGGTCGTCCTCCGACTGTGCGTTCTCGTCGACGACCAGTCGGTCGCGAACGTCGCCCGTTCGGCCACCGTCGGGAGCGACGGCTTCCGCAGGCCCCCTGAGCCGCTCGTGGAGCACTTCCTCCACCGGATGGCCTTCCGACCACAGGTAGTGGACCTCGCGGCGCTCACGATGGTCGTAGGAGCCGCACGCGGCTGCGCACCCAGTCCAGACGCGCCAGGCACCCAGCGCAGCCATCACGTCGACGATGTCACGGGGAACTGTCTGGTGGTCGTCCGGGAAGAACACCCGGAAGCGGGTACACGCTTCCTGCGGCGGGACGGTCACCCACCAGTCTTCGCTGGAGCTCCAGCTGTCGTACATCGCCTCGTCGCTCCCGTAGCCGACTGTCACGCCATCGATCGGCGTCCAGTCTGCTGGGAGGTGGTCCGCCTCGCCTTCGAGGACCCGGAGGACGGCGTATCGGAGGTACCCCTGGGCTTGGTTGTCTGTCGTTCGAGCGACCTGATCGTGCTGCTCGGCGACGTGCTCGGCTTCCTCGAGGACCGTCGTGAGATAGGGTTCAGTCATCATTCGACGGAGGTCAGAACGCGCCTCCGCCCCTCCGCGGGCGCTGAAAAACTTAACCAACAGAGCGGAAGGAATCCATCACTCTGTTGGTTAACTAGATTGGGACAAAGATTCGCTTTCGAGCACGTCGATGAGCTCTTCTGCTGTGGAACTGATCCGTCCGAGCCGCTCGCGAACGACCTCGGGGTTATCCGACTCCCACGCAGCGAGGTAGAACGCCGACCCGCTGGTGTCCAACTCACAGTACCGCCCGACGACGTACGCGACGGCTTCGGCCTCGACCAACCAGACTTGAGAAATTGAATATAGAACCCGGTTCCCACAACAAATTTCGGCTTTGAAGGAGGTTATGGCAGCGACGCCGAATTCCTGCGGCAACCAGTGTCAGCTACACGTCACCTTCATCTAGTTTTTTCGCCACCGAGATATCCCGCAGCCGGAGGTACGCCTTCGTATTATCGACTCCCAAAAGATCACGAACCTCAACAGGAATTACCGCGACGCCATCCTCGCTGATGCGAACGACGCCAGCTGATTCGGTTCGGTTAGGAGTGTGACCCTTGGTTTTTTCAGCAACCTCGACTTCGGGAAGGCGAATTAATGCCTCCTGATTCTTGATTCCGAGGACTTCCCGCACCTCGACGGGGATAACTACGGCACCGGAGTTGCTCAAGGTGACGATGCCAGCATCTTCTCCCATTATCCACCATTTGTATTAGGAGGCCGTTAAAAGCTAACGCAATTAGATTCAAGTAAATTTGGACAGACTACAATAGAGACCTGGAGGTATTATGAACTACTCTGCTTTGAAAAACCTGGTTACCCCAGCAAAGTACTATTTCGTACCCCGGCGCATTCTTGCGCATTCCTAATCTGATATTATATATACAAGCAAATAACGACAATTTTTCGTCATAGTACTTTCTGACTTGGATACATACGAGTATCCTAAGCGTGATACCATATCTAAGTAGCAGTGGAATTGATACCAAGTTGGCGGGACATCAACCGCATTTGAGTACCATAGCAGAATTCAACCTGGTTGATCCTATTAATGACACATAACGATCAAAACAGTAAATTGAGCGAGCGGATAGATATAAAAATAACTCCCGAGATGAAAAACCGGGCCAAACGTGCTGCCGAAGACGATGAGTACAGCGGTCAGTCAACGTACCTTAGAGCGATGATTCATGTAGGGGAATCACGGATTGCCGACCTTGACCCTCGGTCCGGGGAGGGGCAGTCGAATCTTGAGGAAGTAGAGACAGTCGAGGCTGCTGCGAAAGCACTCAATGACAAAGTCATCCTCAACGAACTTTCACAAGAGAAGCAAGAGTTTGACGCAGTTGTCGAACAGCTCACCCTAGAGTTTGAGAACGTTCTCGCTGACCGGCTCCATGAAATGGCAAATAATGACCAGTCAGCGGTTGAGACTGATGGGCGCGGGAATTACTACTTGAGTCGGTGACCATGTCCGTTACTACTGACGAGGCAAACCCAGACGGGAGTGTCCTCTGGTACTGGTACGATAACTACCACGATAATGGTAAGGAGTCAACAAGGAAAACTAGTCGTGATGCAATCAAGCGATTCGAGAGATGGCTTGCCACTGAAGGAGAGTACAAACACGAGTGTCACTGGTCAGATATTGATCTTGAGAACGTCTCATCGGGCAAGATGATAAATCCCCGGGAGGTTACCGAGGATGAAGCAGAGGCGTTCCTGCACGACCTCCAAGCACAGTTTTCTCCGGATACCCAACAGACGACGGCAGCATTTCTTAGTCAAGCTTATGCTTGGTGCCGCCGGGAGACGGAACCTGTTAAGGACGACCCGTTCGGATACGTTCTGAATACTCTGAACAAGAACATTTTGGACAGTCCAAGCGGTCGTGATGCCTATATCATTCCTATCGAAGATGCACGGATCTACATCCGGTCGTGGGGGCATCCAAAATGGACAACAATCAACCTGCTACTGGCGAAGCTGAGCCGGCGAGCAGGCGGCATTAGTAACCTCGATATTGAGGATGTCAACCTCGATCATCCTGGATGCGACTGGACACCGCATCCAGACGTGCGTCATTGGGACGACCACATCCTCTTTCGTGCCGACAAGAAAGCAAGGGAGGAGGGGCGGAAATCTGGGAATAAGACAGCAACAACGGCAAAATATCCGCTAGATCGTGAACTTCGGGATGCACTCATCTGGTATCTCGCCATCAGGCCAGATCCGGAGTCACCAGATGAACCGTTGTTTCTTGACACCTTCTATACGCGACTGAGTGCGGCGGGGATTAGCGATATGATACGAAGGAAGTCGAAGACGCTCACCGAGATGGACGATGACGAGTGCCAATTGACCTGCTGGTACGGACCCCATGACGACGACAATATCAATCCACATTATTGGCGACATTGGGCTACGACTTGGTATCAAGACCAGCTAGAGTCAGAGTCATTGACGGACTATATGCGTGGGGATACAGGTGGGGGCAGCAGGGCAATCTACGACCAATACACCGCCACGAAAAAACGCAAGATCCTCAAGGCGATGCCGACATTCCTTGAGTCGTACGCCGAGAAAAAAGAATAGCTATTGACCGCACTGCATAGTCCGTGCTGGCGTGAAAGAGTTAATTTCGAGAGAGTTGGGTATCGCCGGTTGCGTGAGGCCGTTCAAGGAAGTCTCAATCATGACCCGAACGACCTAGTTTCGGCTGACATCTGGTGGGCTCTCGGCGCGATTTAGAGTGAATCTCTGCGAGAGATTTATTCGATGTTTTAGATGTTGACGGGTCGGCTGAGGCAGCCTCTGTGTACCGTCTCATTACTGGAGAAGGAATACCCGCATAGTCTGTTCGAAGCTGATGAAGACTCCAAGGGGGCGCTACATTCGCCGCCTGGTAGCGACCATATCATACTCTGGCTTGACGATAGTGGAGGCCAACCTCTACTTGATCTACATAGTAGAGACATCAGATCAGATTAAATCCCGTCCACAGAATCCGGCGACAACAGGTGGAAGCGCAGAAGTAGATGTCCACAGGATATGTACGGCCTGTGCCTCTGCCGCTACTATCGCAACAATAGAATAATGAAATTAGAGTATATTGGCAGACCATAGTCATGATCAGTTTTGTGAATGTGAATGTAGCTGAAAGAGTAAATTATTTTTATCTACCGATGATGGCGAAGTATGATTTAGTAGGTGATTAAAATAGTAGACCTATTTGTTCGGTATAGGCGTTCAAAGACACGAATACTCCGTGAGAGCTTTGTGACCCAGATATAAAAGTCACAATGGCTCGTCCACTGGACTAGCACGATTCTGGGGAACTCCCCCGGCGCAGGGACGCCGGAGGAATCGTGCTGCCACAGCAATGACAGCAAGCAACAATATCAGAGTCAGGAGTCATAACTCTGTCTCTCAGAGCGAGACTCCGGCAACTGGTCCACTGACTAACCGAGTCGTACAGTTCACCCAATTACGTGATGAAGAGAGTAGCAGAACCAACGCCGATACCAAAGTTGCTCAGCTCCGTGAACTAACCACGGAGTCACAGATGTGGCGACGGTATTGGCCTGACAATTACCTCGTCGACGAGGATGTTTCGTTGGGAACGCGACAGACGCATCGAAAGGTGCTCCTGATAACGGAGGCGATCTGAATGACAGCTTCGACGGATGAGACGGCATCACTTGCCATCCCAATGAATCCCGACGTCGCGTTCGAGGCACTCGGAAATAGTCGCCGTCGCCGCGTCGTGTTGTCGCTGTCACGTACTCACGGTGAGCTCACCGCCAACGAGCTCGCAGCCGAAATCGCAGCTATCGAAAACGCGATCGACCCCAGCAAAGTCGGCAGTGACGAGCGCACGTCCGTCTACATCACGCTCACCCAATCGCATCTTGAGACACTCGATGAGTGCGGTGCTGTCGACTATGATGACCGATCTAAGACCGTTACTGCAACGGATGCGACCGAACCGCTCGCCGAATACATCCGTCGGCTGCAGACGGCGTGCTACAAGCCAGATACGGGAGATATCTGATGACGGACAGCCAACAGCGCGCACTTGCGACGCTTCGAGACATCGATGTCAGCTTCCACCGATTGTTTGAGGCGGTCGATGAGGACGAAGCGACTGCTTTGACACCGGCAGAAGATCCAATCGCTACGCTGCGGCGAGCGCGGTCACAGATTGACTCCGCGCTATTCGAACACCAGCGCCGAACAGCCGACGGGACACTCTCTGACGGGGGAACGTGTGTCCTCCAGTGGAACCCGTCCGGTACACCACCCCGACGGCTCGTCCTCGATCCCAAAGACGGCGACACTTGGACTCGCCGTGAACTCGAATGGACAGGAGACGGCTGGCGTGTCTGTAGTTGTGACACCGTCGACGACGTTGCGATACGCGCCCCGGCGGAACCACGCTACCCGAATCCCGTGGACCCGCCGACGATCAACACGCTGCTCGAGTGGATTCGAGGCAGCTGGACGAATCCGGATCCAGACGTACTCGTCTTCGATGCAACGGCAACCACCGAACAGGGCGTCCTCGTAGCTGTCGACGGTGAACTCCGCTACCGAGAAGTCGACAGTCACCGATGGGTCACCGTCACCGACGAAAACGAACTCTACCACCATCTCCAACAGCAAGGCCAACCCACGCTCACGTCGCTTGCAGAGACGCCGCTGACGCGACAGCACTTCACTCCAAGCCCACTCACACGATGACATCGGATGAATCCCCACTCCCAGACGAGTACGACGAACACCTGCGCGGGCTCACGGAAGCGATCGAGTCCGTTCGTGACACCCTCAAGACCGACCATACGCTCACCACTGACCAGCAGATGTTCGCCCGCCGACTCCTGTACTTAGCGAACGAGCCAATCAAGGAGGCCAAATCTCTCCTCCCCGAGCCCAACCAAGCTGATGCAGCGACGGACGAACGGTCCTCGAGTTCGGCAAGCGACTACATGGAGTTGGTCACCCAGATCGAACAGGAGTTGTGCTGGCTGATTCGATCACTGCAAGCAACGCAACCCGCAGCCCATCACTACGACGAACCACCCGCTGAGAAGTTCACAACAGCCCTTGAGTACGCTACCGCACTCAGAGACATCCTCCCATCAGTCCCAGAAGACAGCCCAGTACTTGCCGACCAAGCGGACCTCAGTCTCAAGGAGGTCGACCCACACGTTGGCGGGCGTGGTGATAGTGACGGCCGGTGGCTCGAGTACCAACTAGAGCGAGCACTAGGACGGTGGGGATACCGTGCAGATACCCGCCAACACCTCTTCAGCCTCGAGGTCGACATCGTCGCCACGCGGAGGGAGAAACAACAGGAGCCAAGCGACTGGATCGTCGCCCAATGTAAGGACTGGACGAGCGATCCGATCACGCCAGCAGTCCTCTTCCGGTTGTGTACCGTGGCGTTCGCGTGCCGAGCGATGCCAGTGCTCTGCCACACAACCGAGCTAACGCCGCGAGCCGAACAACTCGCCCGTGAATTCGAAGTGCGAGTCCTGGATTTAACGGATCTCGAACGTGCTGAGTTGCCTACCCCACAGGTTGCCAGGCCAACGGCAGAATTCCGGGAATGGCAGCCACAGTACCGCGCTCGAGACGACCGAGGTTCAATCCCGTGGATGTTCTACAACGAACCAGGGAAACGATTCAGCTACGTCCCAGGATTCACCCTCGTGGGCAAAGACGCTGACTATGAACCGATTGAGAGTGATCGGGATGACGATACGCATCCCGCTGCCGGTCATTAAACTGGCCCCGAGCAAACCGAGTTCCTAACCCGCTAGATTCGGAAATCCGCCTACCGAACGCTTCGATTTCTGGAGAGGGAACCACGTTGTCGATTCAACATGGGTTAGGACATATGGAGTCTCCCTAATGCGGTCGCTCAGGACGAACTCGACTGAAATGTGGTGTGAAAGAGCGATGACTTGGTGAATGGTCCAAAGATGAGTATAGGATGTATATTTCACACCCCGGCCAGTAGTGTATTGGCACGGGGTTCGTTACAATTACAGCAGTTTCAGACAGGGTTTGCTGTAGTGAAGCAGGGGCTAGTACACTTGGATGATGGCCAGCCGCGAAATCCTGTTCACATGACCTAAGACTGAATTTACACATCCATCCGGTCCAATACCCGCTCCGAAAACCGTAATGGCAACCAGTAACACATAATAGCAAGGATGCCAGTTCCCGTCGACGACCTCACAAATAACGACCCATACCCGGTGAAGCCGGATACGAACGAGTACGAAGTCCTCAGTTTCCTCGTCGCACACCACAAGTACGGCTTCACGCCCAGTGAAATCGCAGCTCGAACAGACCTCAGCGAGGCAAGCGCATCAAAAGCGATGGCTCGCCTCTTCGAGGATCGGCTCGTCGAACGAGCAGAAACAATCTATTATATCGATCCGCATCGGGCCGACGAGCTAAAGCAACGACTTGTATCGCTCGATTCAGCCGTTCAACTCTTTGAGAAGGCGCCTGACGACGCCTACGCCAAGCAGGGCTGGGAACAGGAAGTCTCCAGTATCGATCGAGGTGAAAGAACCGAGCCGACAAGCGAGCACTCCAAAACTGCAGAAGAACGAGCAGAAGCCCTTATCGCAGATATCGAAGACCGCCGCGCAGAGAAATAATCTCAACGGCGTGGTCCATTCGGCGCTGAATATCTGGTCTCCTTACGATCTCCCTCCTCATCCCGACAAGAGCGAGAGTTGAATTAGTAGATACCGTTCGTAACGGACGTCGGTGCCGACAGCCTTGGAATGGTCGTGCTCTGGATGTCGTACCGGGCGTCCCCTCGGAGGGAAGTGACGACGCCACCCTGTTCTGAGAACGCTAATGGTTGTCGTCGCCGAACCAGCCACGCTCTTCGAGTTCGCTTCGCAGTCGCTCGACTGCAGCAGTCTTGTCGCCGTCGCCGACGACGATCACCTCCCACGGTTTGAGGTCGATTTTCCCACCTTCGACCCAGTAGTCGATATCGCCCTCGAGGATGACTTCGCTCCCGTCCTCGAGGCCGGCGTCCATCTCCCGGTAACGGTTCGCCCAAATCATACAGGGGAGCTCGGCGTCGCCGTCGGTCAGCGTGAAGTAAAGCGCCGTACTGTTGAGATATCGACCTCCTCTTCGAGACCGACGGCTAACGCAAAACCTCCCGCCTCAAGCACGAGATAGTCGTGGTCGAACCCATCGCGTAGCGACCTACGGACTCGGGCGAACGCTGTCAGGGAGACTCGGGACACGGTCGCGAAGCTCAGTGAGGCAGGTTTCGAGGATTGCCATCGGATTCGAATCTGTGAAGGATGCAGATTCACGGTGCGGTGCTGGCCACGCTTCGTAGTCAACTTGGAAGTGACTCGGTCCAAGTTTCTCGTGGGTTTCGTCCTGATGCCAGCCACATGACCACGGCGTCCTCAGTTCATTATACTGGATGCGGAACTCATCCCGTGTGGAATGAGGGCGCCACTCGAATTCAAGCGTCGCGTCGCCAGCGTCCGTGTTCTGGTCAAAAAAGACCGCGCGATCGAGGGTCGCCGCGAGACGGACTGGACGCATCGGACTTGGGTTGGCTTCCACGGTCGTCACACCAGCTTCCCGTTGAAGTCGATTTGCAACTCGTTTGTGGACCTCGTATCGGTGGAGATGCGTGTCTCCAGAAATCGGTGGATTTCCCATTTCTGTCACCGAGTCAGTTGGCGGAGGCGATACGACTCTCGCGGGTCGCCTCGATCGTATCATAGAGCTGAATTGCTTGTTTGATGAGCATCGCCTGGTGCTCATAGTAGTCCCAATCCTCTGCGTCGTGGCGCCGCTGTCGGCGTTCGGATGCCGGGATATCACCACCGACGGTCGCCCGAAGTTCGTCGGCAGACTCCACATCGTACTCCTCTTTCCACTCGTCGATATCGTCCCGGATCGCATCTAATTCAGCCGTGAGTTCGTCTTTTCGATGGTCGTTGACGAGGTCACGGATCTGATCGAAATACTGGGTGACTGGATCTGGATAGTAGCAGGTCTCGCGACCACGCTGGATCGTCGCGAGTTTATCTGCTTCGACCAGTTGCGTGAGATACTTCTCGGCCGTGTTTCGGGCAACACCAGCAGCCTCAGCTATTTCCCCCGCATTTTTTGGTTCACGAACCGTCATCGCAACCTCTCGAATCCGGGCGACCTTTGCCGTGTGATCCATGGTTCCTGAGTCGCTCATACACGTATTTGGATCTCCACCACCATTACTGTTTTGAACGCCAATTCAAAATATTGAATTAGGCGCGTTTTTTCGCTCGCAACTCGATCAAAACACGGCGTATAGCAGATTGGACGAGAAGCCCCCACCCTCAAGGATCGACCGAATGGGAGCGAGTAGGGTGGGGGATGAATCGCTCCTCGATTTCAATCAGTCACCATAGAGATTTGTACCGCTATCCTATGGTCCACTTTCCATGTCGAACGGATTCTTCTGCGAGTAAGCCGCCACTCCGTGCAATAGAAGACTACTTACTGGCCGAATCCATCGCCATGAATGTATATCCCCTCCAGCGGACAGACACGTCGTGATGTACTTGTTGCTGCCGGGGCAGCTGGTGTCACCTCTCTCACGGGCTGTCTCGGCCGCGTCGCCGGCCGTAGTACACGCGACCACAAGCAGGACGCACCTGTCGGCCCCGTCACCGGCGCGTGGCCAACCTACCAGCACGACTTCGCGAATACCGGGGCCACGACCGATCATGGCCCATCAAATGAGGCGACTAGTGAAGGCGTCGCAGCTGGTGATACAAAACTCGCCACGTCGGTTGCGCTCGCTGATGGCCGTGGATTCGTTGGCTATAGCGACGGGAATGGAGATGCAGGTGCGTATCGAGGCTTTGAGCTGGGTGACTCGAATGCGTCGTGGACAGTTGAGTATTCGGCGGGAAAGTCGACGCCGACGCTCGCCGGCAACGCAATGTTCGTCTCGACTGCAGAATTCCTTGCAGCATACGACGCACGTGATGGCGCGCTATGCTGGCGAACGAACGTAGGTGGCTATGGATCCACTACGAACGCTCCCGTGCTCGCCGAGGACACGCTTCTCGATGATAGCGGTGAGACGGTGTATGGCCGCAACCCCGCGACCGGCAAGGAGCGCTGGCAATATGATGCTGGAGGCTCGGGCACTGCACTTGCCGCCCGTGACGGGGTCGCCTACACGGTTGTTGGGGCGAACCACGAGGACGCTGGCGTCGCAGCACTCGATCCAGCGACGGGCGAAGAAAACTGGCGGCGAGACGACCTCCCCCAAAGTCACACCACCCTTACTGTCGACGATCGGAATCTGTACTACGCCGCGCACCAGGGCGCCGTCTACGCACTCTCCCTCGATGATGGCACGACACAATGGACGGCATCGGTCCCGCTACCAGAGGACGGCAGCGCGTATGTCGCTGTCGCGGACGGCAACCTCCATGTCCAGTCGCCGGACGGTAAACTTGCGGCGTTCGACACGGCAGACGGGTCGGTTGGATGGCGGCGAACGCTCAATGCACCATCTGGCCCTAGATCGCGTCCCCCAGTCATCGCCGGTGACGTCCGATACGTGCTATGCGACCAGGCACTGTACGCACTCGACGCCGCAACCGGTGCGGTACACTGGTCGCACGCGCTTGACGTCCAACCAGCACTCACGAGTGCCCCCGCAATCCGCGGGACCGCACTCTATTACGCTGGCCGCGACGACGGCGTCTTCCGCGTAGCATCCACCCACTAGAAGTGCAACAGCGCGCGTTCGCACTACACCCCACCGACTGAAGGCGTTCGCTCCACACTTCATAGTGACCGACCCACCCTACTGTGACACGCTGAGGGCCTCTCGCATCGGGTTCGACCGCCTGCCGTTCGGTATCCGGTGCGTCCGCCATCTCCGTTTCCTCCCTTCTGTACAGGAACCTCAAAAAGCTACGTTCGAGTGGCGGGGTTGGCTGCGTTACGCAGGCCTACAGGTCGCGGGGCTGGACCGTCTTCCGGTTGTTCGCTTCGGCACGGTCGGCGGCGTCATTGAGCAGTTCAGCGACTTCCTCGTTGAGGGCGTCGTAGAAATCGGCCGAGACGTTGTGCTCCGAAAGTTCGTCCTTTACGGCTGCTTTGACGATGAGGTCAGACATTCCATCGCAGGTTTCGCCCGCCCACCAGATAAAGGTTCGAAAGTTCTCACCGTGGATTCCCGCCAAATAGTCTCGAATATTCCCCTCCGAGCACCAGAGAACACTTAATCAACCCGCGAAAAGAAGAGAAATAGACGAATGCACGATTTAACAGGATTCCAGCGGGACATCTTGTACGTGATCGCCGGGCTCGACGAACCACATGGACTCGCAGTTAAAGACGAACTTGAGGACTACTACGAGCAAGAGGCAGTGTTCAGATAAGGATGAAGGGTGAGGCGGGACGATTTTTGAGTGGTCTATGCTCGAAATCGCCCGCCTCAGCGGAGGTAGCGACTGCTTCGAGTTAGATTTTCTGGAGCGAGAGGCGACACCCGAGCCCGCGATGAAGCTCGGTATCCGACTCCATCTGGCTGGATTATCACTTTCAGATACTGTTTCAATTCTCGATAGATTGGGTGTCGAACGCTGTCGAACCACCGTTCACAACTGGGTGCAGAAGGCCGATCTACAGCCCCTTGATGGCGCGAACCCGGATCACGTCGCCGTTGACGAGACCGTGATCCAACTCAACGACGAGCAGTTCTGGCTGTACGCCGCCGTCGAACCCGACACCAACCGCTTGCTGCACGTTAAGCTCGCTCCGACGAGAAATCAAGCGATCACTGAGATGTTCCTCGCGGAACTCTGCGAGAAACATCTCGTCGATGACGCGATCTTTCTCGTCGATTCTGCACCGTGGCTGCAAGCAGCACTCCACCGGCACAGCCTTGATTACAGATATGAAAAACACGGTAATCGGAATAGCGTCGAACGTGACTTTCGAGAAGTAAAACGACGAACGAACCAGTTCTCAAACTGTTTCAGCCACGCCGAAGCAGATACTGTCGAAAATTGGCTTCAAGCGTTCGCCTTCGCATGGAATCAGCTTATCTGAACACTACCAGCAAGACATCAATCACGGCCGACTCTATCCGAATCTCGACGACCTTGTCGACAAAGGCCTCGTCGAGAAGGGACAACTCGACAAGCGCACGAACGTGTACACGCTCACACAGCGTGGCCGCCGTGAAATTGCTGCTCGTCGTGACTGGGAATCCCAGTACGTCGACTTCAGCGAGTAACACCCCCGTTCCCAGCGATCAGGGACAGGTGGATGACACTCGCTCCAGCAACACGGTTCCTTTCGCGTGGTAGTCGTTCTATAGACGGGGATTACTCAAGCAAGCCGAGTTCGGTGAGTCGGTCTTTGACGTGTGCCAGCGCGTGCTGGGCGTCCTCAGATTCATTTGCGCCAGTAATCACGAGTTTCCCACTGCCAAACAAGAGAACGACGACATCGGGTTCATCGAGTCGATAAACGAGGCCGGGGAACTGTTCGGGCTCGTACTCGATTTGCTCTAGGCCGAGCCCGATTGCGATTGCATTCAGGTTTAGCGATTG
Organism: Halobacterium sp. CBA1132; assembly: GCF_001485535.1. Taxonomy (NCBI): domain Archaea; kingdom Methanobacteriati; phylum Methanobacteriota; class Halobacteria; order Halobacteriales; family Halobacteriaceae; genus Halobacterium; species Halobacterium sp. CBA1132. Next base: position 236,198 of record NZ_BCMZ01000002.1, read on the forward strand.
CCCAAGATTGGCACTGGAAACGATATTCTGCACCTCAATTTTGGGATCATCCACGACATCGATGCCTAACTCGCGCAAGTCCTCAAAGACGATTTCGAGAGCCGCATGGACGTCATCAACGCTATTCGCGCCGGTACAGACCACCTTTCCTGAATGGAAAATGAGTGTGGCCGACTTCGGTTCGTCGAGACGGTAGACAACCCCAGGGAAGTCGTCGGGATTGTACTCTGCTCCCGGAAGGTCTGTTGCGAGTTGCTCAAGCGCGAGTTCTTGACCGATATCACTGGATGCAACCACGTTTTCGATTTGAATTGTGTCCGTTACAGCGCTCATACGAAGTATTCGGTGAACGCCGCACTTAAAGTCCGGCGGGTGGATATTGTTCCTCTAATCGTTTCGACATCGTCAGAAAGCCTATGGAAGATGAGGTGGCTGCTACATGTATGCCGGAGTGCCAGAACTGTGGCAGCCACGTCACGGATGTCTACGTGCGCGTATTTACGCCGGACACAGTCGAAGACCCCCGCGTGTGTCCGAACTGCGAGGACATGACTCGGGACCGGAACGGCGTCCGCGAGACACGGACGTAACGCAAACTATCCTGGGTCGGGGACCTCTCGATCGCCTTTTGATCTACAACGATGAGGGGGACGTAGAGTTGAATAATAAACAACGAGCGTTTTCCATCTACAGTAAGTAATTGATAATACTACCCCCCCGCGTATGGAATTGCGTTCTGCGATCGGGGCCGAGTGTTCCACATATGAACCCAAAATCACGGAGTATTCTCGATACGTCTGTAATCGTCGCTGTTGGCGACACAGAGTGGCTAACGGCCTACGTTGATGCGCTCCAAGAACAGTCTGACGCGACTATTCATCGGGTCTCGACACCAGCAGCAGTCCACGAGATGCTGCAACCGACGACGATTGATTGCGTCATTACTGACTACAGCCTTCCCGAAACGACGGGGATCGACCTCGTTCGCAGCATCCGGGAGACAACAGTCACACTCCCGATTATTCTGGGGACGGCCGAAGGCAGCGAAACAATCGCTAGTACAGCGATTGAAGCCGGCGTTACCGACTATATCGCTGTCACCGACCCACTAGACGAGACCGTTACTGATGCCTTACAGCGAACCGAGCAGGCGCTCCGGGACGCCCAACGGGCGAGGACACAGCGCGAACGGGCACGACAGTTCGACGCGACATTTCACGACACTCGATCCGCAACGTGGGTGCTTGACCCTGCTGGCGCGCTCACGCGCGTCAACCAAACCGCCCGCGACATGATCGATGTGGACGCCGACGCCGTGGTTGGCGATTCCTTCTGGACGCTGCCGTGGTGGCTTGACGAGGGCCAAACGAGCGCTGACATTCGTCGCCTTGTTGAGTCAGCAAAACGCGGTGAGTTCGGGCACGCTGTCATCACCCAGAATGGCGTGACTGGTGAGCGAGTGTTGGAACTCTCCGTCCAGCCGGTTACTGATGAACGCGGCGACCTCGTTTCAATCGTCGTCGATAGCGTCGATATCACCGACCGTGTCGACCTCGAACGGGAACTCCGTCAGTCCGAGGAACTCCACCGCGTGACGCTCAACAATATGACCGACACCGTCCTCATGACCGACGAGGACGGCGAGTACACGTACGTCTGCCCGAACGTCCACTTCATCTTCGGGTACACCGCCGAGGAAATCCGGGAACTAGGAACGATTGAGGCCCTGCTCGGCGACGACTTATTCGACCGCGCGGATCTCGCCGACGACGGCGTCCTGAAGAACATCGAGACCACGGCCACGGACAAAGCCGGTCGCGAACACACGTTGCTGGTGAACGTTCGCGAAGTCTCAATTCAGGATGGCACGCTGCTGTACAGCTGTCGTGATATCACGAAGCGCAAGCAGCGCGAACGCGCCCTCGCAACCCTCCAGGAGACCGCGCGGGACTTCCTGTACGCCGAAACACACCACGAAATTGCCCACCACGTCGTCGACGATACACCCGACGTTCTCGATCTCGATGCGAGCGCCGTCTACCTCTTCGATGCAGACGACAACCACCTCCAGCCGACGGCGTACTCACAGGCGATGCGGGACGCCCATGGCCCTCTTCCGGATGTTCATGCGGACGGCAACGATCTCACCAGTCACAGCTTCGTCGAGAACGAACCCCGGTTTTTCGACGATATCCACGACGCGGACCGCCTCACTAATCCCGCGACTGACCTCCGGAGTGTCGCGTACATTCCACTCGGGAACCACGGCGTGTTCGTCGCTGGGTCAACCGATGTCGGTGCCTTCGACGATGTGACGCGGGAACTTGCGGACCTTCTGGCGGCGACCGCAGAGGCAGCATTGGACCGCGTCGACCGTGAGTCACAGCTTCGTGAGCAGGACCGTGAACTCCAGCAACAGAACGACCAGCTCACGACACTCAATCAGATTAACGAGACGATCCGTGAGATTGACCAGGCACTAGTGCAATCCGAGACCCGCGAGGAAATCGACCACACAGTCTGTGAACGACTCACTGCTGACGGTCGCTTCCAGTTCGCCTGGATCGGGACTCTCGATAGTACATCGGAGGCCGTGACGCCCCAGGCGTGGGCTGGGACCGACCACGGCTATCTCGATACGCAGTCGTTCCCGGTCGCCGCTGACGGCGTTGAACCGGCGGGTCGGACGGCGGCGACTGGCGAGGTGACGCATGTTTCGAACGTCGCGGCTGATCTTCGGGCGGCCTCATGGCGGAAGGACGCGATTTCACGCGATCTGCTGTCCGTGTTGAGTATTCCGCTCGTTTACAACAATCTCTCGTATGGCGTTCTGACGGTGTACGCGGAGACCCCGGACGCCTTCGATGAAACGATTCAGACCGTGCTTGCGGAGCTTGGTGAGACGATCGCTTCCGCAATTAGTGCGAGCGAACGCAAGCGCGCGTTGCTCACCACGTCGATGACTCGCGTTGAGTACACGGTTACTGATCCGTCGTTCGTGCTCGCGCAACTGGCACAGACCGCGGATTGCACGATTACGTACGAAGGTGGTGTTCAGCAGACTGCCAGTGGGAACTACGTGTTCGTCACGGTCGAGGACGCGCCGCTTGATGCGGTCGTCGACGTGGCAACTGATCTCCGCGTGATTGAGGACGTCCAGCGGATTCGTGGTGGTGAGACTGGGGGCGTGTTGCGGCTCCGGTTGGCGGAGCCGTTCCTGGCGACGGAGCTGGCCGACCACGGTGCCGTTCTGCAGAGTGCAACGGCATCGCAGGCGGATACGAAACTCGTGATCGATGTTCCCGGGAGCGTTGAGGCGAGGAACGTCACGCAGTTTGTCACCCAGCGTTTCGCTGACGTTGAGCTTACGTCGAAGCAGGTGCGCGAGCAGGCGTCCGAACACGGATTTTACGCGTCAGTGCTGGATAGCCTGACTGACAGGCAACTGGAGGTCTTGGAGACGGCGTACTACAGTGGGTTCTTCGAATCGCCGCGGACGGTGACTGGTGAAGCCGTCGCGGAGTCACTTGACATCTCCCCGCAGGCGTTCTACCAGCATATTCGAACCGTGCAGCGGAAACTCTTCGCGGCGCTGATCGACGACCACGCTCCGGTCGTCACTCGACGCGCGGACTGATCACTCTCGAAGCGGACGCTAACAGCGTAATCGCCCGATAGTGGTCCCCTCAGCGCCCCGATTTCGCGGATGCTTGAATAGTAAACCACGCTGGCTGGCGTGTGGTTCGGTGCTCAACTACCGAATATTCCCTTATACACTCATTATTCATATGTAGAGCATCCCGCACAGCACTGTCGGGACACTCACCTAACCATGAGGGACGTCAACCAGAATTCAACCGAGGAATCACCGTACGAATGCTTCGAGTGCGGGAACGTCGTGCTTGCGGAGGACAACCCTGGCCAGTGCCCCGACTGCGCTGGCGATATGCGAAACCGACGCACACCCATCGAATAATGGCCTCAACACAAACCCAGCACGACGACAACGAGACGGCCGAAGAGCCGAGTGAACCGGAGTCGGCGCTGCAGACCGCACGTCGCCAACTCCAGCACGCCGCTGACCACCTCGATATCGACCCGAGCATCGTCGAGCGACTCAAACACCCCAAGAAAGTCCAGGAAGTCACCGTTCCAATCGAACGCGAGAACGGCGACGTAGAGGTCTACACTGGGTATCGTGCGCAACACGACAGCGTCCGCGGCCCGTTCAAGGGCGGCCTCCGCTATCACCCCGAGGTCACCCGCGAGGAATGCGTCGGCCTCGGCATGTGGATGACGTGGAAATGCGCCGTGATGGACATCCCCTTCGGCGGCGCGAAAGGCGGTATCGCCGTCAACCCGAAAGACCTCAGCGACGACGAGAAAGAACAGCTGACACGCCGCTTCACCGACGAAATCCGCTCGGTCATCGGGCCAACCACGGACATCCCCGCACCCGACATGGGGACGGACCCGCAAACGATGGCGTGGCTGATGGACGCCTACTCGATGCAGGAAGGCGAAACAATCCCGGGCGTCGTCACCGGCAAACCACCGATCGTCGGCGGGAGCAAAGGCCGTGATGCAGCACCCGGCCGGAGCGTCGCAATCATCACCCGCGAAGCGATCGACTACTACGACAAAGACATCAAAGAAACCTCGATTGCCGTCCAGGGCTTCGGGAGCGTCGGCTCGAACGCCGCGAAACTACTCGACAGCTGGGGCGCAAACGTCGTCGCCGTCAGCGACGTCAACGGCGGCATCTACGACGCAAACGGCCTCGATACACACGCAATCCCCTCCCACCACGAGGAGCCAGAAGCCGTGATGACTCACGAGGCACCAGAAACGGTGACCAACGACGAATTACTGGAATTGGACGTCGACGTGGTGATTCCAGCGGCAATCGGGAACGTCCTGACGGACGCGAACGCCGACGATGTTGCTGCCGACATCATCATCGAGGGCGCTAATGGGCCGACGACGACCGCCGCGAGCGCGATCTTCGCCGACCGAGACATCCCGGTCATTCCAGATATTCTGGCTAACGCTGGCGGTGTGACGGTGAGTTACTTCGAGTGGCTCCAAGACATCAATCGCCGCGCGTGGTCGCTCGAACGCGTCAACGATGAACTGGAAACAGAGATGCTGGCAGCCTGGCAGGATGTCCAAACAGAATTCGAGACACGCGACGTCACGTGGCGCGACGCAGCGTATATCGTCGCGCTCTCACGGATTGCGGAAGCCCACGAAACGCGCGGCCTTTGGCCCTAACTCGCCTGAGTATTCAATTATTCCCGGAGCAGTTCTAATCGTTGTACGGTCGGGAGATGCCAATCGTACGTGACCGCGACTAACCGCATTCCGACAGTCACGACTGCACACGCGCCGGCAGCCGTACTGCCACTCGCGCCGACCACGCCGGTCAACCAATATGCCGCGCCACCCAGAACGGCGCAACTCGCGTAGAAGTCTTCGAAGAGGATGAACGGCGCTCTATCAAGCAGTATATCAGCGAATGCTCCGCCGCCGACAGCGTTGATCATTGAAATTGCAACGACACCAAACGCCGAGACACCTGTATCAGTCGCGACGATAGCACCCGTCGTCGCGAAGGCAGCGAGGCCGATCGCGTCTGCGACGAGCGTAACTGGATGAGTGTCCGGTGACTCTAAGACGACGCTCAGAACCATTGCTAACCCGACGCCGAGGAGCCCCAGTACGATTTCGATTGGAGACTGAAGAACTAACGGCACTCGTGTGACGAGAAGGTCGCGGGTTGCACCACCGACAAACGCCATCGCTAACCCCACAATAGCAATCCCGAACACGTCGAACTCCTCGCGAATCGCCTTCGAAGATCCGACGAGGGCGAACGCCACCAGCCCGATTGTGTTCATCACCGCGAACGGATCGCCGAAGAGAATTGAAATAATGCCCTGGCTCACTGCGCCCACCTATGATAGTGAGTATGTTGAGTGCGACGTATCAATACACTCCCTGTGGCGAACCTTGCTCAGATACCTCGTCCTCGGTCAGATCACCGTAGCTGACGATGTGAAGGCACCAAGAGGACGTGGAGGCGCTGGGCTTGCTGCGCCTGTTGAGAACCGCAACACCTACTCGGTCGCTAGTCCTTATCTTCTATATGGACCGGCGTCGGTTTCTGAAAACTGCGGGTGGGCTGGTTGGCGTGGCCGGCGTCTCCGGGTGTCTCCGGCGACTCGGGTTCGAGACGCAGTCCGCGTGGCGCGACCCCCCGCTCGTCGAAGACCGACCGGATGGTGTCTATCACCCTGCGATTGTTGAGGGGATGGGCATGTACGAAACGACGACCATCGATGGTATCGGGGTCGCGTTGATGCACTCGTTTCCTCATCGGTTCTGGAGGGTGACCGGGACGAACAAAACAAAAGTCGTTGTCTCGTCGGACGACTCGCTGCATTTGATGGCGAGCGCCTGGGATGCCGAATCCGGGACAGTGCTCCCGACCGCGGTGTCAGTTGATGTTCGAAACGAGGAGGGTCGCGTCTCTACGACGAACCTGTGGTCGATGCTATCCCCAAATATGGGGTTCCACTACGGGGATAACGTGGCACTGTCGGGGAGCGGTGAGTATGAGGCGACAGTTCGAATTGCGCCCGTTCAGGCAGCACGGACCAGACCGTTCAAGGGTCGATTTACGGAGATGCGGACTGCGCAGTTCCAGTTCACCTTCGAGCCGGCGGAAACGTACGACCTCCCGATTCGCCGGCTCAGTAAGAAGGCAGGCACCCGCGGGACAGTAGACTTGATGCAGATGGACGGCGTGCCAGCTCCAGTCGCGCCACCGAAAGAACAGCTCCCCGGACGGGTACTTGGGGAAGCCTCAGCTGACGACGCCTTGTTCTACGTAACTCTCGTTACTGACGAGCAGCGATTTTCGGGGGCGGATAGCCCATATCTTGTTGTCTCTCCGCGTACGCCATATAATCGAGTTCTCCTGCCGGGGATGTCGCTCTCGATGGCTGTCGAACGCGACGGGCAGACTGTCATGCAAACCGGACTTGATGGTACACTTGATCCCGACCTTGGGTACTACTACGGGACAACTGTGGATCGCGTTGAGCGCGGTGATACAGTCACGATCAAAATTGAGACCCCGCCGCAACTGTCTCGCCACGATGGCTACGAAACCGCATTCATGGATATGTCTGCGGTCCACTTCTCTGTCTGAAGACTACCAACGGGCCCTACCCGAGATACGGGGGCGTTGCGCCCGGTAATGACAGCAGCCAGAGACTGACGATGGTGTACCCTATCATCACGAGGACGAATGGGTACTGGCTTCGGATGGCGGCGAGCCGGCTCGGGAAGAGATCGTATGCGGACGCGTGCGCCTCCCAGATCGAGAGCAAGTGGCCCGCGAGCACGAACGCGATGCTGAGGGCAGTGAACCAGTTGGGTGGCGCGAGTACGAGCGGATTCGCAGGTGGTGACAGCGGCGACACCACTGCCATCGTCAGCGCCGGACTCAACGAGACGAGCAGCCCTGCGTAGTGGGCGAGGTGATAGCCAGCCGCGATCGCCAGAAGCGGAGGAGCCAGCCGTAAGGCGATCGAGCGGCTCGTAACGTAGGTGTCAGTGAACCGGCGAGCAATAGTGCCAGCATACCAGTACGCCGCGAGGAAGACGACGTATCCGATAACGAGGAGAGTCGTATAGGCCAGGACAGCGAGCGGCGTGGCTGCCATCACTGCACTTAGCGGCGACTCAACGACGGTTGTGATGGTCTGTGCGCCGGCTGTCGTCGTGATGAAACCGCTGTACGTGAGCTCCCAGATGAGCGCGATGATGAAGGCGACGTCCGAGGAATCGGTTACGACATCTGATTGCGCGAGGTCGCTCCCCGGGAGTATAATCTCCACCGACCCGTCACGTAGCTGGATAGGTGCAACGGCACCGTAGAACCTGAAGAGAACCGATATCGGGTCCGCGTGCTCGAACCAGGCGTCGGAGCCGAAGACGACAGCGCCAGCGATGGTGTACAACGAGTACCCGAGAATAGCCGTTGCGAGCACACGCGGAACAGTACTAACAGGGAAGATAACCTCAACCCATACGAGCGTGAGGATACCGGCGATGGCCGGCCACCTGCCGAATGAATCTGGGTACTCGTAGAAACCGGTTGGGAGCACAGTTGTAATGGCGCGCCAGGGATTCAGAGCGGGCCATGGGTTGCCGACGAGATACGCAACAACGGGGAGGCCGGCGCGAACGCCGACGAATGTGACGAGGACGGTGAGACTAGCCGATGGCAGCTGTGGCCCGGTGTACCCGAGGAACACCATGAGACAGAGCCCGACCACAGCCAGCGTCTGGCCAAGGACACCAATCCACCGCCGAACCGCGGGCATTCTTGGAAGGGACACAGACCGGGAATGGAGCGAGTAGATGAACGCGCGATCAGTGACAAAGCTCGCAAGCAGTGCCGACGCGCCAATTGTCGCCCCGCCCGTCGCTAAGTACAGCCATCGCGGGATAGCGAGCGCCTCACGTGGTTGCTTGGAGAGGGTCATCCCGTTCGCAGCGGCGACACTATCGGCGAGAACGGTTAAGATCGCTATCCAAGCGAGTACTTGCGCGCCGAAGCGGATGCCGAACGTCGGCATCGCGTTCGACTTGGCGTCTTCCCGGGGAGTTGCTTTCGCTGTTGATTCGTCTCCAGAGGGGTTCTCGGCGTTAGATGGCGTAGATGGCATAGAGGAACAGGAAGACGAAGTATACTGCGACGATACACGCGAGGGCCCGCAGCCGGAACGAGCTGAGGGCGTCGCGTTCGTTCGCTCGCGCATCGTGGAAGGCGGTTCGTTCAGCTTCAGTGAGGTCTGGCCAGTGATTGAGACCCTTGTGAAGAGTGAGGCGGTCCTCAGTTGGGAACGGCTCATCACAGTACTGGCAGACCTCCGGCGAATCGCCTGGTGGAACGGCTGATTGGACAGTGGACATTCCCTCGATAGATCACGTTGAACTACCGTACAGCCGCTTGAAATGCTTCTGCTTCTCGCCTGGCAGCCTTGACATCCTTCCCGATTTGACGGCCGGGGATCCCGGCCGTCGTTGGGATATTGTTGGTCACGCTTGGTATCCAGTCCTCGTAGGCGAAACAGCCCTCTCGACGGTTGAATAGGTGAACCGCTGGCTGTGCTAACCAGGCGGTATCTCTTTTCGCCCATCCGTTTCGGATGCCGCGCTACAGAAAGCCGCCACATCAATATATTGATATATCCCGCCCTGAAGGGCGGGGCTTTCTCCTTGACTCTCCGTAATTGCTGATAGTTGCACCCAACAGTATAGCTAGAGGATTGATTCCGTCCACGTGAGCCCACATTCGCTACATTCAAAGAAATGGACTGCCTCCTCATCGACGGTCCCTTTTCCCGTCGTTTGTGCTAACGCGAATCCACATTCTGGGCAGTCGGACACAGCCACTACCTGTCGTTCGGGGAGCGACACGAAAAAGCTGAATGGCCGCTTATGGCAGATGTCTGTCCGTGCTCACGCAGCCATAACGTACGGCCTACGATACCGCAGTATCCGATGTCATGGAACCATCAATTAGGCTCGTTCATTTGGGCGAGCGGTGGAGTGTGTTGTTCGGGTGACTGCAATCCGGCAAACAAGCGTCACAAGCACGGCGACTGCGACTCGCGTAACGGTCGCCAGTGAGAGGCTTGCGAGTGAAGCCAGCGTGGTCGTCAGTAAGAACATGACGACGACGGGCAGCACCCAGCTGACGGCCAGCACCCATGGCGTAGCGAACCCACGGAGGTGGCCAGCGCCAGTCTGGAATTCCGCGACGGCATCGTCGCGGAGTATCCAACCGGCGATCGCGAGGAACGCGAACAGGCCAATCGTCAGCATCACGTCGACGACCGGGCCGGACACGAACCGAAACATCGGTCCGGCAAGTGCTAACCCACTGCCAGTCACCGCAATCACCAGCGTCATGAGCAGCGTTGCCCGTCGCCGGGACATCCCATAGTTATCGACGAGCGTCGCAACGGGGGTTTCGAGCAGACTGATGCCGCTTGTTACAGCTGCGAGCAGGACGGTGAAGAAGAAGACAGTTGCAACGAGGGCCCCGCCGGGCAGCGAACCGAACGCGGTTGCGAGTGCAACGAATAGCGCGCCAGGGCCGCCCTGTCCGGGGCTGATTCCCTGGGAGAACAACAACGGCAGAACAACGAGCCCGGCTAGGACACCGATGACCGTGTTCGAAATCGCGATAACGAGCGTGTCACGCGGGAGAGAGACATCCTCGTCGAGGTATGAGGCGTACGTGAGCATCGCGCCGGCACCCAGCGAGAGCGTAAACAACGCCTGTCCAGCCGCCGGGCCGAGGACGTTGAAGAAGTGTGTGGTGAGATAGTCGCCATCGAAGTTGAGGTAGAACGCGTAGCCAGCAGCGGTGTTGGGCTGGGTGGCTGTCCAGACGGCGAGGCCACCGAGTAACACGACGACTGCGGGAAGCATGATTTTCGAGACGCGTTCGATGCCCCGGCTCACGCCGAAATAGACAATAATGGCGACAATCGTGAGAAACAGCAAGTGGAACCCAACTGCTGGCAGGCCGTGGCTTGCGTGGCTAAAGTACTGCTGTGGCTGCGCGAAGTACGCGCCGGTCGGTGATAGCAGCGTGTATCTGAGAATCCAGCCGCCGACGACCGAGTAAAACGACAGCATTACGATGGTTGTGATGACGTTGAATGCGCCCAGTGGTGTGCCCCATCGGGAGCCGATGAGCGTGCGAAGCGCGCCGATTGGGGTTTGGCGGCCACGTCGCCCGAGCACAAGTTCAGCGAGCAACCCGGGGACACCAACACCTATCACGAGCAGCAAGTACATCACGAGGAAAGCGCTGCCGCCGTTGTCAGCAGTCAACCACGGAAACCGCCAGATGTTCCCCAGGCCGGCTGCGCTACCGACGGCTGCAAGCATGAACCCCACGTTCGAAACCCACGAATCACGGTCCATCAGTGTACAAAACTGGTTCCTGTAGCAGGAAGTCCGTGTCGATTCAGCTGCTCAGGTGGGTACTTGATGTCGCTACGCGACTTCGATTATCGTCTCCCGGGCGAATCGTCCCGCTTTCGAGGATGCCAGCTCAAAATCCACCACGGAGAGCCAGCGCATCCACGAGGTTCTTTTCGAAGGCCATGCAGGCCCTCACAGGATTCACTGAGACGGTCGCCGGGACAGTTGGCGTCGCCGATGCGGAATCGCTTACCGACGAGATGGTTGAGTATGGTATTCCGAGTAAACACGATTGCCGGCGTATTAACGACACACACCTCGTGAATTGCCACGAATCTCGTTCTTGATTACGAGCTTCAACATCAGACTGTTCCTATACCCTCGATGATGGTTGGGTCTACTTCCCCTGGTCACACGCTTGTTGCCTTAGCTATATGGCGGTTTATACCGAACCTAGCAGTTGTAATGGATCTCCGAAACGCATCTGTGGTTGTTACCGGTACGACCAGAAATGAGCTGTCTGGTACACCTCAACAGCGGCATCTACCGTCTCGAAGATGACTACGCGAACACATTCAAACGAACTCCCACGGGAAACGCATATTGGACGGACCGCGCTCCGTGTCCGCGACCTCGACGAGATGATGGGATTCTACCGGGATGTCGTGGGACTCGGTATACTGAGCCAATCCGACGACGCGACCATCCTCGGTGTCGCGGACACACCGCTGCTTATCTTAGAAGAATCTGAGGATGCCCTCGAACGGCACAGCTCGAGTGCGGGCCTCTTCCATAACGCGTTTAGAGTACCTTCACGCGAAGCGTTAGGTGATGCGTTGGTTCGCATTCGGGAGCACTGGCAACTCGGTGGTGCGGCAGACCACGACGTTAGCGAGGCACTGTACCTCACTGACCCGGAGGGGAACGGCATCGAAATCTATCGGGACTACCCGCGTGATGAGTGGCCCTACAGCGATGACGGAACCGTTCATATGGGGACATACGCCCTGGATTTAGAACCGATAGCAGCAGCTGCCACAGGCGACCCAAACCTGCCTGATGGCACGGATGTGGGGCATGTCCATCTTGAAGTATCCTCGCTTGAGGAGTTTAGGGACTTCTACGTCGATCTCATCGGCTTCGAGGCACAAATCACCGTACCAGCTGCACTTTTCGTCTCTGCTAGCGGCTACCACCACCATCTCGGTGCGAACACGTGGAGCCGTCGTTCCAAACCGGCCTCCGGAAGGGGGATATCCTGGTTTGAGATTGTTGTACCCGACACAGCGGTACTTACTGAAATCCAAGCCCGAATCGAGGATAGTGAGTATCCAGTCTTCGAGACGGAAGACGGGATCTCCGTTATCGGGCCGGACGAAATCGAAGTCCGGCTTCGCGCTTAAAACGACGCTAAAGCTTGTTATCCCGCCATCGATAGAATATCGGGAAGAACACTCCCTTACGTTCAAAACGATCGCCTGCCTGGGTTGATGTAATGTCCTCACCAGAGGTCGTTGCCGTCGGCAGTGCGGTTCTTGACCACATCTACACTCTCTCGAACTTGCCGGAGCCTGACGGTGGTGCGTTTGCTCATGAGCATACGACCGATGTTGGGGGTGTTGCAGCAAACGTTGCCTCGGGGCTCGCTGAATTCGGGAATGAAACGGGGATCATCACGCGACTCGGCGCCGGTTCCAGTGCTGAGATTAAAGCCGATCTGGAAGGCCGTGGCCTCGATTGTACGAGGGTTCGGGTCGGTAGTGAAGAGTCATCGTACACGTTGGTTCTGCGTGGCCCGGACGGGGAGCGAATGATTATCGCGGGCGGGCAGAGCGTCCCGAATCTACGGCTTGATGAATCGGATATCGAGTATCTCAGTGACGCGAATGTGGTTTTTACGAGTGCCTATGCGCCTGATGAGGTTGTTTCCAAGCTCTTAGCGGCTCGAGAACGTGGTGTGATTTCGACGCTCGTGTTTGATCTTGCTGGTCCGCTCTCGGAACTCGACAGTCGAGGAACCTCGGCGTCAACTATCGACCGGCTTCTCTCGGTTGTTGATTTGTTTGTCGTCGGCGAGGTAGCTGCCCGGTCATATTTTGGCGGAGATGGCGAGGAAGCCATCGAGTCACTCACCCACCAAAATGTCTCACGTGCTGCGGTCACCCAAGGTGCTAGCGGAGCCCTCCTTCTTGAGGACGACACCGTGACCGAGGTCCCGGCTTTCAGTGTGGATGTGGCTGATACGACCGGTGCTGGGGATGCCTTCACAGCAGGCCTGATTCAGACGTGGCTGCTCGACGACGATCCAGCGAAGGAAGCAGGTCGCTTTGCCGCTGCCACGGCCGCCCTCAATTGTACCGCCACGGGCGCACGCGGCCGTCTTCCAGCCAAGGCTGCTGTACAAGACTTCATCGCAAATTACTGAGGAACGGACTCGACGAGACGTCTGACTGCTGCTTCATCTACCGGATTTGTGGCTTCGGCGTCGTGTTTAAGCGCGGTTCCGACGATCGCCCCGTCCGCGACCGAGAGCAGTTCAGGAGCCGTATCAGGTGTTACACCACTGCCGATCAGAACCGGTGCTTCGAGACCACGCGCATTACGTGCCTCGACCACTTGCTCAAGGACAGATTCATCGACTGCTTCGCCTGTGCCAGCACCGCTTACGACAACCCCGTCGGCCCCGCCACGTTCAACGAGCTCGCTCACTACTTCTGCAAGATCCCGTTCGGCAAGCGGTGCGGAATGTTTCACGTCGATGTCGGCGAGGATGTCCACGTCAGCATCGAGTTGTTCACGGAGTCGTACCGTTTCGTGAGCCATCCCTTCGATGAGCCCCTGGTCGGTAAGTCGGGCCCCGGTATGGACGTTCACACGAACGAATTCACCACCAGTAGCTGCGGCGATACCCAGTGCACTTTGAACGTCATTCCGGAGAATATTCACGCCGAACGGAATCGACAGTTCATCTCGAAGCGTGGCAGCGAGGGCTGCGACATCAGCTACGACGTGCCGAGGGACCCGGTCCGGATAGAAGGGTGCATCCCCGAAGTTCTCGAGCATGATTCCATCGACCCCACCCGATTCAAGCGCGGTCGCGTCCCGGTGTAAGCGCTCGCGAAGATCCGCTCGAGTCCCTTCGAATCCTGGTGCCCCTGGAAGCGGCGGTAAGTGAACCATTCCGATAATCGGCGTATCCGAGGTAAAAACATCCATACTCAGACGTGACCTTTGCAGCGACTTAATCGTATGACATCCTCCGCGCCGTTCACGGCGCGGTTTCCTCCGTGGGAGTCTCGGCTATGCCGATTCCCCGGAAGCAACATTCCCGTCACGGTGGACGGTACTGGGGTCTGTGCGCTGTTCTTTGGGACGGTGAGAGCGTGGTGACTCCGACCATTCGTGGTCGTCCCACTCGAACCGCACGGGCCGTGCCATCGGCCTGACTGCCTGTTCTGTCTGCCGTCTCAGGAACGTTTCTGATGCTGTAAGGTCGGCGTGCCCCTCGAATCCACACGGGCAGGTGAGCGTATCCTGATGCCGTGTCGTTCGATCTGTTGAACCACACTGCGGGCACTCTTGGCTAGTCCACGCCTCTGACCGCACTTCCACAGAGATACCGTATTCTTCGGCGGTACACGCGAGTCGCTCGGTGAATTGTTTGAACGCCCAGAAGTTGTGGGTTTTGGCGTTGGTTTCGACCGACCAGTGCGTCTCCAGCACGTCGGTCAACTCACCGATATACACCGTGTCCACACCGTCCTCGTACAGTCGGTCCAGCAGATCACGACAAAGTGCTTCTTGGGCGTGGTCACGGCGACGGGTTCGCTTGCGGTATAGTCGCCGGATACGCTTACTACTGTACTGTCCTTCCCGTAGCTTGGACTGTAACCGGGCGATTTCTCGCGTCGTCTCGCGGAACCGGTCGAACAACTCGCGGCCGTCGTACAGATATTGCTCGCCGGCTGTGGTGGTACAGGCAACGAGATTGTTCGCACCAATATCCAGAGCGGCCGTCTCATTAGCCAGTGGAGTATCCCGTGTCTCGTCAGAAACAGTCACGGGTTGGGAAGCTCGGAAGGTGCGTTCAGTCTCGTCATACCATAATTCTAACCGGCCTTGGTCGTCGTAGTCCGGCTAGTTCGGGTTGCCGGCGATCTCCAGCCGGAGACGGCTTTTCGGGCTGTTGTGCCTGTCTCGGAGTTCTTCTCCGACGACCATCTCAAGCCGGGACCGCTTGCCCCATTTGACGGTGTATGCGTCCTTTCGGACGACGCCTTTGAGAACACGGCCGTCGTCTTCGTTGCCACGGAATCCTGGTGGTTGCGGGTGTTCCGTGACCGACGTGTTCGACTCGTCGTGATACGCCTTCTTGGTCTTGAAGAACCCGCGCCAGGCTTCGGTGTTTGCTCGTCGGACAGTTTGGGCGGTAGACGCGCCGAGAACACCGTTGTATTTGCCTTCAAGACGGCCGGTATCGGCGTCCCAGACATCGCCTTCGAAGCCGTCTTCGTTGTTGTAGCGCATGAGGCGCTGATAATTGACCTCGTTCCAGAGAGCGGCGGAAGCGTCCAACAGGTCCCGTAGCAGTAGCTCTCCCGTATCGGAGAGGGGACGCACGGCGAACGTGTTGGTGCGCTTCATCAGCTATTTCCAGATATGTTCGTTTGGAACTTGAACGTCAGCCAACCATGGTGAAAGTAGAACCCAATCATCTCGTTGGAGACTCAAGACCAGCATTGATGCAGTGATTCTCATCGGAGCTGACGTGATTCATGCCCGCCGTGAACGGCAGGACTCTCTCGCTGTCAAAGGTGAACCTCGCGGCGCTCGCGATGGTCGTAGGAGCCGCACGCCGCTGCGCTCCCGGTCCAGACGCGCCAGGCCCCGAGCGCGGCCATCACGTCGACGATGTCGCGGGGAACCGTCTGGTGGTCGTCCGGGAAAACCCCTGGAAGCGGTCCACGCCTCCTGCGGCGGGACGGTCTCGCACCAGTCTTCGCTGGAGCCCCAGCTGTCGCACATCGCCTCACCGCTCCCGTATCCCTCCGTCACGCCATCGACTGGCGTCCAGTCTGCTGGGAGGTGGTCCGCCTCGCCTTCGAGGACCCGGAGGACGGCGTATCGGAGGTACCCCTGGGCTTGGTTGTCTGTCGTTCGAGCGACCTGATCGTGCTGCTCGGCAACGTGTCCGGCTTCCTCGAATACCGTCATGAGATCGGGTTCAGTCATCATTCGACGGAGGCTAGAACCAGCCTCCGCCCCTCCGCAGGCGCAGAAAACTTAACCAACACATAATCCCTCAAACGTAGATGTGTTGGTTAACTCTGAAATATACCATCAAGAGACACAGGAACTGGCTCTCCGATAGTCGCTGTAAGAAAAAAGCAAAAACTGCGAATAACTGTCTACGGTCCGGTCGAGGAAGTAGGTAGCTGGATTTTGAGAGTCGTATCATCAGGAGCGACATGTAGTTCACCATCGGATTTCGTCACTGTCCATTCGAGACACCAGAGCGCCAGCCCCTCCGCGTGATTGAGCGCGGTCTCTTCGCCCGCATTAACAGCTTGAATATCTAATTCGGGTAGTCCGTCGGCATCGTCATCGATTTGGAGAACGATCTGCTCTTCATCTGTCCCCGCCTCATCAACAGTGACCGTAACATCGACGTGAACGTCCCCTTCATTATGCGTCGCGATCTGGTGGACAACATCTGCGACTGCGGTCGGGAACGTCGGTGTCGCTTGGACAGCTATGTCGTTTGTCTCATCGTTGAACTCGACATCTGCGCACGGAGTGTCGGCATCAACCCCCGCTAACTTCGAGGCTAAATTGTCCAACTCAAGGGGTTCTGGTTCGGTGTTCTCTTCGGCAAGCAGCTGCTTGATGCGCTGTGTCCGAGACGAAATCGTACTGAGTTCCCACGCAGCACTCTGTACAGCCTTTAAATCTGCTTGGGCAGCCTCATCGTCGATGCGGGACGCAGCCAATTCAGCTCGTCCGGTGATGATGTTTACCTCGTTTCGAACGTTATGGCGGAGGATGCGATTCAGCACGTTCACCATCTCGGATCGCTCTTCAAGACTCGCATTCGAAGCCTCAAGCTCAGTCTGTGTTTCGCGGATCTCCTCGATGCGCTGCTGGAGGGCATCCCGTGTCGAGGCTATCCTCCGGTTGAGGTCGCCAAATTCGTCAGGCCGGTCGGTATTGAACTCCACGTCGTACTGACCATCTTCGATCTGCTCTGCCCGGTCGGTTAGCCGAGAGAGCGCGCCGGTCACATCTCGGCCGAGAACGCCGACGACACCCACGAGCGCAAGCAGAGTCAACGCTGCAATTCCACTGATCCATCGAAGGGCTTGCTGGGTTATGACGTACGCTTCACTGGCTGGTGCGTGCTCGATGACAACCCAGTCAGTGTTCGGAACCGCAGCATACGCTGCGACATACTCTCCCTCTGTCTCAGGCTGGGTCTCGTAGGCTGGTGACTCGGTAAACCCAGAGTCCCCTCGTAGGCCACTGCTGACTGCCGGTGAACGACGATTTCCATCGCGGTATTGGGTGAGCGTCGCGGCTGCATCATCACTGAACACGACCGTCCCGTTGGAATTGACCACTCGCGTAAAGCCGCCGTCGACGGGATGTTCGAAGCGATCGAAGATAGTCGCGGTGTCGACTTCGACGACAAGCAACTGCTCCGGGGTCCGACGAATTGGGGAAATAAACCCGATAACTGTCTCATTTTGTACTGCATACGGGTCGGTCACCTGCACGTCATCGAAATCCTGGAAGGCGAACCGTTCAGTCCAGCCGAGTTCTTCGATGGGTTGCCCATCCATTTCTCCATCTGAGCTGACCGAAACAGTCTGATTCCGCCGGTCAATTACGTATGCCCGAACGATCTCGGTATCTGATCTGTCCCCTTGCTGTGCCTGTAAATATTCCCGAACCTCGGTGCGGTCGCCATCCTCGAAGACCGGATGTTCGGAGAGGAGCTGAGCGACGAGTCGGTTCTTGTCACACCATTCTCGCAATTCGTCCGCTTCGGTCTCGGCAGCCGCGGTCATCGACTGTTGGACGTTGTCCTCCAACAATCCCCCCACCTGTACATATAGGCCGACTGTGCCGATACTGATGATCAGGAGGACGACGAGGAGCGCCGTAGTAAGTTTCCGTCGGAACGACGACCGCACAACAGCGATGATCGTTCCCAGAACCGGGAGGGAGGACAGGGATCTACGCATCGTCGAGCACCTCGCCCTCTAAAAACTGTGTTGCGACCGCGAACGGATGCTCTCCATCGAGGAGGACCCGGCTGTTGAGGTCCCGCATTATCGACTTATCGAGTGCTGAAACAACAGGAGAGAGTATCTCGAATACCTCCGGATGTTCGTCGATGAGCGGTGCATACGCTGTCGGGGCCGGCTGGTAGGGGAGGAAGTAGTCGCGGTCGTCCTCGAGGACTGTAACTGTCGACCGGTTGAGCTGCGGATCAGTCGCAAAACCACTCGTAATCTGCACGCGACCCTGTTCGAGTAGTTCGTACGTCAGCCCGATCGACGTGACAATAAACGGTTCGGTCTGGGTTGGTTCGCCGTTCGCAGTCTCGATTTCATAATATGAAGCGAGTCCACGCCATCCGTCCTGCCGATGAAAGAATTCCTCGTTGACAGCGACACCAGGCGTATCACCACCGTTTCGGATATGGGCTGCCAAATCGCTGATGGTCGATACATCGGTCCGTTTCGCCCATCTTGCGTCGGCGACGATGACGTACTCGTTCGAAAAGGGAGCCGGGTCAGCCAACTGGACCCGCTGGGAATTAGCGTCTGCTTGGACCTGCTCGAAAAGTGACTCGGGGTCGGTAATCCGTGTCTCGTGGCGGGGCGGCAGCTGCAGCCACGCCGTACCCGTGTACTCCCAGTACAGGTGTTGATCCCCCGCTGCTGTTGCCTCCCAGTTCGATAGCGAGTTTCCTGCCCCAATTTCATCGACGGCACGAATCCAATCGATTCTCCGTAGCCGTTCGTAGGCGAGGTAGCCGAGAATCTTCTGCTCAGTGAACGGCTTCGACCCGATTCGAACGGTTACTGACTCTGTGTCGGGTTGCTGGTTGCTGGCGCAGCCACCCAGGAGTGCGGCAGCACCCACGCCGCCGACGCGACCGGCCCGCCCGAGATACTGCCGGCGTGTGAGTGCCATATAAAAATATCTGTACCGGCGAATGACATTATAATTATGGGGGGTACTTATTCACCTTCTGAAACGAATGTGAAACGCCGACTAATCCTGTGTAGATGCCGTAATGGCGATACTACTGGTCATATGTTGGAGGGGGAGATATCCTATTGATGGCTCACTGAGTCAATTAACACTGCGATGGCTAATGACAGTATTACCGGTATATATGACGGCTGCTAATTCTATAACCGCCGTGCTCGGCACTTAGCCCCGCGCTAATGGCGAGAATTGCGGTCACCGAACCGTCATACCTGCACGAGTACGTTGCCGAAGAGGATACTGAATTACGGGTTCAGCTAATGTGATTCATCAGTAACCTACTCCGTAGTATGAGGACACGCAAATCCAGAGCCGATCCCCACCAGTTCATCGCGCACCTGCTTCATTTCCGGTATCGAGAAGTGACGATGACGCTCGCGACGCTCGCGGTTTTCACGAGCGCGATCGTCTTTTTCCCGGGATGGGGGAACGTTATGAAAGGTATTCAGTCGGATGTTTCGACCGAGTTATTCCTGCTATTTGCTGTCGTCGCTATCGTCGCAGGTGTCGTGAAAGGGATGATCGGATTCGGATATGCACTCATTACGACGCCTATCTTCGCCTCTGTTATTGACCCGACGCTCGCGGTGGTCGTTCTCGCAATCCCGCCCTGGATGATCAATATGTTCCAGATTGGCGAGACCAAGACTGGAATCTCATTTGTCCGTCAAGAATGGATCCTCGTCTTACTGGCGATTGCGGGATCAATCACTGGCGTCTACGTCCTTGCACAGTATACCGCTGGACCGATTGTGCCGTTCCTCATCGGCGTAATCATCTTCGCATACGTCGTTTTCCAAGTCGTTCAGAACTTTGTGACAATCGAAGAAGCACACCACCCAGTCGCACTCAGTACTGCTGGCTTTCTTGAGGGGTTCCTGCTCGCAGCATCCAACCTCGGCCCACTACTCCCGGCGTATTTCCATACGTTCGAGCGTGACACCGAGCGCTATATTGGCGGGCTCTCCATGGTTTTGGGAATTATCTTCACGGTCCGCATTCTTCAGATGGCTCTTTTCACAGATCTCATGACTACGTACCGGCTCTGGCTCGGGTCCGTGATTGCGGTCATCACGATTGTGGGGCTTCTCCTCGGAACCTATCTGCGGCGGCTCGAAGTCGACGAGCAGAAATTCAACTGGTTCGTCATCACCCTGCTGTTCGTCATCTCGCTCAACATCTTCCGGAATACGATTCCGAAACTATTCTAGCGCGTTAGGGTTTGATATACGCATATCCCTCGTTCTGGAGGCGCGTTAACTCGCCAACGCCAGACGACACGAGTTCGACGCCTTCGATGAGATCGTCTTCTGAGATATCGGTGCCTTCGATCGTATTGCTGCATTGCTTGACTGTCACGCCACGGTCGAACAAATCCATGATTTGCTCGCGCTGCTGTGACATCGATTTCAGGAGTTCCAACCGCTGCTATTTGCAATAAGCACGACAGCTTCGGCATCGATGGTTTCGCCGTTCTAGAGATTTGCAATATTCCCGACGGCACGGGCGTGAAGTTCCGACTCGTCGTTCGAGTGATGAAACGACCGCTCTCATTTGCGTCGCTGTTCCCGGAGATCCTCTGCTCGGAGTTCGCCTTTCGCATGCCATGTCCGCGGCCGACACCCGATGATAATGGCGGTAAGGTAGAAGAGTCCAACAGTAACAAGAATAACGACACCCGAAATCATGCCGATTGCTGCACTCTCCACCCACGGTTCGGGAGAGAATGCGGTAATACGGACAAGCCACGCAGCAAGCAGCACCCCAAATAGTGGCAGGTACACGCGTCGGAGGCGGTGAGCGATTGCCTCTTCGGCGCTGATTTTGATGGTCGGCGTACGATAATCTTCGCTGAGCTTTGCTCGCCAGTCTGGATCAACGACGCCGGCTGAAGGGTCGAGTCCGTACGCCCAGACGTTCTCCTGGAGAATCCGAACCCGAGTACGCCAGATTTCGTACCCACGATAGCGACGCGCCTCGATCACAAGGAAGACCGAGAGCGTCGCCACGCCAATGAGGAGGATGTAATGTGGGTTGTTCGGACTTGAAAACGCCCATGTGATGATTGCGGCCATGACGATGACCGCCCAGTTTGTTGTCCGGTCGAGGCGCTCGCGCCAGAGCTTCATCCGATGGATTTCGCCGCGATACAGGTGCGCCATCGCGGAACTGGGCCCCATCTCCTCGTCTAGTAACCCTTCCCCGATATTCCGATACTCGGGGTCAGTTGGGTCGACATCCTCAGAGGCGGGACCCGTCATGGATAGCACGTAGAAGTGAGCATATTACTGTTCGGCTGTCGTGCGATTAGGCGTCTGAGAGTTCGCTGAGGACACGTTCGAATCGCTCCCGAACCTCCGCTGCAACCGAGTCCAGTTCAGGGTTATCAACCACGGAAAGCATAACCTCCGGGTCGACTGCGCTCACGCCGATTTCGCCCTCGTCCGTCTCATACACGACGACGTTACAGGGCAGAAGCGTCCCTAACTGGAGTTCTTCTTCGAGGGCCTGGCGCGCAAGCGGGGGATTGCAGGCGCCAAGAATTCGATACTGGCGGAAGTCTTCGTCTAGTTTCTTCTTGAGCGTCTGTTGGACGTCGATATCACAGAGAACCCCGAACCCCTCCTCTGACAGTGCATTCGTCGTCCGTTCGACGACGTTATCGAATTCCCCGTCGACACGCTTGTCCAGAGTATAGGACATACTACTCAATTTAGCCACCTCGCTATTAGGTATTGTGTCCGGGGTTCACCAGAGACGGACCGTACTCGGGGAGGTGACTCAACCGGAAGCTGGCCAAAAACGAGTTCTAGCCACGTTCACCAACAGTTGAGCCGGATTTGCATTAGATGAGAAGCTGGATGTCAGCGTCAGCCATATCCTGAATCGCGGTGGCGGCGCCGACACCGGTCGTCACACCGTCGTAGAAGTCGTCCTCGTCGTAGTCCATGAGGTCGATGGTCATCTGGCAGGCCTGGAACTCCACGCCCATGTCGAGAGACGTGTCAATGAGTTCCTCGATGGTCGCCGTATCGTTGTCGTCGATCTTCTTCTCCATCATCCTCGTCGTCACACGGTCCATCCCAGGAAGCGCAGCGACGGCATTCGGGACCGGCATGTTCGGGTTGCCGACCGAACTCAACTGTAGGTTCTTGGAGCGCTCTTCGTGGAGGATGTCGAGTCCCCAGAACGTGTGGAAGACTGTGACCTCGTAGCCGAACGCGGCTGCCGTACTCGCGAGGATGAGCGGCGGGTATGCCATGTCCAGCGTACCCTTCGTCGCGATAATCGACATCTTCGGGTCACTATCGTCCTCCGTCGCCGCGGCGAGTTCAGTCTCCAACTCGTCGATGCGGGCGGCGAGTTCCGCACGGGAGGGTACGTCCTCACCTTGTGGTTGTGACGTATTCGTACTCATCGTTAGAACGTGAACACCTGATCGGCGTTCTCGACTTCATCGAGGAACGTAGCCGCACCCGCGAACTTGGTCGTGACAGTCTCATCAATAGCGTCCTGGTCCCATTCGAGCATGTCGAGGGTCGTCGTGCACGCGACTGTCGTGACGAGATCGCCACCATCAGCCACCAGCGCGTCGAGGAGGTCGTACGGGTTTGGCATCCCCTCTTCGAGTAGCGGCTCGATCTCCGAGAGGTCGTTCTCACCTTCGAGGAGATGGGTGAGTCCATCGAAGGTGAAGTAGACGAGAACCTCGGTGTCGGAGGCGAGCGCCGTGTGGCCGAGGTTCATCGCCATCGCGAGGCTCTTCGGGCTGTCGTTGTCGACGATGATTCCGATTTTCTCCATTGGTTTACTCCGTCTTGCGCACGTAGTGCGTGTACACGTCGTCGCCCTCCTGCTGGTCGACGAGTTCGACGCCGTCGGTCGTGTCCGCCCAGCCGCCGAGATCGCTCATGCTCCCCGGGTCGGTCGCGAGGACCTCGAGGATCTCGCCTTCGGCGAGCTGGTCGATGTTTTGCTTCGTCTTGACAACGGGCATCGGACAGTTTTCGCCTTTCACGTCGAGAGTTTCAGTGGCTTCGTACTGTGTCATGGTAGTGACTTCACTCCCCAATATTGGGTGGAGTTAGAAAAGGATATCGATAGTAATTCCCTTAGTCCACAACACACTACCTTCTGTCCAAGTATAAACTGTCTCAGTAGCCCTAATAGTGGTTTTTGACCAATGGAGTGTTGTACTATAGTTGAACTACTATACAAAGCCTTATTTGCGAGCAGTAGATAGAGAGGACTGACGATGACCGACGCGGCAAATCCCGAATCGGACGAAACGGTCGCATCAACCACGCCTGCAGAGCTGAAGCAACGCATCGATAGCGGCGAGAACGTGTTCATCCTCGACGCACGCTCCGAAAGCGACTTCGAGGAATGGCACATCGACGGCGAGAACGTCGACGTCGTCAACTACCCATACTTCGAGCTGCTCGACGAGATCCCGGAGGACCTCCACGAACAGCTCCCCGACGACCGCCGGATCACCGCGCTCTGTGCGAAGGGCGGGTCGAGCGAACTCGTCGCGGACAACCTCGAGGACGCCGGCTACGACGTCGACCACCTCGAACGCGGCATGAAGGGCTGGGCGCGCATCTACGAGTACCAGGAACTCGACGTGGACGTCGACGCCACGGTCGCCCAGTACCGCCGTCCCTCCAGCGGCTGTCTCGCCTACCTCGTCGCCTCGGACGGCGAAGCGGCGGTCGTCGACCCGCTCCGTGCATTCACCGACGAGTACGAACAGGACGCGCGAGCCCTAGGCGCAGACATCGTGTACGCGCTCGACACGCACATCCACGCCGACCACATCTCGGGCGTCCGCGACCTCGCCACGGAGACGGACGCAACGGCCGTCCTCCCCGCGGCCGCCGCCGAGCGCGGTGTCGACTACGACCTGGCCTACGAGACAGTCACCGACGGCGACACACTCTCCGTCGGCGACGTCGAAATCGAGACCATCGCCACGCCCGGCCACACGACCGGGATGACCGCGTACAAGGTCGGCGACGTACTGTTCACGGGGGACGGCCTGTTCACCGAGAGCGTCGCGCGCCCCGACCTCGAAGACCCCGAGGCGGCCAAGGACGCGGCCCGCACGCTCTACGAGAGCCTCCAGGAACAGATCCTTCCTCTCCCCGACGAAACGGTCGTCGCACCGGCACACTTCAGCGACGCGGCGACGCCGAACGACGACGGCACCTACACCGCGGAACTCGGCGACCTGGTCGAGCGGATGGATGCGCTCACCATGGACGAAGACGAGTTCGTCGAGTTCATCGTTTCGGACATGCCGCCGCAGCCGGCGAACTACGAGGACATCATCGCGACGAACCTCGGCCAGCAGTCTCCCGACGACGAGGAGGCCTTCGAGCTGGAGCTCGGCCCGAACAACTGCGCCGCGAGCGAAGAGGCGATGACTAACTAACGATGGAGCCACTTCTCGCACCGCTCGTGCTCGAGACGCCCTTCCCCCGCGGGATACTGCCGTACCTCGTCGGCGGCCTCCTCGTCGGCCTCGGCGCGGCAGTCATCTACCTCGCGACGGGCATCATCGCGGGCGCGAGCACGTTCCTCGAATCCACGCTGTCGTACGTCTCCGACGTCGAGCGGTTCAACCGCTTCAAGTATATCCAGTCGCGCGGCTGGCGGGTCGTGTTCACACTCGGTATCGTCAGTGGCGCAGCTCTCTGGGGGCTCGTCCTCGCGCCCGATCCAACGATCTGGACGACTGACGTCCAGTGGTGGCGGCTGCTCGGCGGCGGCGTCCTTGTCGGCATCGGCACCCGCCTCGGAAAGGGCTGTACGTCTGGCCACGGCGTCTGTGGCGTCGGCTCCCTCTCGAACACGTCGCTCGTGAACGTCGCGACGTTCATGGCATTCGCCATCGGAACCGCGCAACTCGTCCAAGCACTGGGGGTGACACCATGAGCGACGAGACACGAAGCCCATGGTTCCTTCCCGTCATCTACGTCGGGGGGCTGATCTTCGGGCTGGGGCTGGCCATCAGCGGCATGGCTAGACCCGAGGTCGTGCTGGACTTCCTCCAGTTCGACGACTTCGGACTCGTCTTCGTGATGGGCGGAGCCGCCGTCGTCACCGGCATCACGTTCGCCGTCGCAACGCGCTACCTCGATCGTGCGCCGCTCACCGCGAGCGAATACACGCGCCGCGTGAAGGAGTTCGACCGCAACGTCGTCGTCGGGGGCGTGATCTTCGGCGTCGGCTGGGGGCTCTCAGGAATCTGTCCTGGCGCCGCCTACGCGAGCTTCGGCGTCGGGAACTATCCGATCCTCTGGGCCATCGGCGGAATGTTCCTCGGCGCGTACGCACAGGGGTACGTTCGCTCGCTGACGGGCAGCGAGGAGGGAACCTAATCATGCCATTACAGCTCACAGACACCACCGTCCGGCAACAGTATTGTACGGTAACTGGGTTTAGAAACAAGACTATGGAGGTCGTGTAAGATGTTCGGACTTGAGAATTTGAGTGGTTCCGCGCAGGCTGTCGCCACCGTTGGGGTCGTCCTCGCGGAAGCCTTCGTGCTGTACCTGGCGTACGGCGCGCTCAGTAGCACGGTCGGCGCGACCGTCATCGACGCCCTCGGAGGTGACTAACCGTGGCGATCCTCGGTCTGAGCCTTACGATGGTCGCGGTGTTCGTCGGGTTCGGCCTGCTCATCGGGACCCTGTTCGGGTTCTTCGGTATGGGCGGGTCGTTCCTCGTCACACCTGCACTACTCGTGATGGGCTATCCATCGACAGTCGCCGTCGGAAGCGGGCTCGCGTTCGTCTTCGGGACGAGCGTCATCGGCGCGCTCCGCCACCGCGACCACGGCCAGGTCGACTACAAGCTCGCAGCGATCATGACCGTCGCGATGACCATCGGCATCGAGGGCGGGAAGAGCGTCGTGTTCTTCCTCGAAGCCACCGGGATGGCCGACCTCATCATCAACGTCGCGTACGTCGGCCTGCTCGCCGCTGTGGGGCTGCTCACGCTCCGGGACGCGTGGTCCGACGACGACGATACCGAGACGAGTAGCGACCTCGCGGACCGCGTCCAATCGATTCACATCCCGCCGATGGTGACGTTACGCGGCGGCGTCCGCGTCTCGGGGACGATTATCTTCGCCGTGGGGCTCGTCATCGGCGTCCTCTCGGGCTTCCTCGGCGTGGGCGGCGGGTTCCTCCTCATGCCGGCGATGATGTACGGGCTCGGGGTTCCTGCTGCAATCGCCGTAGGAACTGACATCCTCCAGATCACGATCTCGGGCGCGTTCGGCGCGTTCACCTATGCCCAGTCGGGCTCGGTCGCGCTGCCCGTCGTCGCGTTCCTGCTCGTCGGGAGCGCGCTCGGGGCTCGCGTCGGGGCGGGTGCGACGAACCTCGTCGACGAGGACGAGATCAAGGGCTACTTCGCGGCGATGCTGCTCGCGGGGAGTCTCGCCGTCGCGTCGAACAAACTTGGGACGGTCTACGGGATCGACCTGCTCAACACGCTGAGCACGGTGCTCATCTTCGGCGCGGCGCTGCTCGTCAGTGGCGCCGTCGTCCTCGCCGCCGTCTGCCGGCTCCGGAACGACCGGACCGGGACGTGGTGCCGGCTCACCACGTCGTAGGTCGATACAGTATTGTGCCGACTATGCAAATACTTTTGAGGCTCTAACACCTACACTCCGTTAGTAATGGCTGAATCAATGAGTGAGATGCTCCGGCGGGACATGCAGTGTGAGGGACTGCTGGAGTGTTTCCACGACCTCAAGACGATCGACAAGGACATCTTCCAGCTGCTTCAGGACCGCCAGGAACCACTCACCGTCGACGAAATCGCAGAACAGGTCGACCGTGAACGGTCGACCGCGTACCGGAGCGTCCAGCGGCTGCTCCAGGCGGGCTTCATCCAGAAGGAACAGGTGAACTACGAGCAGGGTGGCTACTACCACGTCTACCATCCGCGTGACGCCGACGAGATCACCAACGAGATGCAGCGGACGCTCAACGACTGGTACGCGAAAATGGGCCAGCTCATTAGCGAGTTCGAAGAGAAGTACGAAAACGAATCGCAACCCGCAGCACCCGCTGAGAGTTAACACAGCGTTCCTCAGCTAGAGTATCGCCCTAAATCGGTGACAGTCCGTGACGGCGTGCAAACCGACCTCGTCATTGGAGCGTCTCACTCTCCCGGCTATCGGACAATTTTTCGTAGAAAGGAGGCAATCCGATACAGCACTGTATTTCGCTCGTACTGTCGCCATCCAGTGAATCCGCCGGTAAGCGTCGTGGCTGTGTAGCCCGCGTCTTCGAGGTACTCGGTCGCTTTCCGAGCGACGATACCCGCCTTACACACTGTGACGACTTCCGTGTCGTCTGGAATCGCGTCCAGATGGGAGTCGAGCGCTTCGAGACGGCCTTGTTGCAGGTCGTGGTACACCGGTGCGTTGGTGCTGCCCGAAATGTGGTTCTCCCGGTACTCCTGTTCGGGACGAATGTCGAGAACGAAAACATCGTCGTCGGATCGCCGGTCGTCAAGTCGCGACGGGCCAATTCCACTCATTGGAGACAACCCACGACCAGGAAGGTCTCCGGTCGGGTCGCCTGGAAGTCGATTTCGAAGCCGGCGTCGCGAAGTGCTGACGTCACTTCACCGGCAGTGAAGCGTTCTTCCAACGGCGGGCCGTCTTCGCCGGCGCCGTCCGCTGACCAGTCGCCAATGACGAGGCGACCGCCGGGAGCGAGAACGCGTGCGAGTTCGGTGCGGGCCTGTGCACTCGCGAACTCGTGATACGTCATCGTCGAGACGGCTGTATCTATTTTGCCGGTCTCGAACGGGAGACTATCCACACCAGACGTCACGAGCTCGGTGTTCTCCGGAACACCCTTGTCGCGGTAGTACTCGTGCATCGCCTCTTGGATATCAATTGCATAGACCTGACCAACGTGCGGCGCGATTGTATCTGTGTAGAAGCCGGTTCCGCTACCCAAATCAGCGACGGTCTCGGATTCATTCGGATCAAGGGCCCAGAGAAGCTCCTCTCGAGAGAGATACCGATACCGTGTCGCCGCACCCTCGAGTTTCGTCGCTTTGGCAGCATCGAATGTGTGATGACCCATACCTAGGCAGTTGTGGGCGAATTATGAAATAGTTGGCGACCCAGACATCAGTCACAGCCGGTCCGTTTCAAGCCACTAATTATATTTTGGGGCGATATACCGGCATTGTCGTAGGAATAGGCGAACCCTCCAATAACCCGCTCCCAACACATTTATATCCGCCAGACTGTGTAGTATTGGCTGTAATGAGCAATACTGATATCGAGGCGTCCGAAGTCGCACGCCGCATCGCCGAGGACGACGCCGAGGACCTATTCGTCCTCGACGTCCGCAACGAGGACGACTACGAGGAGTGGCAGATCCCGGGAAGCACGAACGTTCCCATCTACGACGAACTCCTCCAGTACGACTATTCGGGACTGGAAGACAATCTCGACGACCTCCCCGAAGATGAAGAAATCGCTGTCGTCTGTGTCGGGGGCGTCACGTCCGCCCGCGCTGCCGACTTCCTCCGCGAACACGGGTTCGACGCCAAATCCATCCCCGACGGCATGAACGCCTGGGGGCGCGTCCACCGCGAATACGACGTGGATAGCGCCGACGGCATCACCCAGATCGTTCGCCCCGGGACGGGCTGTGTGTCCTACCTCGCACACGACGGCGACAAAGCCGTCGTCGTCGACCCGACCCAGTACATCGACCAGTACCTGAACGTCGCGGACGACAACGACCTCGACATCATCGGGGTCGCTGACACGCACGCGCACGCCGACCACGTCTCCGGCGCCCGCCGTCTCGCCGGCGAACTCGACGTGCCCTACTATCTCCACTCCGAGGATGCGGGCGAACTCGACGACGTCACCGAAATCAAGGACGGAGACACCATTGCCGTCGGCGACCGAGCCCTCGATGTGCTGCACACCCCCGGTCACACGCCCGGCAGCGTCTCGTTCCGGTTCGACGACGCGCTCCTCTCCGGGGACACGCTGTTCCTGCGGAGCGTCGGTCGACCCGACCTCGAGGATGGCTCCGAGGAGGCCGTTCGCGAGGCGTCCAGCCGGCTATTCGACAGCCTCACCACGCTAACCGATCTCTCAGACGAGACGTTCGTCCTCCCCGGCCACTTCAGTGACGAGCAGGTTCGACCGCTTGCGACGGCGCTCGGCGACCTGCAGGCGGAGACGACGAACGAACTGCTGAGCTACGTCGAGGACGGCGACGAGGAGACGTTCGTCGAGACCATCGTTGAGAGTCTCGCCGAGGAGCCCGCGAACTACAACGAGATCAAGCAGATTAACTGGGGCAAAGAACAGCCCAGTGGCGACGTCGAGACGCTCGAACTCGGCCCCAACAACTGCGCCGCGAACTAAGGAAACGAAAACCTGAAACCTACCATCTCAACTCCTCGGCCGGGTTAGTCGGCGGCCTGTTCTTCCTGCGGGGTTGTTTCGACCTGTAGCGGGTTCGATGTCGTCGTCGCAGTGACTAACCGGAGGAACTGACCCGCGTTCGTGAGGAGTTTGTTCTCCGCCTTTCGAAGGTGTTCTTCGTACGTCGAGCGAGCGACGGACGTCTGCTCGGCGAGGTCACGCAGCGACGTCTTCCGTGGCTGTTCGTAGTAGCCCGTTTCGAGCGCTAACTGGAGGGCTGCCACCTGCCGGTCTGTGAGGTTTTCGAAGAGCTGGTCGACCGGGGCCAACATACTGTGCGGAACCTGTTTCTCTGAAATCGAGGTTTTCGAGAGGAGTTCGATCTCTCTATCAGAGCGCAAGTCATCGAGCAGCGCCCGGATGTCTTCTCCATCAAACGCAATCACTGTGTAGTGCTCCCAGCCCTGTCGGTAGATCGTCGGGGACTGATACAGGCAATTATGTTTCTCGAATCGGTCGATAATCGATTCGTCGAGCGAGCAGAGACAGGACTGCGTAACGACGTGATACCCGTCCTCGTCCGCTGACTCGTGCAGCACGGTGCCGAGCTGATCGATCTCCTCGAGTAACTCGTCGGTGGGCGTCTCCTCGGATGTGATTTCGAGAACTTGGCAGTCGCTCAGCGGCCACTCGCGTATCGTTAAGTCCGGGTAGCGTTCCGAGACCGACCGGTACGGACACTCGTGTTTGACCCGGATCGACGCCTCGTAAAGACTCATACGAACACATTTGACCTCGTCAAAATTAACAGTGCCGGTCATGTCCGGCAGTAGCCTGTTGCTGGTCTCCCTACTACACGGAAACACAGATGGAGGAACTACCGCCGAACGAATTTAGCGAACTGGTACACGACGGCGACGAAGACCTGCTCGTCGTCGATATCCGCCACGAAGCAGACTTCGAGGACTGGCATATCCCGGGGAGTGTCAACGTCGACGTCTACGACGAACTCACTGACGACCCCGAACAGGCCAAAGACGCCCTCTCCGACCTGCCACGTGAGAAGCGGATTGTTACGGTCTGTGCCGCAGGTGTCGTCTCCCAGACTGCAACAGAGGTCCTCAACGAACTGGGCTACGACGCAGTAACGCTTACCGACGGAATGAATGGATGGAGCCGCATCCATCGGCACGCAGAAGTACCAGCCGACCTCGATAGCACGCTCGTTCAGGTCGCGCGTCCGGGAAAGGGCTGTCTTTCACACGCTCTCGTCTCGGACGGGGAGGCCGCCGTCTTCGACCCGTCGCACTATCTCGACGAGTACGAACTGATCCTCGACGAGTACGATGCCACCCTCGTCGGCGTCTTCGACACGCACGCCCACGCCGACCACGTCTCCGGAGCCGCAGAGCTCGCCGACCGACACGATACATCCTACTACCTTCACCCGAAAGACGCGCTCGCGCTTGACGCGACACCCCTCGAAGACGGCCAGGCCGTCCCGGTCGGACAGACCGACGTCGAGGTCATTCACACGCCAGGCCACAGTGAGGGAAGCGTCTCATTCGACATCGAGGGGGCGGCGTTGCTCACGGGCGACACACTCTTCCACGAGAGTGTGGGACGCGTCGAACTTGGCGTCGAAGCAGGCATCGAGGATTCCGATGTCGAACGGAACGCGGCAACACTCTACGAGAGTCTCCAGCGATTGCTCGATCGACCGGACGACGCGCTCGTCCTGCCGGCCCACGACCTTGGGTCCCCTGAACCGCCAGTCGCTGCGACCCTTGCTGAAGTCAAAGACCAAAACGACGATCTGGGCCGCGACCGGGAGGAATTCGTCGAGGAACTCGCAGCGGACATTCCGGACCATCCGCCGAACTTCGAACGTGTCAAGCGGACGAACGTGGGACAAGAGTCGGTTCCAGCCGACGAGCTGGCCGAGCTGGAACTGGGCCCCAACAACTGCGCCGCCGAGTAATCCATGAGTACGGAAACTGACCTCAAACAGGGTATCCGTGAGCACCTCGGGCAGTTCTCACTCCACGTCCTGTTGGTGTTCGCCACGGGGCTGACTATTGGGTCCGAACGGGCCGTCGTCCCGGTACTGGGCCGTGACGTCCTCGGCGTCGAGTCCCTGCTCGTCATCGGCTCGTTCGTCGTCTCATTCGGC
Organism: Halobacterium sp. CBA1132; assembly: GCF_001485535.1. Taxonomy (NCBI): domain Archaea; kingdom Methanobacteriati; phylum Methanobacteriota; class Halobacteria; order Halobacteriales; family Halobacteriaceae; genus Halobacterium; species Halobacterium sp. CBA1132. The sequence continues at coordinate 268,096 of NZ_BCMZ01000002.1, forward strand.
TTTGTCAAGGGCCTCCTGAACCTCTACGCCGGCAAATGGGGCGGCGAGTACGGCCGCAAGCCCGTACTCGTCCTCGGCTGGGCGACCGCACTCCCGCTGCCCATCATCCTCATCTACGCCCCGAGCTGGGCGTGGATCACTGTCGGGAACGTCTTACTGGGGATCAACCAAGCGTTGACCTGGAGCATGGCAATTAACGCCAAAATCGACATCGCGGGCCCCGACCAGCGCGGCCTCGCAGTCGGTATCGACGAAGCGTTCGGGTACACCGGCGTCGCCGTCGGCGCCTGGGTGACGGGTGTCATCGCCGCCCAGACGAGCCTTCGACCGGAGCCGTTCTACTTCCTCGCTGCTGTCGTCGTGCTGGCGTTCCTCATCTCGATCTTCCTGATCAAGGAGACGGTCCACCTCGCGGAGTTGGAGGTTGAGGACGACGACCATCACGACGCGAACCTGCCGTTCGTCGAGGTGCTGAAGCGCGCGACCTACGGCGACAAGACGCTGTTCGCCGCTGCCCAGGCGGGACACATCGAGAAGTTCGTCGACACGCTGTTCTGGCTCGCCGTCCCGCTGTATCTCACCAGTCAGGGGCTCGGCATCGCGGCGGTCGGATTCGTCGTCGCCGTCCACAGCGCGATGTACTTCCTCCAGATCGCGACCGGCGGCCTCGCCGACCGCATCGGACGCCGACCACCGGTCCTCGTCGGGATGTTCCTCGCCGGCGCGGGCGTCCTCGGAATGGTCCTCGTCGACGGCTACCTCCCATGGGTTGTACTCTCCGGGGTGTCGGGGCTCGGGATGGCGTTGCTCTACCCGAACCTGATGACAGTGCCTGGAGACGCCGCGCACCCGACGTGGCGTGCGACCGGCATGGGCGTCTACCGGATGTGGCGGGACACCGGCTACGGCGTCGGCGCCATCCTCATCGGCCTCTCGATGGAGTTGCTGAGCATCGAGGCCGCGTTCTACGTAATTGCCCTGTTGATGTTCGTCTCAGGAGCGATCGTGTACGTCTGGATGCAGGAAACCCATCCCGACTTCGGGACGCACGAACCGCCCGCTCCGGAGTGACTAGGTACAGCTCGCTCACTGACTTCCCGAGGCATCACGTCGAACCCGTTCGCCAGCACAGTATTGTGTAATTCGTGCAAAACAACTAAATCGTCGCGCATCGAAGAACCACAGCATGGCGGAGAATTTAGAGGAGATTCGACAGCGGAAACTGGAGGAGCTTCGTGACAGAGCCGAGTCAGCGCAGAGGACCGAGGCCACCACGCAGACTCCAATGACGCCGATCCAGATCAACGGACAGACCGCGCTGACTGAAACTGTCGACGAGCACGACGTCGTGCTCGTGGACTTCCACGCGGACTGGTGTGGGCCGTGCCAGATGCTCGAACCAGTCGTCGAAACCATCGCCGCCGACACCGACGCGACGGTCGCAAAGGTCGATATTGACGCGAACCAACAGCTCGCCGCCGAGTACGGCGTTCGAAGCGTCCCCACGCTCGTCCTGTTCGCGGACGAGCAGCCGGTCGAGCGGCTGATCGGAATGCAAGACGAATCACGGCTTCGCACCGTTATCGAAAACCACATTTGAGCGACCCACAATGGCCGACAACCACTCGTCATCAGACCAGCAGACTGCCAGTAATCAGTCGATCTCCGACGTGGCGCGAAGACTTGAATCGCCGTTGACCGACACCGTCGGTGAGTCACTGGTCGGCATCGCCGCCTACGAGAACGGCGAGTACAGCGTCCCGTACCGGGACAGCGATGCGTCCGCCCAGTACACGACGGCGGATATCACCGCGATCCTGGAGAACGTTCAGCTGGAGGGCATCGGTATTCCAGCGTACGAAGATCACCACGGACAGTCGTTACGCGCGACTGCTCGCGTCTACGAGGATGTAGTTACAGTCGTGGTGCCGGTCACGGACACTACGGGCCTCGTCGTCGCCCTTCGAAACGATGCGGAGCACGACCCGTACGAAGTCATCCAAACGGTCGAAGCCGCGGTTTCAGAGCGATGAATGAGGGGAGTCTCGCCGAGTACGTGCACACCCACCGCGAGGAACTGGTCGCGCTCGGTCTGGATCTCCTCGCAATCGATACGTCCAACCCACCCGGCGATACGCGCGAAATCGTTGCCAAGATCGAGGAGTTCCTCGACCCGCTTCCCGTCGACGTCGAGCGGTTCGCGGTCGATCCGGCGAAGCCGAACCTGCTCGTTCGGGTTCCCGGTGAGTCGGACCGCACGCTGCTATACAACGGCCACCTCGATACCGTTCCGTTCGACGACGAGGCGTGGGCGCACGACCCCCTGGGAGAACGTGTGGATGACCGCGTCTACGGCCGGGGCGCAACCGATATGAAGGGCGCTGTGGCGTCGATGCTGTTCACGATTCAAGCCTTCGCAGCTACCGACACTGAGCCACCTGTCGACCTCCTGTTTGCGTTCGTGAGCGACGAGGAAGTAGGCGGAGACGCGGGCCTGCCCGCGCTGCTGAAGAATGGAGATCTCAACGCGGATGCCTGTGTTATCGGGGAGCCGACCTGCGAGGAGGGGCGGCACTCCGTCACGGTCGCGGACCGGGGCAGCATCTGGCTGACGCTCGAAGCCAGCGGTGAGGGCGCCCATGGCTCCCGGCCAGTACTCGGCGTCAACGCAATTGACCGACTCTACAATGCCGTGGAGACCGTGCGCGAACGGTTCGGCACCCAGCGCCTCGATATTGACCCTGACGTGGAGCCGATCGTCGAAGAGTCCATCGAATACTACAGCCCGTCGATGGGCGAAGACGTCGCTCGAGATCTGTTTCAGTATCCCTCGATCAATCTCGGCATCCTCGAGGGGGGCGACGCGATAAACAGCGTTCCACAGTCCGCTCACGCCAAGATCGACGTGCGGTTGACAGCGGGTGTCCACACGCCCGACGTGCTCGCGGGGATTCGGGAGTGTGTCGCCGACTGCGAGGGTATCACAATAGCCGACGTCTCGTGGAGCGTCGGGACCGCCGAGGCTCCTGGCAGTCCGCTCGTCGAAGCTGTCGCGTCGACGGCGGCGGACGTCACGGGCGAGCGTGTCTTCCGGCGGAGTGCCACGGGCGGCGGGGACGCCAAGACCCTCCGAAACGCGGGGGTGTCGACTGTCGAGTTCGCGCTCGGAACCGACACCGTCCATGCGCCCGACGAGTACGTCCCTGTCGACGTGCTCGTCGATAACGCGGTCGTCTACGCACAGCTTCCAGAAGTGTGGCAGTTCCAGATAGATCAGTAGCCGCCCATAGATACATTGTACTGACTACTTCGATGGGGAGACTCCAACTGGTGTTCTTCAAAACCGAGTGGACTTCTTCTAATTGCAATCCCTTGTAGCGTGCTGCCCACTATCCGCACTGGACGCATTTTTGCAGACCCTGCAAATCGCCATTCCAGCCATATATATCGAGGGCGCAATCCGGGTATGGATATTCCGTCTCCGATCACACGACGGCGTGCGGTTCTTGGTGGTATCGGAACGGTCCTCGCTGGTGGTAGCATCGTCTACGGAGCTTCGAGACTAGACGCAAGCCAGGATTCGAAAGTTCCGACTGCGGCCCCGTTCCACACCAGTTCCAACACGACCGGGTTTGAAATTGACCTGCAGGGCCATCCGATAATGGGGCCATTAGACGCCCCTATCGATATGTACTACTGGAGTGACTACCAGTGCCCCTTCTGCCGTCGCTTCGAGCAGAATACGCTTCCGAAGATAATCCGGAACCACGTCCAATCGGGCACCGTTCGGGTTGTCTTCATCGAGTTTCCCTACATGGGCAAAACGTCGATGACCGCGGCAGTGATGGATCGCTGTGTCTGGCGGCAGGTGAGAGAGGACACCCCTCAGGCATACTGGCGGTGGCATTCGACTATGTTCGACAAGCAGGGCTCGAAGAACTCGGGATGGGCATCGAAAGCAAACCTCTTGGATATCACTCGGGGCGTCGACGGTGTTGATGCGAGTGCTGTCGATTCGTGTATGCAGACCCATCGAAGCGAGATTGAGATGTCGATTAACGAAGATATGAACCGGGCGTCACAGTTCGGTATCCGTGGGACGCCTGCCTTCATTCTCTACAATCGCGATGCAGATGCCGCCGGTAAACTCGTCGGGGCCCAACCGTACGACCGATTCGATACCGCAATTTCACGGGTGCAGAACGTATGACAACACCGCGTCTCGAACACCACACCGAACAGCTTCTGGCAGCACTGGCCTATCCGCTGACGTCTACGATACGGGGACTCCTGTTCGTCGGGGTCTCCGTCGCAACCTACGTCCTTCTAATTTTGAGTTCATTCCCGGAGTACTCGATGCAGATGCTCGGTGCCGACCTCGGGTATCTCGATACTGCACTCGTGGCGCTCACTGCGAACACGTACGCGACAATTGGAGCCATCGGCCTCGGGCTGATTGTTGGGTATGCAATCTTAACTGGCGTCGCGGTCACGAACGTAGCTGGTCGAGTAGCTCAGGTCGGACTCTCAGGATCCAGAGGGTTGTCGAGTGCGATTCCCGGTCTGCTCGCATCCGGCTGTGCGAGCTGTGGCGCGGGTGTTCTCGGCCTCATGGGGTTCGCTGGTGCATTAGCAGCGATGCCGTTTCACGGGAACCTGCTCCGTGTTGGGGGCCTCGCGCTTCTGATTGGGTACCTCGCTCGTGCTGGCGACCCACGCTACTGTACGATCGACTTGGTTACCGAGGGTGAGTGACCGATGGCGTTGTTTGCTTCATCATCGATACTTGTGGCGGCATACGCTGCGGGTGTCTTGATGTTCTTTGCCCCCTGTAGTGTTGGGCTCCTCCCTGCGTACCTCTCGTACTTTTATACACAAGGCGAAGATGCAGCGCGAGCAGACCAATCGGACGCGTCTGGTCCTGTCCGGACAGCCCTCCTAGTTAATGGCATTCTGGTGTTTCTCGTCGGGGCGATCCCGCTCTTCTACATGGCGGTTGCCGGTATTCGGGTTTTGCTCCCCGGTTATGAGCTGATCGTCCCACTCGCGAAACTCGGAACAGGGAGTTACTATCCCCCAGTCGCCGTTGTCGTCGTCGGCACACTCCTCATGCTCTTGGGACTCGGTCGACGTGCAGTGGTCGATGGACTTCGCGTCGGCGGGTTCGTGACGGCCGGCGTGGTCGCTGTCTATCTGCTTATTGGCGGTGTCGTGCTTCTCCTCGGCCAGTGGATCGAACCGTATCTCGTGTCGATGGAACTCCTCGTTGGGCCGCTCTTGATCGGTATCGGTATCATGTACTACTACAACCTTTCTCCGCTGCAGTCGATCCGCCTCCCTGAGCGAGATTCAGCAACGATTCCAGCCTTCTTTGTGTTCGGTATCGTGTACGGAGTTGGCAGTCTAGCGTGTAATCTGCCGGTCTTTCTGGGGATGATTCTCACGTCATTCACGACGGAAGGGCTCGTGCAGGGACTTGCCGTGTTTGGCTCATTCGGAGCGGGTATGGGGACACTCGTTCTCGGTGTCAGTGTGGTCGCACGCGTTACGGGGAGTTCACTCTCGCTTGGCAAATACGGACAGTCCGCTCGCTACGCTGGCAGTCTGGCCTTCGTACTGATCGGCGTCTACGTGACGTGGTATTCGCTCCGGTCGTTCGGGTATATCCCTGGCGGAGCGATGTTCGGATAGACCGGACAGTAGTGACTCATCCTCGTCTAGAGGACTCACGTTTGGCAGGATTTGGAGTCTGACCGAAATCGGTATACAAAGCCGAGAACCCCAACTGTTAGTGCCGCCACTAGTATTCGGATGAGTCCGCCTCCGAGGGCCGCCGTTGCACCACCAGCAGCGGTAGCTCCGGCAGCGCCTGTCGCGGCCGGAGCGGCAAAGAGACAACAGAGACTCAGTGCGCCACCGAGTCCGAGCAGTGACCAGCGGCGCCGTGAACCCGTCTCGTCGGTTGGTTCTGTTTGAGTATCTGTCATTTGACTGGTCTACTGATGTGTGGCCGTCTGCTTCGGTTCTACCTCACAGGACTCACACGGACGTTGCGAGCGAACGTACAGAAGCCCGGCGAAGAGCGCAACACTCACAACTCCCAGAAGCGGCCGGAGCGGGTCGAAGTACGTCATTAGCGCGGAACTGCTAAACAGGGCAAGCAAAAACGCGTTGCAGATCGGGCATCCAAACGCTAGAAATCCGAGAACAGCACCCGCAGTTGCAGTCTTTTCGTCGCCACGCTGCTCCGTTGTTCGCTGTAACACGTAGAAGCCCAGGAATCCAGCAGTGAGAGCGAGAAAGAGATAATCCAACAGTGTTCGGGGAACCATCCGAACGTAGACCGGATTGGGAATCAATCCAGTGACGACCCCGAACAGCACAAACGACCCGACGCTGATGACTGCCGCTTTGAGATGCCGTCTCTGAAACCGTCTCATCAGTACTATCGCTCGAGTTGCTGGGCTGTAAAGGACGCTGTCTGTTTGCACTATTCGCAAAAAGCCTCGTACGACAATACGACTCTCTGAACGGGGAAATCTCAGCCTACGAACCAGAATCGGGGAAACCACCGAATCTTTACGCCGCCCTCACAATGCAGAGATATGGAGAGTCGTGAGGGCAATCCGTCTGCGTCCCTCCTCGAAGTCTTTGCGGACGACTACTCACGCACGATTCTACTTGCAGCTGAGGAGGAGCCACGAACGGCAAAGGATCTTAGCGAGGTCTGTGACGCGTCGCTGGCGACCATTTACCGTCGCATCTCCACATTACGGAGCCATGATCTCATTGCCGTCCATTCGACGATCGGCTCCGGTGGAGAGCACAAACAGCTGTTCGAGACGACGGTCGAGGCGTTCCACGTTTCAATCGCCGACGGTGAGTTCGAACTCTCCGTCGAAACACGTGATGAACTCGCCGATAATTTCGCTTCGCTTTGGGAGAACTTCCGGGAGAGCACATGATCAGCCCGTCAATCGTCGTCGTCAAGTTGATTACGCTGTTTCTCAGCCTTCTGGTCGCGTACCTCGCCTTCTACGCATACAAGCGGAGTGAGAGCCATCCGATGCTCTACGTTTCTGTCGGCTTCGTATTCATAGGAATCGGAGCTATCTGTGAAGGCCTCGTCTACAGTGTGTTGGGAACGTCGCTGTTCTCAGCGGCCCTCATACAGGCAGTACTCGTCTCATTTGGGATGGTGCTGATATTACGTTCGGTGATGTCTAATTCGAATAACGAGGCTATCTAACCCGACAATTGTGTGCTCGTGGCATCCACGGATGGCCCTCGAATCGCTTTACTCTCATTCAATAGCTCTGAGACGAAAGACATACCCAGCCTATATTGTATAGTAAGCCCAAGACTATTAACGATCTAGTGCATAGAGTCTGTTAATGGCAACACAAACAGCGAAGACGGACAGCGTGGGTTCACTCGACGATGGCGACCTTGAGACTGCCGTCGAGGACAGCGGCGTCACTCTCGTGGAGTTCTACACGGAGTGGTGTGGGACCTGCAAGCGGATGGAGCCGGTTCTCGAAACACTCGCGGAAGACACCGACGCGACGGTTCTGACGATCGATATCGAATCAAACCTCGAAACGGCGATCGAGTTCGGTGCCCAGAGCACGCCCACGTTCGTCCTGTTCGCCGACGGACAACCGGTGAAACAGCTTCGCGGTGGCCAGAACGAACAGGCACTCCGCGACCTGATCGCCCGGTATCGGGACTAATTCACCGACAACGAGATGAACCCCAGAGAACTTCGCGCCGATACGCCCGCCCTGCACGAGGATGTCTACCTGAACTTCGGCGCCCACGGGCCGAGCCCGCGGTACGTCGTCGAAGCTGCTGACGAGTTCGTGCGGTCACACGAGTACGAGACGAATACTCGAAACGACCCCTACGAGGTGGCATTCGACGAATACGACCGCGTACGGGAGCGTGTCGCCACCTTCGTCGGTGCGGACGACGACGAAATCGCACTCACGGAGAGCACGACCGCGGGCATTAACGCTATCGCGAACGCCATCGACTGGGAGCCCGGCGACACCGTCGTTCGAACCGACCTCGAGCACCCAGCCGGAACGCTTCCGTGGCAACGCTTGGAACAGCAGGGCGTCGACGTTCGAGTAGTCGAGACCAAAAACGGTCGAATCGATCTCGACGTCTTCGCCGAAGCCGTTGAGGATGCACGACTTGCGTGCTTCAGTGCGGTGACGTGGACACATGGCACCCAGTTGCCCGTCAGCGACCTCGTCGACATCGCCCACGAGGCGGGTGCGTTCGCGCTCGTCGACGCCGTGCAAGTGCCGGGACAGCTCCCGATGGACGTCGACGAATGGGGTGCTGACGCGGTCGCAGCAGCCGGCCACAAGTGGCTCTTGGGACTCTGGGGCGGTGGCTTCCTCTACGTCGGCGGCGACGTCGCTGAATCGCTCACGCCCAACACGGTCGGCTACCGGAGCGTCGAGACACCGACGGCGGACCCCTACGAGTTTGCGGTCGGTGCCCGGCGGTTCGAGGTCGGCTCGTCGAACCCCGCCCCCCACGTCGCCCTAGCCGAGGCGATCGATGCGATCGACGAGATCGGAATTGATCGCATCGCGGAGCGAATCCAGACCCTGGCCGGACGGCTCGTGGACGGCATCCCGGACGGTCAGCTCTACAGTCCCAATCCGCCCGAGTCGGGCCTCGTCACGATCGACGTCGACGATCCCGAATCGACGGTCGAACGACTGGCGACAGAGGGATTCGTCGTGCGCTCGCTCCCGAGCCCGAACGCGATCCGGGTATCCGTCCATGCAGTCAACACTCGGGAGGAGGTCGACGGATTGCTCGACGCGCTCGAATCGGAGTGGAACTGACGTCGAAGTGCGATGGGTTGTCCGCCCATACGTACACTGTTTTTACAATTGTGGGGGCGAGTATGAGTCGCGGCAGGACGCGTTCTAGCGCTTACGTTGGTGTTACGCCGGTTTCTATGCCTTGCTTGCTTCGTGGCCCCCAGACCGCTCTTTGAGTTGTGTGTAGTATTGTGGAAATAGAGCAAGACTTAATGGTCGGCAGTCCGTAGGGACAGGTGATGGCAACCGATACTGCAACCGACGCAGGCAGCGCTCCTGCGAACGAACCGATTCACGTCGATAGCGCCGACGACCTCGATGCCGTGGTCAGCGAACACGATGTCGTCCTGACGGACTTCTACGCCGACTGGTGTGGCCCCTGCCAGATGCTCGAGCCGACCGTCGAGACTATCGCCGCCGAGACCGACGCGACCGTCGCGAAAGTTGACGTCGACGCCAACCAGCAACTCGCCTCCGCCTACGGCGTCCGGGGGGTTCCCACCCTTGTCCTGTTCGCCGACGGTGAACAGGTTGAGGAAATTGTCGGTCTCCAGGGCGAAGACCAACTCCGAACGCTCATCGAGACCTACACCGAGTAAATGACTCAGGATATCCACGACCTAGTCATCGCCGGCTCGGGAGTCGCCGGGCTCTCGGCGGCGGTCTACGCCGCGCGGGCCGACCTCGACCCGCTCGTGCTGGAGGGCGACGAACCGGGCGGTCAGCTCACGCTCACGACCGATGTCGAGAACTATCTCGGGTTCCCCGAGGGTGTCGGCGGGATGGAGCTGATTCAGCGCGGCAAGGAGCAGGCCGAGCAGTTCGGCGCCGAGTTCCAGCATGGAAGTATCGAGGACGCGGACCTGGGCGGCCAGCCGCTGGAACTATCGCTGTCGGCCGGCGACACGATCTACACGCGGTCGTTGATCGTCGCGACCGGCGCGAGCGCGCGCTGGGTCGGCGCCGAGAACGAAGACGAACTGATGGGGGCCGGACTCTCGACGTGTGCAACCTGTGACGGTGCGTTCCACCGCGGCGACGACGTGCTCGTCGTCGGTGGCGGCGACAGCGCCATGGAGGAGGCGTTGTTCCTCGCGAAGTTCGCCGACTCCGTGACGGTCGTCCACCGACGTGAGGAGTTGCGAGCATCGGAGATTATGGCCGACCGTGCCCGCGAACACGACGATATCGAGTTCGCCCGGAACACTGAACTCGTCACGATCCAGGGTTCACAGGAGGACGGTGTGACCGGTGCCACGCTCGTCTTCCACCCGGACGGGTACCCGAGGGAGAAGTACGAGGCTGGCGAGGACGTCGCAACCGAAGACGTCGATGTTGGCGGCGTGTTCTACGCCGTGGGTCACGAGCCCAACACCGACTTCCTCCGGGAGACGCCCGTCGACCTTGACGGAGACGGCTACGTCCAAACCGCAGACACCGGGGACGCGTGGGCGACGACGGCGACGGCGGCAGACGGCGTCTTTGCGGCCGGTGACGTCATGGACCGCGAGTACCAGCAGGCGGTCACCGCCGCGGGAACGGGTAGTATGGCCGCCTTGGACGTCGAAGAGTGGCTCGAATCGGCAGCCGAACTCGCGACCGGTAGTACCGAGCCCATCGCCACGGAGGCCGACGACTGATGGGCGGAACCGACCGACGACCCGTCAATACGACCGATCCGAGTACCGTCGAGAATCAGGCGAACCGAGTCCTCGTCTCCTTCCGGTCGCCGGAGACCGATCCCGACGACACCGACGACTGGTGGGTCGCCGACAGCGAGTGGCTGCAGGAAAACATGACGGAACACACGTACCGCCAATACCTCCAACGGGCACACGCCGGACAGGTCTCCATCGGCGATGAGTGGGACGAGTTCGTCAACTGCGGTTGTGCGAGCCCCGAGGACGTCACCCTCCGTGTAGAAGAAATCGATGGTGGTACTGCTATCGGGTCGGAGACGGTGATAGAGGTACTCTCGCGGAAAATCATCGTCGAAAACGAACCTTCTGCCTCGCCGGCTGGCAACGAGTAGTAGCTTACCGTTGGCGTACGGCTGTCTGGATAACCTCCTCTGCCGTTCGACTGATCCGACCGAGGCGCTCGCGAACGACCTCGGAATCGTCCGACTCCCACGCAGCGAGGTAGAATGCCGACCCACTAGTGTCGAGCCCGCAGTACCGCCCGACGACGTACGCGACGGCTTCGGCCTCGACTTCGCGTTTCGCCCGCTCGGTGTCGTCGTCGACGTCGAAGTGGAGCAGAGCGTGGGCGTACTCGTGAATTAGCGTCCGCGCGAGGTCGGCCTCGTTCTCCCGATCACGCACCTCGACGAGCGGCTGGACGTCGACGAGGCTCAGCTGCTCGCAGATTCCCTTCGCCTCGCCGTGGGTCCACTCCTCGGCTGGAACGATCCGCACCGTCACGCCGAGGTCGTCAGCGGCGGCAGTCAACTGCTCGACGAGGTCGCCGGCGTCCCCGGTTGCTTCAGTGTCCAGGTCGGGAAGCGGCTCGCCCTCGGTCTGGGAGATGTCGAACACCGGCGCGGGCTTGAACCCGACCAGGCCCTCGGACCACTCCTCGGGCGACGTCTCATCGTAGTCACAGTCGCTATCTTCGTGATAGCTCGGCGAATTCTCGCACTCCGGGCACTGCTTGGTGATGGTCGGCGCCCAGATCCAGATGGCCGACTCACCTTCCTTGACATGGCGGTCGAACTCCTCCTGCCACGTCCGGTAGCCCGCCACCCGGCTCGCTTCTGGATACTGGCGCTTGATGAGGAGCGTATTCCGGTAGGAGTAATCGTGGAAGCGACTCTGGACGTCGAGCCACTCCTGGAACTCTTCGCTGGCCTGCGCGTCGTCGACGCCGGCGACGAGTTCGTCGATCCACTGTTCGATAGTGCTGTTCATCTCGTCGGATCGCGTGTCGGTCTGATCGAAGGAGACCGACGAGTCACTGGTCGTGGCCATTGTGTTCACCGAATCGAGTTCACGGCGACTGCGTCTGTTCAGACCGCGCCGCACCCCTCAGGGGCGTTCAAAAAACCGCTCTGTCGGTCAGCGGAGTTCGTGGCGTTCGTCAGCGAAGCCGACCGTAACGAGGTACTCGAGGAACTCGTCGAACCGCTCGACGTCACTGGGCGTGTCGGTCGCAAGATGACGTGTCCACTCGATGGCCCACTGGAAGGCGGGATCTGTCCCGCCCTTGCCGTGTAGATACCACCACCGGGCCGCTTTGAGAACCACTATAGGATTCGTCGGCGGCTGCTCACCGGCGAGCCCACGGGTGATGGATTCGATTTCGTTGGGCACGTCGGCGGAATCGACCTCTGCTGATTGCGTATTGTCGATATCGACCGGGATCTCGTCGATCGAGACGTTGTCGGGACTCTGTTGTTGACTCACTGGAAGTCACCTCTGAGAGCTTTCGAAGGAGCCCTCGCCCTCTCTGGGGGCACGAAAAACAGGTCGCGAAGTCACGCCGGCGGGAGGTAGACGCTCTGCTCGCCGGCAGATACCTTTGTGCTGAACGCGGGTCTTCGCTTGTTAGTCAACTACTGGTTGGACTGGCAGCCGTTCGAGTCGGCGATGGCACGGGATACAGAGAGTCAGCAGGTTACTCGGTACATCTGCATCGTCGACAGACCAATCTGGATCGTTGTAGAACCGCCGTCGTGGAATCCGGTGATGTACCGGGAGATCACGACCGAATTTCTCGCGGTGAGCTTCACGGCCCATACCGCAGCGCAGGCAGGACTCGTTGTCACGGGTGATGATCTCCTCACGAATCTGTGGCCAGTTCGAGCCAAACGGAACTATCTCAGTATCTGACTGACGGTAGTTTTCTAGATAGTCCGGGTCGGCCGCTTGAAGGGCCGTTCGCCACGTTCCGAATTCACGCTGATACGGATCGATGGTAAACTTCCCGTGTTCGTTCATTTCCGTTGTTGTCGGTGGGTGGCCCAGCTCATTCGCAACAGCCCGCAGTTCGGCTAATAACTCCTCCCGTGGAATTCGCCACCGCTCATTCGGCTCGAAGCCGGCAGCTCGGAGAGCTTCATTCCACGAACCGAATCGCTCCTGATAGACTGCTGCACTCCATTTCCCTTGGTTTCGCATTTCATCCTTCCGAGGGACATGGCCTAGCTCTTCGGCGAGACGGTTGAGTTCGGATATCAGATCCTCCTCGCTCACATCCCATACGGAGTGGACTTCCAACTCAGCCTGTCGAAGAGCACGATTCCAGGTTCCAAACGCTCGCTTGTACGAATTCGAGGTGTAGGGGCCACTCCGGTCCATTTCATCTGTTGTGGGCGGTCGACCCAGTTTCTCAGCGAACCCCTGTAAGGCAGTAATGAGTCTCTCTTCGGAGAGGTTCATTTCAACGTTCGGCTCAAAATCGGCCGCCCGTAGTGCTGAATTCCACCCTCCAAATCGCTTGCAGTATGTCTTCACCGAATACTCGCCAAGATCACTGTATTCGCGCTCTGACGGAGTTTCCCCTACGATTTCGGCAACTGATTGGATGTCTGCGAGGAGATCCTCTTCAGGGGTTGGTGGTCTGCCGTTAGGTTCGTTTGTTCCGGTTTGAAGTCCGGCAGCCTCGAGTGCGTTATTCCACGACCCGAACCGATTCCCGTACGTCTTCGCAGCATGCGGGCCCGAATCGTCCATCTCATTCTGCGACGGAGGCCGACCGAGTTCCGAAGCGAACTTCTGGAGTCGATTAAGGAGTTGTCCGTCTGAGTATAGCTTCTTGCCCATGTGTGGATGAGTCACTCAGTTTGGTCCCGTCTTGATATTTGAATGTCTGTTTTGAAGTCCCTGAAATCACACTCTATCGCCGCTACTGAACCCCACATCTGAACTGGCGAGGCTACTGGCTGCCCTGCGCCCCTTCAGGGGCCCCAAAAAACGGATACTCGGCTACCTGGGAATCCTCAACAGCTACCCGATTCTGCTGTAGTTCGGTAAGTACAGGACAGCGCGGAATCAGTCAGTCTTGAAGTGGATTAATTGTGTGTTTCGGCGTCCCACAAAACACTTTATTGCTGGTCGGGAACTGTCGGTATGCGCCGTGAATTGATGGTCGTCCTCCTCGTGCTGCTTGCTGGCTGTAGCGGGCTGAACGGCGGCGTTCCCTCCACGCAGCCAACAGAGACGACGTCCGCAGTCCCAACAACTACGTCCAGCCCGTCAAATGCGACCCCGACTGGCGCTACGCTGAGTAATACCGTTAACTACACCGCGCTCTCAGACACAGAGCAACAAGCGTTTGATGCCGCCCAGCAACGAGGAACTGGGTTCGCACCCGACTCTGTCCGTGAGTCACCGTACGTCAATCAAACGTACTTCCCCACTGACGCCAAAGAAGTTTTCCAGAACCACGAGTACGTCCAGAAAAATGGGTCGTACTACCAGCTCTCGTGGGACGCTGGGCCGACGTTAGCCACCTATGAGATTCAGGTAACCGAACAACAGCCGTCGGAAAATGCGTCCGTCGTTGCTCTCGAAAATATTTCGCTGGAGGTGAGAGAGCCAGTCCAGAAGGCAATCGAGAATGGCTCATACGATACGCCGTTCGGCAAGTGGGACTCACTCCCGGAGAGCTTGAGTAACACCGATTTCGTCCGAGCGAACGGGACGTACTACAAACTCGATGTCATCGCGGGTGATTTCTGGGCCGACGAAATGCGCGTAGAACCGGTTGAATAGGCGGAGCGCTACTTGAGATAGACGCATCCCTACTGAGTGGCGGTTTCACGGAAGGTGGTATCCGAATAATGGTATTTTCAGCAGGCCTGGGCATAGCAGATTAACCAACACTGGGGG
>NZ_BCMZ01000003.1 GCF_001485535.1 Halobacterium sp. CBA1132
AGACCCTCTCGGTGTACTGCGACGTGCACGCTCGCAGATCGATGCTGCGCTCTTTGCACAGCACTGTCGAACGGACGACGAGTCACCCCGCGGTGATGGGTCGTGTGTCCTCCAGTGGACTCCACGTGATACGCCACCACAACGGCTCGTTCTGGAGCCCAACGGCGACGGCGACAGCTGGACGCGGCGTGAAATCGAGTGGACCGGCGCCGGCTGGCGCACCTGTCGTCGCGACACTATTCATGGTGTTTCGATCAGCGCCCCCGCGGAACCACGCTACCCAAATCCCGTCGATCCCCCAACACTTGATACGCAGCTTGCGTGGATTCGCGGTACCTGGACGAACCCGGACCCAGACGTCCTCGTTTTCGATACAGCCGGGACGACTGAACAGGGAGTCCTCGTGGCTGTCGAGGACGAACTTCGGTACCGCGAGCAGGATAGCCACCAGTGGTACACCGTCACTAACGAGGCGGAGCTCTCCCATCACCTCCAGCAACAGGGCCAGCCGACCGTCCAGCCACTCTCGGAGACGGCACTGACGCGCTACCACTTCACCCCGAGTCCGCTCACCGATGACGACGGATGAGCTCCCGGATGGGTATGCCGACCACCTCTGCTCGCTGACGGAGACAATCGAGGCACTCCGTGGAACGCTCAAAGCCGACCATACGTTGTCGACCGACCAGCGACTGTTCGCCCGACGACTGCTGTACATGGCGAACGAGCCGATTATGGAGGGCGTCCGTCTGCTCCTCGAGCCAGACGAAGATGATGACTCGGCGGATGACCAGCCCGCTGGTTCGACGGTTGCGTACCCGGAGGCAGTCACGCACATCGAACAGCAGCTGTCGTGGCTACTTCGATCACTCCGGGCTGCACAGCCGGCACCCCACCACTACGACGAAGCACCCACTGAGAAGCTCACAACAGCCCTAGAGTACGCGACAGCGCTGCGGGACATCTTTCCAGGGGTCCCGGAGGAAAGTCCGGTGCTCGCCGACCTGGAGGGTGTCAGTCTCGATGAGGTCGACCCGCACGTTGGTGGTCGTGGTGAGAGTGATGGGCGGTGGCTCGAGTACCAACTCCAGCGAGCACTCGAACGCTGGGGATACGGAGCGAGGAGACGCCAACACCTCTTCAGTCTCGAGGTCGACGTCGTCGCCACACGACGGGAGAAACAACAGGAGCCCAGCGACTGGATCGTCGGGCAGTGCAAAGACTGGACGGACGACCCTATTACGCCGGTGGCGTTGTTCCGGCTGTGTACGGTGGCGTTTGCCTGCCGCGCGATGCCAGTGCTCTGCCACACGACTGAACTGACGCCTCGAACGGAGAAACTCGCGCGGGAACTCGAAGTACGAGTACTCACACTCAAAGACCTGGAGCGCGCGGAATTGCCTGCGCCGCAGGTTGCTCGGCCCATATTAGAACTCGATGAATGGCGGCTAGAGTACCGGGCTCGAGATGATCGGGGATCGCTCCCGTTGATGTTCCGCAGCGAGCCCGGCAAACGGTTCAGCTATGTCCCCGGATTTGATCCGGTCGGAGAGGACGCCGACTACGAACCGATCGAGGACGACACCGACGATGATACGCATCCTGCTGCCGGCCATTAGCCCCACAGTCGGAGAGGAATCGTCTCTCTCCGGGTAGAATCAGGATTCTGATCAAGGGGGGCTGCCATGTCCAGAGAATCGCCTCGTTGTCGGCGTATCGGCGTTCGCGGTTGTTTGGGGTCTTCAACAAGTTGTAGTTGATTGCGAACGTTATGGATGCCACTTGGGATTCTCTGCACCGAGACGCGTCCAGAGACCATTCGAGAAAAACAGCTCGCCGAAAACGGTAATGTCGTTTAGTCCCTACAGAGTACTGTAGATGCCAGTCCCCGTCGACGAGCTCATCGACGATGAGCCTTTCCCGGTCACACCGGACACCAGCGAGTACGAAGCCCTCAGTTTTCTCGTCAGGCATCACAACTACGGATTTTCGCCACGCGAAATTGCAGATCGGACTGACATCAACGAGTCCAGCCTAGCGAAGACGATGACTCGCCTCAACGAGAAAGACCTTGTCGAGCGTGCTGACGGAGTCTACTACGTTGACCCAGGTCGGGTTGAGACAATCAAGGCACGTCTCACGTCGGTTGACGCCGCTGTGAGACTCTTCGAGGCGGCACCTGACGACGACGCCTACGCAGAAGACGGCTGGGAAGAACACGTCCCAACTATCGATCCGACGGAGGGTGCCGACCCTAGGGAACGTACGTCTCGTAAATCAGGTGAGGAACGGGCAGACGTTATTCTTGAGGAACTCGAACACACAGAGCAATAACTTCATCCAGCGGTTTACCAGGCTACGATCATCGTCGACAGAGTATCGTGAATGCCGGGACTGCGGATCCCGTATTGCGGAAGACATCGAGGACTGCCCAGAGTGTGGCTCCCAAGAAATCGCCGTTTACAGCTTTGAGTGGATGCTGGAGTTACTGTCGGTATCCGGGTTGGTTCGTTGAACCGGTCGAAGACGCTGGGGTCACTGCTTGCGTGCTTCTTCAGGGTTGTCAATAGCAGCAGTAACTCCGGTATCGTAGCCACACGTTGATTTGGATGGGAGTGAGCACGATACGGTGGTAACCAACGACTTACCCTTTTGGGGATGAACGGAGACATACGATGACGGACTCAGACGATGGCCATCATCGCCACGCGGACGGTGACCAAGACGTCTCGGCCATCCCCTGTGATGCCTGCCGGGCCGCCCTCAAACCGGATGGTGACCAATCGGTTTCGGTTCTTCTCTTGGACCAACTTACGGTTCCGCTGGCAGGCTGTGACGACCACCTCGAGGAATTCACGTCGATCTGTGGGTTAACCACGGAAGATACGGCTGATCTGCTGGAGCATCGCCCTGCCGGGGGTATTCGGTGTCCTGGCTGTCGGGTTGCACCGCAGCCAGTCCAATCGATGATTCCTCTGAGAGATGGAGCGGTTGCAGTGATGGCGTGTGCAGAACACCAAACGGAGATCATGAATCGGTTTCAGGTGGGGCTCGAAACGTACCACGACCTGACCACTGATTTCGGCACCGCCACAACCACACTCCAGTAAGCCATTTTGGTACATAACTAGGACTGGGATCGCCGTTTTCATGTTCGTGAGCCTGTACTTGCTCGTGTCTGGCGGATGGCCCTCGCTGGCGACGGCTTCTGACGAAAATGCGGCGAGTTAACCAACAGCCGAAAGAGGAGAGGCAGTTGTTGGTTAAGCAGTGAGAGTACACCAACGAATCGAACCGGCTGTTGACCATTCGACCTGTTGGGACCCAATTAGTCTGAGACTCTCGCCACTGGAACAGCCGCTAAGTAGGTGTGGGTATTGACAGAGTCACTCCGAAAATGCGGATTCCAAGGGTGTGCGGTCGAGGCCGACAGTGTCGTAATCCTGCTCGGTCGAAAGAACGCGCTCCTCGCCAGTTGTGACGAGTCCGGCATGAAGTGCATCGAATGGTGTGAGTTCGTACTCATCGAGGAACGCTGCGGCCGCCAGAACCGCGTCTTCGTGTTCTTTCGGCACGATTGGAACTAGTTCGAGCAGGTTAGTGATCGCCCGCGGCGCGTCGATCTCATACTCGGCAGTGTCACGGTCGTAGAACAACACCAGCACCTCGGCATATGCGAGTATCGATGTGTGAATGTCATCGCGCTCGTTGAGAGCGCGGATTGCGGCCTCCTGAAGCCAGTCATCATCCTTTAGCAACGCTGTGAGAAAGTCAGTTTCGACGTACACAGGTCACTCCTCACCGGCCTGTGTCCGGGCTTCTGCTTCCTCTCGAACCTCTCGAGAGATTGCCTCACGTGCGTCTGTTTTCAGATCGGCGGCGTCCGTCTCTCCGAACGCATCGCCAACGGCAGCTCGGAGCCCTGCTATCGGGTCCTCGTCGACAGGGAAGAGGGCGACATGACTCGGGAGTTCGACGATACGGTACTGGTTACCAAACCGCTCTCGGACATCTTTTGGGAGGTAAATCCGCCCTCGTTCGTCCGTCGATTTTGACATGGTGTACTAGCTTATTGGACGGGAAGATTCAAAACGTTTCCCGTGATTATAATAACTTTCACGTCTTCTTTCCCGTCTCAACCTGCACCGACCTTTCTTTTTGCCGACTACTTGTCCCGTACTGAGCGATCCGTGAGTCCCCTATATTTAGCAAGCCATTCCGGTCTCCATCAGAGGAGTTCAACAGAGCCGGACAATTTTCAACCGCCCGAATATCGCACACGAGTACCGTCAACCCTTAGTATTACATCTCGTGGACACATAGCCCGCATTGTGCCCTCCAGACGTGAACTGATTGCGGGTGTAGCTGGCATCGTGAGCGTGACCGCTGGCTGTCTCAGTAGCGAGGAAGGTATTGCTCGGTGTTCCAGTCAAGGAGTGGGTAGCGGCTCGCAACACCTCCGTGAGATCGCCCCAATACGTGGTGGTGAACAAATCGCTCTCGGGATACTGGTCTCTGAACAGGCCGTTTCCGATGAACGGTATCACACAGTCAGGATACGAGATAGTGACGACTTCCTCGTTGCTTCGATTCCACTCATGAGTAATCGTGGGATGAGCAGTCTTGATCCCGAAGACTACTCCATATTCGGCTCCAGTAGCGGCGAACTATACGCGGTACCGTTGGGTCAGCCCCCAGTTCATGATGAGTTCACGGCCTCGTTGATTAGTTCGGAGGACGAGCAAATTGCAACCGCGAGTCTCCGGTTTAATTGCTACGCCGAGGACGGAACGCTACCGTAGCTGAGACGGATAGTTCGCAAAGAGGGGGTTCCGTGCTGTATACACCCTCTATATTTCGTACTCGGCCAGTATTGTATTGATACGGTTCTCGTTACAACTACAGCAGTCTCAGACGGTATTAGTTGTAGTGAACCACAGGCGACTACACATAGATGACGTCAACCACTAGCTTCTGATAGTACGACTTGGTGCTGTACTTATCGATTTAGGGCAAACGATGAGTCCGTCCTCAAGTGCAGCTATCTGTGGACGTGATTACTGCGCGAGGTAGCCTCCGTCAACGCCGAGCGCCTCCCGGGTGACAAAGGAGGCATCATCGTCGCACAGCCAGAGAACCGCGCTCGCAACCTCCTCTGGCGTTCCAAGTCGGTTCATCACGTGCCGACTCGCAATCTCCTCGCGAAGTTCAGAGCCTTCCTCCATGCCACCCCCACGGAGGAGCGGCGTATCGATGAAACCCGGACAGACAGCGTTCCCCGCACGCCCGTCTCACCGTTCTCCAGCGCCGCCGTCTTCGTCAATCCGAGAACGCCGTGTTTCGCCGCGACATAGCCCGACGAGGTCTCAAAGCCAACCTGCCCGAGAACCGAGGAGTTGTTGACGACCACACCCCCCGAGTCCTGCTCTTTCATCTGAGAAATCTCTGCCTGCAGACACTTGAAGACGCCAACGAGATTCACGTCAATGACCCCTTCCCATGTCTCCGCGTCGTACTCCTCAACAGTAGCGCTATCGCCGCCGATACCTGCGTTGTTGAACGCGTAGTCGAGGCGGCCGAACTCCTCAACCGCTGCCTCAACCATCGATTGCGTCTCCTCGGAGTCGGTGACGTCTGCCTCGACGAACAGCACGTCACCGCCTGATTTCTCGATGTCGGCAACGGTGGTCTCGCCGCCCTCAACGTCGATATCCGTAACAACCACGTTTGCTCCGTCCGCGGCAAACTTCAGTGCCGTTTCTCGTCCAATACCGGAGCCACCGCCTGTGACAAGTGCGACCGAATTATCAGACACCATACCAAGTAACATGTCGGCTACCGTGAAAAAGAAAGGGCGGTCCTGTACGCCCTATCGTGACAGGTTACTCAAGGAGGCCGAGTTCGGTGAGCCGATCGTGAACGTGGCTCAGTGCTTGCTCGGCATCCTCTGTCTGGGTTCCACCTGTGATGACAAGTTTACCACTACCGAACAGGAGAACAACGACATCTGGGTCGTCAAGCCGGTAGACGAGCCCGGGGAACTGCTCAGGTTCGTACTCGATTTGCTCTAAGCCCAGCCCAATCGCGATTGCGTTCAAGTTCAACGATTGCTCTAGGTTGGCGCTGGAAACGACATTCTGGACGTCAATTGGTGGATTGCTGGCGACGTCGATACCGAGCGCGCGAAGATCCTCGAAGACGATGTTGAGGGCGTTGTGGACATCGTCGATGCTTTGGGCGCCGGTGCAGACGACTTTCCCCGACGCGAAGATGAGCGTGGCTGATTTGGGGGTATCAAGTCGGTAGACGACACCAGGGAAATCGTCGGGATTGTACTCGGCGCCGGAGAGATCAGTTGCGAGTTGGTCGAGTGCCAGTTCTTGGCCAATATCACTGGAGGCAACAACGTTCTCGATTCGAATTGTCTCAGCGAGAGTGCTCATACTGTCTTCTCAACCCACTAGCCACTTAAAAAATGGCGAGAAGACGGACGTGATACACAACTGCAAACTCCGAGTAGTGCTGAGACAATAGCTGTCGCAGACTCCCTCCACAAGAGCAAGCCATACAAAGATCGACGCAGCCTGGTTTCCGGTTTAGAACTCACCGAGTACGCACTTATCAGTAGTTGAGAGTACGGCTTCTTTATTCAGAGCAGCAAGTGAAACAACCCCTACGTACAGGGTACGCAGCGAACGGTCGTTCCTGACCTACGCGGGGCAGACTCTGTCCTCCTCGCTGTCATAGGTAGACGCACTCCTCTTCTTATTCTACGGCCTCTGGTAGACCTGTACATCTACTCAGCGGATGTTTTAGCGACGAAAGAATCGAACTAATTGTTTAGTAGAGCCAGTTCGCTCTCAGTCGCATCAACTGGTCTCGATCTACTCTGTTGAGTAGTGAGAATCGCCTAGACAAACGGTGTCTACAGATCGCGGGGCTGGACGGTCTTTCGATCGTTGGCTTCGGCACGCTCGGCGGCGTCTTCGAGAAGTTCCGCGACTTCCTCGTTGAGCGCGTCGTAGGAGTCCGCAGCGACGTTGTTCTCGGACAGTTCTTCTTTCACGGCCGCTTTGACGATTAGGTCAGCCATTCCATCGCTGGCTTCTCCCACCCGCCGTATAAAGGTTAAACAGTCTCAGGCGGGGCGTCCAAGCAGTGATTGTGGCCGCTGACTACCTGCTCGCTGTCGCGCTCACTCTTCGCCGATGACGTCGGGGAGGCCCCAGTAGAGCTGTGCGATGTCTTCTGCGACGCGCTCGCGGACGTCGAAGCCGCGGCTAGCGACCCTTGTGTCGACGTCGTGATTGCTCTCCGTCACAGCGAGCCGGCGGAGACCATCGTTGAGTACGCCGACGACAACGAAATCAACGTACGCGTATTCGGAGCGAAGCACCACCTGGAGGCGTACCGAGCGCTCCTTGGAAGCATCACTGGCCGCGTAATTCGGCTGACCGATCGTCCCGCTATTGTCGTCCAGGCTGAGGCCGACGAGTAGCCCTGTAAGACGGTGAGTGCGGCCGCTACGGGCGTGTCGTCAGAGGAAAAGATCCGCGAGGGGGAGCCGCGTTTAGTTGTCAGCCGCGATTGTGACTTCTTCCTGCGTGACGACGGTTCGCGAGCCGCCACTGCCAACGGCGGTGACAGTCACCGTTACGGTGTGTTCGTCGCCATCGGTGGTGTCATCGACGAGCTTGGCTGTATCTCCAACTTGTTGAAGCTCGATATTGGTGACATCAGTATTTTCCCCGTCCCAACTAACCTCTGCGGTATCTGACACGGACACGTTCAGGTGGTCCGCGTTGCCTTCGCTAATCCACGTAACGCTGGCATTACCGTCGTTGGTTTGACTGATGTCCGCACCAGCCTGGACGTTCTCGCTCACTGAGTCGCCGAAGCCGAGTACGAAGCTGGCGATGACGGCGGCGAGAATGACGGTGATAGCGACCATAAGTATCACGCCGATAACTGGTGAGACCCCACGGTCATCCATATCTAGGTCGGGAATGTCGAAGCTAATTTTTTTCATGAGTTATGTGTTGCACGAGACCGATGGACATACGAGGTCCCCCCATGTATTGTGGTCTGAGGGTGGTCCCCCTCGTTTTCCACACGGTGCGTGCTTAGCAAGTAGTATCGGACAAGGGTACTTAAGTCACATGGCGATTACATAGACCATAGACCTGTCTGCCCCCAATTCGTCTATGCCCACCACTCCGCTGCCAACACCGGAAGCCTTCGCTCGAACCTACTATACGCCCAGCTACGAGGACCCATTCAACGCAGTCCAAGACTACCAGCGGTATCTCGAACTCGCGAGTAAAAACCCAGACCTCGGGAGTTACGTGCTCGCGTCGCGTCTTGATCTTCCTCGAGGTCGTGTTCGCCCGTGGACCAACGGCGCCCGCCCTGATGTCGTCCGAGGCATACAGACCGCCGAAGCCGCGGGCTGGCTCTCGAACACCGACCCGACACCCGAACGAGAGCGCGCACTTGTCGGACTTGTCGCGTGGGTACTCTCCAGCGGCAGCCTCTCACTCGCCCGTGACGACGGGGCACACCTCTCCTTCGTCCTCGACGATGATCGCCAAGCGGAGTTTGCCGCAATCGCGGCCGACGCGAACCTCAACTACACGCTCGTCCATGAAACGGACACCGAGCGCGCCACGGAAGCTCGCCCCAGCGAGGCGGGGTCTGTACTCGCGCGTGTCCTCCACGCGATGGGCGTCCCCTCCGGGGGAAAGTCCACCAATCGGCCGACTGCGCTCCCCACATTCGTCCGCGATCTCGACGCTGCTGCCAGGGCGGCGTTTGCTCGCGTGTACGTCAGGAATCGTGCCGTTGGATTCACCGACAAGGATACACGCATCATCCAAGAGGAACGCTCGGATTCGTATCTCGAAGACGTAGCCGTCCTGCTTCGGTCTGTCACCGGCGAGGCCGTCACGCGTGGGGAGAACAAGATTACGGTGAGCGCAGCGGCTGCCCGTGAACTACTGGATTCGACCTGAATCCCGGCGACCGGCTACTAGCCCTCGTAGCAGGCTCCAGCCGGTAGCTCCCAAAGCCACCCGATAAACGTCTCACCGTCTTTTTGCGTTCGTTATGTGGATGCTGTCGATTCGGGTTCGTTGCCACGTGGCAGGCCGAACTCGACTTCCAGCCGCACCGTATCGTAGGGGACGTAGGGCTTTTTCGCACGGCCATCCTCCTCGAAATAGATGATTTCGTAGTCGGCCAACAGATGGAGGTCATCGTGGACGTCGTGGACGTCCCGGTTGTGGCAGTCGGCCAGCGCGCGAATACTCTCCGGTGGGTCCTCCATGACGGTTTCGAGCAGTTCCATCCAGTAGTCAGCCTCGTGAATGCGCCTGCAGACTATCACTTACGTGATATTCCTTAGTACGCCATATGCCATGTAGAGAATAGTTAGCGGTATGAGGACAAATAATGCTATTTTGATTGGAGGGACTGCCATAAGGAACCCATAGATCGACACTAAAGCGGTGATAACTGCGGCTGCTAGTATCTCTTTTTTCCCGATTTTTAGATGGTCTGAACTGGCTTGTGACATAGATTAACCTTCAACAGCCCAATACTTATTTCTTTTTGCTAGTTTCAAATTATACATTTTTTATCTATTTTACTTTGAGATATATTTTTATAACACCGATATGATATTGCAATCGTCCTATGAAGGACAACGAAACACACTCACGTCGAAAAGTAATAAAAGGAGTTAGCGGTGCAATTCCGGTTATCGGTCTAATTGGTACCTCTGGACTTGCAAGTGCACAACCCAGTAGCGATCTTAATGAAGACGAACCCGAGGAAGTCTGGGAGTATATCGAGTGGTTCGATGGACTTCCCGAGAAAAAGCAGAAGAAAGAATGGGACAACCTTTCTGACCCGGATAAAAAGGTATACAAGAAGGCACTTTCTCCAGGGAAAATTCTCACTGAGGTAAATGAAAAAACACCACAGGTGTCGATTCAATCAGAGTATGACACTGAGGAGATCACCCACACAGTTACGATTAAGGGTGGACTCAATTTTGTCAAACTTGCTAACTTCAATCATCATGTTGCATGGGACTATAATGGATCAGAAGTCAAGAACGTAAATCACAACGCTACGGCGAAAATCCTCAAAAATAATATTTCATTTTGGAATTATGTTGGTGTTGACCAAAAAAGCGAACAAGATCAAGCTGATTGGACGGACGCCTTTATGTCCGGGAACTTTGAGTTCCGATTTACAAAATATGGCGTCCTTAACAAGGCGACTGCTTACTCAGAAGTTCGTGTGAAGGAGGATGGGAGTTGGTCTCCTGAGCGCGACGAGGTCAGTATTTAGACGATTAGTCAACTCATCTCCTGTCAGAAAGCGAGATAAGAATTGGTACATCTTCGGCATTTTTACTTCCTGTAGTTGGGAGATATAGTGTGGCAGTCCCCCCGCATAATAACGCCGATGAGGTCCCAGTGGAGCTGTGCGATGTCTTCTGTGACGTCGCTGTCCCGATTGATGTTGTACATCGGGCTGCCGCTGACCGTCCGGGTCTGTTCGATGACGCCGAGGGCTTCGAGGTCGTCGATGTGGTCGTAGACGGTGGTGCGGTGGAGGCCGGCGAGGTCAGCGATATCGGTGACGTTCAGGTCGACGTCGCTCTCGCTGAGCAGCGCCGCGATGATTTTGGTCTTGGCCGATTCTCCGAAGAGGTTTGTGAGTGCGTGGCCTTCAGCGTAGGTTTCGGTCTGTGTTTTCGGGGTCATCTTCTCACCCTGGTATTATGCTTGGACACGAGAGTCTGGTTACGCGCTGGCGGAGGCGCCGTCGGTGTCGACCCCGTCAAGAAGGGGGTAGTCGATATGCATTTCGATGCGGTCGAACGGGACGACAGGCCGCATCGCGCCGCTTGGACCACCCGCTTGGAGTGTGAGGATGCCCAGTACTTCCAGTTGCTTCAGGTCCGCGTGGACGTCGGATACGTCGCGGTCAACGAGGCGGGCGGCCTCACGCATACTCTCGGGTGAGTGCTTGGCGATTGCTTGGATGAGTTCCAGGCGGAGTGGTGTGAGGCTGTTGATGAGGTCGTCGTAGCTCCCAAACTGCAGGGTTGCCTTGCCGTCTTGATTATCGAGATTGTCGGCCTCGGCATCCTGGACGAACTGGAGTGCGTCCTCGCGGAGCTGTTCTTGGTCGCCGACGGTGATATGGAGCGTGGTCATGGTTGGGGCGTGTGGGGGTGGGTTGTGGTCTGTTAGTACGGTCGGGGTGGGTCGCCGCCGACGGTGTCCCAGTACTGGTCTGCGCTTGCCCAGAACTCGACGAGCCGATCTTCCATTCCGGGGAATTCGATGTCGTCGACGTCGCCGGCTGCGGTGTGGTGCTCGTGACCTTTGGTGTCCTCGTGGGAGTTGTCGTAGCGGACGAGCGTCAGGTCGTCGAGGGTGCCCAGGTGGAGCGTGTACTTCCAGCCTGAGGGGTACGTTTCGGTGGCGTCGGTCGGCCGGAGGACGACGTTTTCGACGAGGCCGGCTTCGACGTGCGTGTACTGGAAGAGCGGCTCTTGGGCCATTCCGTATGTGTTGGAACAACAGCCAACGCCATAAGTGTTGGGTGGGAAACCAACACCGGGTTGCTCTCCTCCACACGCTACGGTAAGTAACAGATAGGTTCGTTATTCAGCGTAGTAGGTGAAACAGCTGCTACGTGTAGCGAGAAGACTTACGTGGCAGACGCTTGGAATCTAATATATGATGACAGACACGAGAGTTTCTATCGCCCGTGGACTGTCTGTCATGGGTACGGTGGCGTTTCTCGGTGTGTTAGGCTACTATTTGGGCCAGCCGGGCTTCACGTGGACGCGACTGGCGTTGTTCGTGGTTCTCGGCGGACTGGCAGTTGTAGGAACGGCTGGGGTATTCTATCAGCGGGAACTGATTGCGGTCGGCGGGGCCTGCGCCCTGCTCCTGATGGGGTTCTGGCAGGCCGCCCTCTGGATGTACATCTTCCCCGTTGTCGCTATCTTCGTTATTTCGGCTCTCCTCATCGCAACCGACGAGCAACGAAAGACTCCAGTCACGGGATAGAACTGATTGAGTTTCTATCGCTCAACGCGCACTCTATGCTTATTGCATCAATCCTGAGTATTTCATTTAAACGAGACAGTACTGCTCCTATGCGGGCGGGTCAGCGTCGTCACCAAATCCACTTCCATATGATTCGAGGACTTCCGTAACGGTGACCTCGTAGGCATCGTACCACTCTGTCCACCGCCGTTTCGCCTCTTCATGCTCTGAATACGCGCCAAACATCTCAAGCGCGTCTAACGACCTCCAGTAGTACGCGACGAGAACCTCCTCACTCTCCGGAGCATGCCACGTCCGCTTCCCAAGATAGCCCTCCGTATCCTCAGCAGCCGCCTGTATCGCATCATTAAGCTCGTGAAACTCCTCGTCGTACTCCCCCGGGTCAAGACGAAACGTAACGAGATACATCACTACGATGCTCCCCCTCCTGCAAGCAAGATGCTTTCTCTTCGAAAACAAACTTCACTCGGCTACGTCCCAATAACGCGCCAGAAGTAGTGGGGTACGTGCCACCCGTAACGCCTGTTACCTCACCCGGTACGCCGCACTTTTCTACGGCTGCGACCCGAGGGTATCTATCCACTCCCGTATAACTCTGCAAAAAGATTATGTATGTTAACTGAGGGCGAAGTTGTATGCATCCAACGGTAGGTGATACCCTGGAACAGACTGTCAAACGACATCCGGACCGCGACGCCATCGTCTACCCGCGGAAGGATCAGCAATGGACCTACGCAGAGTTCGACGAACGAGTCAATCGGCTCGCGAACGCGCTCGCCGGCCTGGGAGTCGAGAAGGGTGACCGCGTCGCGACAGTGCTGTACAACGGCTCGGAGATGGCGGTGGCCGTGTACGCGTGTGCGAAACTCGGCGCCGTCTTCACGCCACTCAACTACCGACTGTCTGCCGAGGAAGTCCGGTTCGCCGTCGACGACGCTGGAGCCCAGACACTGCTTTTCGAAGCCGAGACGCGCGACGCAGTCGAAGGCGCGAAACCCGACCTATCCACCGTTGAGAACTACGTGTTCATCGACGATGAGACCCCTGACTACGCCAGTAATTTCTACGAATTGGTTGAGCGGGGGAGTCCACACACGCCCGCGACCACCGTAGCGGAAGACGACGCCTACGCGTTCATCTACACGTCTGGGACGACGGGGCAACCGAAAGGCGTCGTCCACGAACACCGGGAGATGGTTGAGCACAATTTGCTCTGCATCGCCGAACTGAACATCACTCGCCACGACGTTGGCCTCACCGTCCTCCCGATGTACCACTGCGCGGAACTCCACGCGATGCTGTTCAGTCGCATCGCCCGTGGTGCGACGAACGTAATCCACCACGAGTTCGACGCACCGAACGCGCTACGAGCCATCGAAAACCACGACGTGAGCCTGCTGTTCGCTGCACCGACCGTGTGGAACGCCCTCGCCCAAGGCGCCAAGGAAATAGACGCAGACACGTCGTCACTACGGGTCGGGCTCTACGGCGCCGCGCCGATGCCAGAACAGGTGCTCAAGGACTGCATGGAACAACTCTGCGAGGACTACGTGCAGGCGTATGGTATGACCGAAATGGGGCCCTGCGCAGTGTTCCAATCACCGGAAGACCAGCTCACCAAACAGGGGTGTGCGGGACTGCCAGCACTTAACCACGAGGTCCGTGTCGTCGAAGCGGACGCCGACCCCACCGAGGAAGTCGACCAGGGAGACATCGGTGAGATTCTCATCGCCGGCCCGACGACGATGCGAGAGTACTGGAACCGGCCCGAGGCCACCGCCCAGTCACTCCGCGAGGCCGACGGCACGGAGTGGTACTACACGGGCGACCTCGGTTACCTTGACGACGACGGCTACCTCTGGGTGGTCGACCGGAAGGACGACATGATTATCTCTGGCGGCGAGAACGTCTACCCGACCGAGGTCGAGGACGTCCTGTTCTCTCACCAGGCAGTGGAGGAAGCGGCCGTTATCGGCGAACCGGACGACGAGTGGGGCGAACGAGTCGTCGCCTACGTCGTCGGCGACGCCACCGCAGACGAACTCGACGACTACCTCCGCACGGGCGACGCGCTCGCTGACTTCAAGCGGCCCCGTGAGTACTATTCCGTCGACGAACTCCCGAAAAATCCGAGCGGAAAGATCCAGAAGTTCAAGCTTCGGAACGACGAGTCGTAGCAACGACTCGCCTGAGTCTTCTCGTCTACACCCTATCGACCGACGAAATCGGGGTCGTCGTCACCGTAGAACGCAGCGTGGCCGCTGGCGTAATCCTCCGTCCGGGTCACCTTCGCAATCGCGTCAGTCTCGGCGGCCAACTGTTCCTCGAGTCGGCGGTCGAACCCCTCGGTTACGAGTCGCTTCACGCGACCGAACGCCGCTGTAGGGCCGTCAGCGAGTCGAGACGCCATCTCGGTCAGCCGCTCGTCGAAGTCGTCCACGGCGACGACTTCGGTGCCGATGCCGAGTTCCACCGCTCGCTCGGCCTCGATCGGTTCGTCGAGTAGCACAATCTCCTTCGCACGCCGGAGGCCGACTAGCCGCGGCAGGAAGTACGTCGAACCGCCGTCACCAGTGAGCCCCACGCGTGGATAGGCGAATTCGAACCGCGCTGCGTCGCTAACAATCACGATGTCACCAGCGAGAGCGAGTCCGAACCCCGCGCCGGCGGCGCTCCCGTCGACGCCGACTACTACCGGCTTCTCGGCTCGGTGAAGGCGGAGAATCGTCTCGTGGAGCGTCGACGCAAGCTGCCGAATGATGGGTTCGTCCTGCGGGCTACCGTCGAATCGGCTGAGGTCGGCACCGGCACAGAAGGCGTCACCTGCACCCCGGAGAACGATGCAGCGAACTCCATCGTCGTTGATGAGTTCTGTCACCACTTCGCGGAGTTCCTCGTTCATCGCGGGCGTCAGTGAATTCAAGTGTTCTGGTCGAGCGAGCGTCACGGTGGTCGTGTTTCCGTTGCTTTCGACTCGGATGTTGTCGTAGGTCGTCTCGGACATGGTTCGTCCTCCGACACGAGGCAGTCGCCGCCCATATATTCCGCCGTTAGACCGAAGCTGTCTCAGAATCGAATAGCCTCGTGACGCGTTCGAGGGAACGCGAACCTGTAGACCTTCCCAAACGTAAAGCACGGGTACTGCGAACCCGCTCTCAATGCAGGACGCGTACGTAGTTGACGCGGTGCGGACGCCGCTCGGGAAGCGTAACGGGTCGTTCCGCGATACCCACCCGCAGGACCTCGCTGCGAAGCCGCTGCGCGAACTCGAAGCGCGCAACGGCTTCGACGGGAGCGAAACCGTTGAGGACGTCATCTATGGGTGCGTGACGCCGGTCGGCGAACAGGGCAGCAATATCGGGCGAATCGCGCCGATGGTTGCGGGCTGGGGTGACAGCGTGCCGGGCGTCCAGCTCAATCGGATGTGCGGATCCGGCCAGCAGGCCGCGAACTTCGCGGCCGGCCAAATCCGCGGCGGGATGCACGACGTGCTCGTGGCCGGCGGCGTCGAGCACATGACGCGGGTGCCGATGGCAAGTGACACGGCCTCCCCGGAGCACAGCTACGCCGATCCCGAAAACGTCACTGAGACGTACTTCGAGTACTTCGATGAACTAACCACTCAGGGCGAGGGCGCCGAGCGCATCGCCGACCAGTGGGGGTTCGACCGCGCCGACGTGGACGAGATTGCGGTCGACTCCCAGACGCGGTGGGGCGAGGCCGCCGAGGCCGGAAAGTACGACGACCAGGTCGTCTCCGTCGAGACAACGGTCGGCGGGGAGCCGGTGACCATCGAGCGCGACGAGCACCCGCGCCCGGAGACTGACGCCGAGACGCTGCGCGACCTGCCCCTTGTGTTCCGCGAGGAGGGCGAGGGCGTCGTCCACGCGGGCAACGCGTCGGGCATCGTCGACGGCGCGTCGGCGCTTCTGGTCGCGTCGGAGTCTGCCTGCGAGACGCGTGGCTGGGATCCGATGGTCCGCATCGTCGATACGCACGTCGTCGGCGTGGACCCGAAGACGATGCTGACCGGGCCGATTCCGGCGACTCGCGAGATTCTCGATGACAACGACCTGTCCGTCGGGGACATCGACCGCTTCGAAGTGAATGAGGCGTTCGCGTCCGTCGTCCTCGCGTGGCTGGCCGAGACCGGCGCCGACTGGGAGCGGACGAACGTCTGGGGCGGCGCCATCGCGCACGGCCACCCGCTCGGGGCGACCGGCAGCGTGCTGCTGGGGAAGCTCGCTGCCCAACTGGAAGACTGTCGCGGCCGGTACGGGCTTTGCACGATGTGTATCGGCTTCGGGCAGGGAATTGCCACGCTCGTCGAGCGCGTCTGAGTCGGAGTGGTGGGACCGCTGCCGGGAGGAGGTGGACGTCTCGGTCGAGGCAGTCGGCGAGCACGCGAATACTCTCCGGTGGGTCCTCCATGACGGTTTCGAGCAGTTCCATGCGGCGATCAGACAACAACTGGCGGATTTGCGTGCGGATGTCAACAACCGCGTTTCAGCGAAGACGACCCTGCGTCAACCTCGAAGCGCCTCAACAGGCGAATCATTAGCTGCTTTCCACGCGGGGTAGAGACCACTGAGTACACTCGCGCCAATAGCGAACGCGAATCCATAGATGAGATATCGAGAGCTTTCCCACGCCAACACACTCATCGCGTCGCCAGTGAGCACACTAAACAGAAGAAAGCCAACACCCAGGGAACCGAGTGCACCGACGAGCCCGCCAAGTACACCGAGGAATGCCGCTTCGGTGAGAATCATTCGGAGAACCTCGCCGCGTCGGATGCCAACCGCCCGAAGCACCCCAATCTCACCACGCCGTTCAACCGTACTCATTAACATCACATTCAGAATCGCGACGCTCGCGACGAACAACGAAATTGACCCAATCCCAAGAAGAGCTAACTCAAGAGTATTCATGAATGAGTTAATCCCATCTTGAATCTCGGCGTTTGTCCGAATACTCAGGGTTTCTTCCTCGTTTCGTCCGTACGTGTTGAAATGGGCGTCAAGCCGGTCACCGATTGTCGTTGCTGCGTCACCACCTGCAGCAACAACTGTGACTGCATCATAGTTGTCCTGATCGGACAGCGCTGACAACGGTAACACGAGCTGTCCGCCACCGAACCCAAAGCTGTTCTGGGATTCAATTAGGCCCCGAATTCGATAGAGCTGACCATCGTATTCAACTGGATCGCCAAGTCCAAGTCCCAGTTCTTGGGCAGTACTGTTCGAGAGCAAGGCGCCAGTCCGCAACCGAACTGGGGCCTCTCCAGAAGACACGTCATACAGCTCGTTTGCCTCTGTCACTCCCGTCACGCTCACCCGGACGTCCTCCCCTCTCGAAGAAACATCGGTGTCATTTGTTTTCTGTTCGACGACCGCAGCATCGGTCACAAGGCCTTCAATCTCGTCAAGCTGTTCCTGCGTGACGCCGTCCTCGGGACTGTCATCGCCTGCCGTAATCGTCACCTCGTTCCCGATATCACCCAATTGCGAGGTTGCCTGTTGATTGATTGCGACACCAGCCATGCCTAGCGACGCGATTGATACTACACCGATGACGATACCGAGTGCTGCGAGGGCCGTCCGAACCCGGTTTCGGCCAAGATTGCGCCACGCCATCAGGGCGCTCGGAAACCGTGACAGCAGACTCATGACTGAATCACTCCATCAACGATACGAACAACTCGGTCTGCATACTGCTCTAGTTGCTCGTCGTGTGTGATCGCAACGATGGCGATATTTTCCTCGTCCTTGAGTCGCGTCATCTCGTCAAGAATCGTCCGGCCTGTCTCTTGGTCAAGGTTTCCAGTTGGCTCGTCAGCAAGTAGAATATCTGGCTGGTTGATGAGCGAGCGAGCAATTGCAACCCGTTGTTGCTGGCCGCCGGAAAGTTGCTTCGGCGTATGCTTGAGCCGATCACCAAGGCTAACCCGTTTCAACAACTCAACGGCGCGATCATGGCGGTCAACAGTAGTATCCCACATCGATGGGAGTTCGACGTTCTCGACAGCGGTGAGCATCGGCAGCAGGTGGAACGATTGAAAGACGAAGCCCAGTTCTGCTCGTCGTTCTTCGGTGCGTTCGTCCTCAGTAAAGTCAGTCACATCTCGTCCATCGAGAAACACGGACCCATCCGTCGGTGAATCTAGTAAGCCGATCAGGTTGAGCATCGTGCTTTTTCCGGATCCAGATGGACCGACGACAGTAACCATCTCCCCGCGATCGGCGTGGAAGTTAACGCCTTTCAGGGCTTCAACTGTTTCAGCACCACTCTCATAGCGCTTGACGACATCCTCCAGTTGAATGACACTCATTGGAAACGCCAGCGGTAGACAACTGCTGCCAGCCCGACGAGAATGAGCGCACCCGCCACGAGAATCGTTACTGGGGGGCCACCTGACGTATTGTTTTGTGAGGGCCGTGGGCGGTCAGCATTTCGATCGCTCCCTACGGTTTCGGTCACATCGACAGGAACGACCTCCGAGAATTGTTCGCCATCAACGGAATAGTTGACTTGCACTGGGAGTCTGTCCACAGTTGATTCAGCAGTAATTGTTAATTCGAACGTCGCGAACTCGCTAGTTTCGATGGAGCCGACGAAGTAGCCCCCGTTTGAAGACAATCCCTCAGTAGGGGCAACATCAACGAGTACGGAGTTTGCATCGCCACTACCGAGATTCGATGCATCACCGCTTATCGTATACGTCGTTCCCTGGGCGGTGGTTTCTATCCCGGTTAGTGCCATATTAGCGGCTCTTTGTGGATTATATTGCAGAGTTGTAGCTGTCGATCGGGACTGCTGTTCGTCGGTCAGCAGATACTGTGCCCGAACCGTGACTTTTCCAGCGGAGATATCATCACCCTCGAAAGTAACGGTCTGTGCCTGGCTACCCGAGATGTTTGAGATAGGTGCACGATTGACAATTTCGCCATCAGTACGCACCTGAACTTCTCCGGATTCTACCTTCACAGTTCCATACTGTGTGACTGTTGCTGCAATTCCCGTGGATCCGTTCACGGATTGGGCGGTAGCTGTGATTCCGACATCAGTCGCGCGCTCTTTAACCGTGATATAGACTGATTTCTGCACGACGAAAACACTGCCATCCGGGTTTGTGCCGCGAGCTGTGACCACAATCTGGTGGGTTCCGGGGTCTTGGAAGGTGTTCGAAAGAGGGACTTCAATCGAATCACCAGCGCCGAGTCGCCCGAGGTTATCTGCCGTATTGAGTATCGCCCGGCTGCGAATGCTTACTTCTGTTAATTTTGCATTCCCGCCCGCCGTTTCGGAGTTAGTAATTGTGGGCGTAATAATTATTTCTGAATCAGTAGTCGGCTCGTTCGCGGACACTGAGATATTCCCGATTGTAACTGATGCGTCCGCGTTCGGTGTTGATTGGGCGGCTGTAATCGGAGCAATAGCCGAAACTGAGAGCAGTATAAGGGCCGTAACGAGAACCG
Source organism: Halobacterium sp. CBA1132 (assembly GCF_001485535.1). Classification (NCBI taxonomy): domain Archaea; kingdom Methanobacteriati; phylum Methanobacteriota; class Halobacteria; order Halobacteriales; family Halobacteriaceae; genus Halobacterium; species Halobacterium sp. CBA1132. The sequence goes on from NZ_BCMZ01000003.1 coordinate 19,574, forward strand.
GTATTCGCGGGATCGTCTTTGTCATAACTCTCCCGTACGCAGGTCGACATATCTCCGTGAGTGCAAATCTAACATACTCTCTTCAAACAGTTGAACACTGAAAGGCATTATCCAATATCGCTCGGCGGTGTTCAGATAAGGATTGAAAGGTGAGGCGGTGCGGTTTTCAGGTGTCTATGTCAGAAAACGCCCGCCTCGGCGGTTGTTTAGACGAGATTGACTTAGAGTTTGTTGAACGAGAAGCGACACCGAGATTGCTGATGAAGCTCAGTATTCAGCTGCATCTTGCTGGACTATCGCTTTCAAATACTATCTCTATACTTGAGATATTCGGTGTCGAACGGGCACGGTCCACCGTTCACAACTGGGTACACAAGGCCGATCTACAGCCCGATTCTGGTCGAAGTCCGGATCACGTTGCGGTTGACGAAACCGTGATCCGACTGAACGACGAGCAGTATTGGCTGTACGCTGCCGTCGATTCCGAAACGAACGAATTGCCCCATACAACGCTTGAACCGACAACAACGAAGGTTCTTGCTCACTCGTTTTCGTAGCGGACGTTCTCGATATCCTCTGCCAACTCCTCTGTATTCACTTCGCGATAGCTTTCGTGGGTCGTCTCGATGGACTGGTGGCGTAGCACCTCTTGGGCAGCCGACGGCGTCTCCCGGTAGAGGGCGTCTCCGAGGGCCCGCCGGCCACCATGCGGCTTCAAGTATCCGCCGTCGACGTCGATATCAGCAGCATCGCACAGTCGTTTGAGGACGGTGCGCGCGCCCTCGGTCGTGAGGGATGGCGCCGCGATCTCCTCGTTGCGCAACACCACATCGACGTCTTGCTTGTCCAGCAGCGCCTCGACCGCGTCGGGGTCCCGGCCGCGCTCGTCGATGAGTTCGCTGCGAACAGCGCGATACTTCGTGGCGGCGTCGGCGGTCGGGATGACCGGCCACGCCTCAGGCGACTCGACGAGTTGGTGATGGCGTTCGAGCTTCGCGATAGTCGGGCCGGGCATTGACACGAGTTCCCTGTTGCCGGACTTCCCGAGAACTTCCAGCACGCCGGCGTCCAGATCGACGTCCGTCCAGCGGACGCCGTTGCGGCGGTCGTCCCGGCTCACGCTGAGGATTTCGGCGCCGCGAACGCCTGTATCCGCGAGTAAGTACACGAGCGTGCGTTCCCGGAAGGCTTTCTCAGCATCGGCGTCCTCGTGTTCGAGGGCGTCGTGGGCGCGGTCGTCGACGAACGAGAGAAGCTGGTCGCGAGCGTCGTCGTCCCAGTATTGTCTATCAGCGTTGCCGTTGTCGTTGGGGAGTTCTTCTTCGACGCTGGCGGCCTCCATCGGGTTCGATGTGAGGCGTCTGTCGCGGACCCACCAGCCGAAGGTGGCGCGGGCAATCCCGTAGTAGGTATGCGCTGAGGACGCCGACAGCCCGCTCTCAGCGCCGTCTCTGAGGTACTGTGTCCAGCGTCGGCAGTCCGTGACGGTGACGTCTTCGAGCGCGTCGACGTCGCGTTCGTCCTCGAGGAAGTTCGCGAAGTTCCGGATGACCGTCTCGGTATTCTGTCGATATCGGGGTGTGAGCGCGTTGAGGCGGGCTTGGAGTGCGGTTTCGAGGCCATCAACCCTAGGGATGGCGTCGTCGTCAGGCATCGAAATCACGCCTCCAGCCGTCGAACCGTTCGGAATCGTGGAAACAGAAGGACGTCCATTGGGCGGGATGGCCACCGCCAGCAGCGCGGCGAAGCTTCGCGAGCAGATGGAAGGAGGTGGCGTCGATCTCTTCGCCACAGCCGGCGCACTCGACTTCCGTCTCGCCGCTAGTGACGGCGCGTTTGGCGATGGCGCCGAAGCGGAGGTGTTCCCCGGGGTCAGCGGGTTTCTGAGGGACGTCCATGGTTCGTGCTTCGGTGAGGGCGGCCACCCACTTAGTTTTGGTTTGTCTTACTGGCATAAGACAAACCAAATACTCAAGGGAGAAAACGCGCTCCCCACGCCCTGAAAACCTCGAAACCTCGGGAATAACCCAACTTTAAACTATATGTCAATATACGAAACGCCGGGGCAATCTACAGCTGAATTTCCGCTCGGTGCCGGGTAACTCTTCCTGCAGGTCGCGATTCAGTTGCGAGAACCGGGTCCGAAATCCTACTAAATGAACTCTGCTACTCTCCCGCTCTGCGTACTAACATCCGAAAATTCGCCTAATCCAAGCTCCTCAAGTTTCTCCGAGAGTTCATTAGTCACTCTGATACTTTCTTCTTCATCATCTGCTACGGCGAAGATAACCCTCGGAAAAATGATTATCGTCGCTTCCGACTCCCGAGGATAGTATATCGCCCCAGAGAACTTCTCCGGGTCGTATTCTATATCGTCTAAGCCAAGACCAATCGCAAGCGCATTCAGGTTTAGACGGTTGTCTGCCGGGAGAATACTGACGGCTTCCTCTTCAGAAAGCTCCGTTAGTACCGGAGGGAGCGTTAGTCCGTGATTCCACGCCTCAGGGTGGTCCTCAAGGTTGTCCGATTTATCCAAATCAAGTGATGTACGTGTCCACCAATCGACGAAAACTGACTTGTCTACCTCGGCGTTTGGGAGTGACCGAACAAAATCAAATGCTGGTTGGGGATGACCCATACAAACGCTGTCTGGCGGATTCCCTTAATTCTCCACGTCGTCCGAGTCCAGGCCGCGAGCTTCCAGAATCAGCTCACCAACCCGCTCGGGATTCTCGATAGCCAGCCGGTACAGCGCATCGTGGATTTCACGCTTCTCGACGTTCTGGACGTCCTGACCGACGAGATACGGCTGTATCTCGGTCGTATCCGTCCGCTGGAACTCCTCGAGAATATCCTCGCGCGGGTACGTCGAATACGGCTGGACGTCCTCCGTCCCGAACTGTGGCTCCTCCCACGGATTCGACTCTTCCTCCTCTTCGTCTTCGGTCGCAGCGTCCTTCGACTGCGTCTGGGTCACGTCTTCGGCTGACTCCTGCTCGGCCGTCTCTTCGTCGTCTGCGTCCTCCGCGCTCTCGCCAAGGTCGAACCCACTCATGCCTGAATCCCTCCGTTTTCGACGATATCAGCAAGCGTCTCGAAATGCGCTAACTGGGGGTTCTCCGGGTTGTACGCTGTGAGCGGCTGGCGTTGTTCGTAGGCGTCTCCGAACTCGCTGGAGTGCCGAATCCCCGGCTTGAGATGGAGGTCGCCGCTGTCGATCTGGTCCCACTGCTTGGGCGTGATGCGCGCGAACGACGGGATATGTTCATCGAGGACGTCCGCGACGTCGACGCCGTCGTGGAGCTCGGGCTGGCTGCCCGTCCAGTCGGCGCGACGGCCGGCTTCGAGGTAGGCGGCGAACGTCGGGTCGGTGTTCATCGACTCAAGCAGCGTCCGGTCTTTCGTCTGCTGGTCAATCCGGCGTTCGAGGTTGTTCGGGATGGCGGCCAGAATCTCGAAATCGAAGGCTTGGCGAATGTCCATCACGAGCTTCTTCGACGTCTCACGGAGGCCGTTCAACGCCTCTGGAGCCGGCATAAGCGGGAGAATCGCGTTCGGTGCGCCGACGACGGCGTTGTTCACGAGCTTGTTCCGCGAGCCGGGGACGTCGAAGAGAATGTAGTCGTAGTCGTCGCCCAGCAGCACGTCGACGAGTTCGTTTTTGAGTTTCATGTCGCTCGCGAAGACGTCGTCGCGGGCGAGGTCGTCGTTGACGCGTTCGAGGTTGAGCGCGGGGATGAAATCGAAGCCGTAGCCGGGGTGCTTGATGACGTCTTCGGGGTCGGCGTCGTGAAGGAGGACGTCTCCGAGGTCGGTTTTGGATTTGTCTTCGCGCGTGTAGTAGCCGAGGCCGGTGGAGAGATGGCCGGCGGGGTCGAGGTCCGCAACCAGGACGTCGTGGCCGCGGTTGCCGAGAACGCCGCCGAGGGTGTTCGCACAGATTGATTTGCCGAAGCCGCCTTTGAGCATGGCGAACGAGACCGCGCGTGGTGTTGGGCCGCTCATCGTAGTAATTTCTATAAATCACGCCATCCTAAAACTTTGCTCGAATTCCACAAACTACGCAATTTCTATAATTTATAGGAATTATATGTGTAGGGTAACTAATCCAAATAATCTCTATAAATTATAGAAATTTAGAGAGTTAGGTAATGTGTGTAAGTTACACAGTTTACGCGATGTTTGGGAATTGTGTACTGTGTGGAGGTCGCCTGCAGTATGATTGCCGAATACTTTTACCGACCTAACGGTAAGAGGGGAATGCGAGAGGGCTGGTGAGTGTCGCTTTGTGCCACCACTGGGACACACCAGCTCCCTCGCTTCCTCACACGCTGAGCGGCTGCTGTGGCGTCCGTAGTGGTGTCGCACGTAGCAACAACCAACATCTCTCCGGGACTGGTCGATGGGAACACTACGGGCGCTCATCGCGACCTATCGCGAACGCCGACCAGCGACGACTACTCCTCGAGGCCGGCGCCGCTAGCTCGCGAGAGAACAAGCCGGTCGTGTGCGGCGCCGATCCGCAGCGGCGCGTCCTGCCACCCGAGCGCGTCGACGGCCGCCATCGGCACATAGAGCCGGAACTGCTCCATCTCGCGGCCCTCGCCACCAGACATGTGCGACTGCACACGCCGGACGTGCGGGCCATCCTCCTTGACGGCGACGACTGCCGCGTGCTGGTCGTCCCCGACCACGACTGGACCAGTCTGCAGGAACAGTTCGACCTCGCGGATGACGTCCTGGACACGGTCCGCCTCGCACATACGCGGATGGCAGAAACGCTTGTTGTGGAGGCTGGCGCGAGCGGCTACCGGCGGTTCTCCCAAGAGTACAGCGCGTTTGTGTGATCACTTTCCCAAGATAATGAGTGACCGTACTGGCAACGGCTGGCCCGAGACGTACAGCGACCCCCGCGACCGCCCCCACCCCGACGTCCTCCACGTTACCATCGAGGACTTCGAGACGACGCACTCCACCGTCCAGGCAGCGGCCGACGCCGTCGCAAGCGACAACGACCAGCCCGCCGTCGTCTCCTTCGCATCCGTGGCCGAGCTTCGCGAGATTCTGACGGACCGCCGCCTCGAACTCCTCGACGTCCTTCTCTCGATGGACGGCGCTGCGGACAGCATCTCCGCGCTCGCAACCACCCTGGAGCGCGACTACCACTCCGTCCACGATGACGTCACCAAGCTCGCGGACTACGGCCTCGTCTTCCTCGTGGAGGACGGGTCGGCAAAACGCCCCTACGTCCCCTACGACCGCATCCACTTGAACATCGAACTCGTCGGAGGCTCGTCTGGCGAAGAACCTGCGCTCATCGTGCTCACGTTAGCACGTCGCGACACCCGACTGTGGCCGTAACAAGCACTGGAAGAGATTTCACGCTCGTGCCTGGGTTTCTACCGTTCTGCGACCAACGTGGTAGAAACATATACTGGCGATAGACTGAGCGCGCCGAGGGCAATTAAGCTATTTGCGAGAGAGGCGTCAGTAAGGAGGGCTTTGTCGACTGTGATACGCCACGCAAGCTCTTCTTTCGTGTGGACAAAGATGTTTCAACCAACCAAGGATTTCTCTGTGACGAGATCCGGCCGTCGGTTGGTGGAGGTAATTAGGTCACTGAGGACGATCTTGCGAAGACGTCCTAAGAGGTCTAATCAGTATTGTGATAGAATGCCATTGTGGACGGGCAGCGTGGGATGGTGTGCTGCCCGTTGTCTCCTTAATGGCGGGTGTCGTTAGCCGCCGACAGACGAATGTGTGCGACGACACCGTTCATCGCGGCCAACGACACTGCAAACATTCTACGCGCATATCCTAAACGTATCGATTGTGTCCTCCTCCTCTTCGCCGTAAACGGCGGGAGTTTCCACGGCACCGAATCACCGGATCAACCAACATCACTAACTCTGGTCACGAGGTGTCGGTTAAGCAGCTAGCCATCATAGTGTCTGGCCTGCCGGCTCGAAGCCTTCCTCTTGACTCAAAGAATTCGTCTAGCGACGAACCCGCGCCTGCCAAACCTGACTACTCATGCTTGATTCGTTGTTATTACTCTCGTCAAAAGGCTCCACGAGGAATCTGGCAAGAATTAATTCCCCTAGAGGCTTACGCTGCTTCTCGTTCCGTTCAACGAGGTCGTACTCTTCGGCGTACTCCAGAATGACTTGCATAATATCCCATGATTTCCCAATCTGGTCGTCTTCGAAGTACCATTCAGCTTGGTCAGCAATCGCTTCAGAAACAGCTTCAGCATCGAGGAAATCCTCCGGCTCCTCGAACCCCATCCAACCCAATCTGCTCTAGCTAAATTCGCGGATAGGTCTCGCGTGATAACGTCGATTACTGCTAGCTGAAGATCCGCCGTAAAGTCAACCTCATACTGCTCTTCAGGCATCTCCTCTTTCAGATTCGGAAGCAATTGCTCAGCAATTTCTTGGTGTGGCGCTTCACCACGTCCCGCAAAGTCGTCCAGTACGGTGTAATCGTTCGTCATCGTTGAGAGGTTCTATTGAATTTTAAGTAAGTCATTCGTCGCCGTCACTGGTCTCGGTAGGGTCTGGCCGGTCCTCCCTATGGTGTTGAACTCGGTTGTCTGAGTGTCGGCTCGCCATCTCCCGGTTATCCCGCCCGCAATCTATGGGCCCTCCCGTCGACGGACTGCTGTTACCGTCGCCACCCAAGTCTTCAGTCCATGCCCTATCCTCCGTCGACAAGTCATTCATCCACTCGTGGTCGATCTCGGGGCTACCAACATCCCCTGCGTCCCCCGAGGTGGTGTCGTGTCCGAGTTCGCGTAGTCGTCGAGGGAGGACCGGCCCGTCGACGGCATCCCATCACCACTCGGCGTGAACTTCTTCCGGACTTTCCGACTCCACGCTCGCATCTGCTGTTCAACCCCACGGAGCCGCCCACTCACTCCCTGCACGGCTGCGTCTTTCGCATCATTGCCCATCCCACGGACTGTTGACCCGCCCTTGCGTTTGTTCCGAATCGCACTCTGTGTGGCGCGCGCAGCCCCATCAACAGGCTTCTTCGCCGCCAACCGGGCAGCACCGCCAACTTTCGCTGCGCGTTCTTGCTGGCCACGACGACGACCACGCGGCGGCCTGAAATCCAAATCCGGCTCATGCTTGTGCTTGTCTGCTGTCTCATTCCTCTTCGTTCCAGCGCCCTGCTGCTGCTGTTCGCCTCCTTGGCCGCCCGCAACAGCTGCCCCACGACTCCTGCGTGACGGCGTCTACCCAGTCCGCACCCCGCCACATTCCAGAGCGACCGAAGGGCCCGTTCGAGGATTTGATCAAGACGAACAGTTCGGGCGACGACGTCGTCTCGAGTCATGATCTGCTCGGTGATTTCACCAGCAACCTCGAACAGAAAATCACCTACGAGGCCCAAATGGAAGGCATGGATAAAAAGGACTACCCGCGATTCGAGCTCCTCCACGACCTCCTCTGGAAACAGGAAGATCTCCACAAGGAGTACGACGCTATCCTGACCGACCCTAACGCTCGGGCAGAAGACCTTCTCTACAACTCAATCTATGCCTTAGAACACTCGTCACACCCGTCAAACCTGCAGGCAAAGGGAACCTGAGTCTCGATGGCCTCGAACAGTTGGTCACTGGAATGGAGGAACGACTAGACATCTACGTCGGACTCTCCTGCGTGGTCCCAAGCAGCGTAGGGCAAACAAACGCACACCGGCAGTATCAGCAAAAGTTCGAGGATACAGCCGAGTTCGCGACGCCAGTCTCGATAGCCAACCGCGAGAGTATGATGGACAAGATGTGGGAGGCTCGTAGATCGGCGTTCAAAGTAGTCGAGGAGCGCTGGAAAACGCATGAGGTTGACGGTGAGATGTGTCTGAGCCAGGGCAGTGTCGCGTTCCTGACCGGGAAAGAGACACTCTGGAAGATCTCTGGACGCTGGCGTACTTTATCGCCACAGACACGTTCGATGCAGATATTCAAGAAGAGCTCACGCTGGATATCCAGAACCACGAGAATGTGACGTTACGCCCCGCGATCGCCCAAGAGCTGGAGGTGACTAAGTGATGTGTGGAATGAAGCAAGGGTCTGGTGACCTCAATTTCGGTGACGAAGACGACTCGGATAACAGTCCAGAATCCGAGTCTAGCGAGCAGCGCGAAGAGTCAGAACCAACAACTGCCGAAGTTGCGACCACCGAGGCAGTCGATAACTCGGAAGAAGATGATGCGGCCAGTTCGAGTACGTCGACGACCGAGTCCGGAACGAAGTCCAGCGGGAGTTCATCAAGGTATCCGTACTTTGTTCGCCGGAGTAACGTTGGAGACGAACGAGACAACCATCTCGAGTTGTTCGCTCGCGACAAGGTTGTCTCTCAGAAATCGGAGTTCCGAAACCAGCTAGCATCAGAACTGGGGCCGATAACATCGCGAAGACAGACGCCCGAGAGTACGCACTCCTCACGGCGTTCAACAACGTCGAAGACGTGGCTGAATTGATGCGGAAGAACGGATACGGCGAACTCGATTAGTTACTCCGCGATAAACTGTGGCTGAGGGGTTCGTGGTCTTACCCACACGTATTTCTAGACCCAGTGTTCACTGAGGAGCCATCAAAGTTTAGCTACTGGCTGCGATACCGCTGGTACCCAACGACTGACCCACCACCCGCAATAAGTGCCAATGCGACTATTCCGATTGAGCCACCACTACTCTTAATCGGCGACATCGTAAGCGACTGTACGGCTCCATTGTTACGATCGTTCTCAGCTGATGCAGTTAGTGACGTTGTCTGGGTAACCTGCTTCGTTTCGCTGTGTAATCTATACGTCACTTTAACTTGGTACTCTCCTTCTGGGACAGCACTAACCGGAACGGTAATAGTTCTCGTTGTTGACGGTGGAACCATGTCAATTGCCCGCGTCGGGAGGACGTTTTCGTTAATTGCTGCCATCACAGAGACGTCCTGAATCGGCGTGTTTCCAAGGTTTGTGACGTGGTACTGGAGTGTCTGTGACCCGTTATTTTCGACAATCGAAACAGACGGGTTAACATCCTCATGGAGTGGGTTGACTTGCAGTTTTTTGTTCACCTCAACAGATTGACCGTTGTTATATTTGAGTGTTGCATGTAACGTTGTTTGAACCGAATCTTCAGGCTGGATATTAAATGTCATCGTCGTCATGTTTTTTGCGGCCAAGGACGGTCGAATCTTCGTTTTCGGTTCAATATTCTCTTGTTCGCTCGTCAGATTGAGTACAAGATCCGATATTGAATCACTATCCCCATTTGAGACCGTGACCGATACTAAGTTGTCCGCCTCTGCAACCATGTTGTTGGTGTTGATCTGAATTCTGGGAGAGACCACAGGTTCGGGCGAGGCAGGTTCTGAAACGGTAATGTAGACCGGTCGCTCGATTGAGCCGATCTGTTCAATTGTCCCATTATCGTCTTCTTTGATCCCGCGGACTCGCACTAGTAATCGTTTCTTACCAGCTGTATCAAACGTTGCAGCAAGTGGGACTTCGAGGGATTCACCAGATGCAATCGCACCAACATCGTCTACTTTCGATATCTCTCCATGGCCAGGCGCAATTAATTCGATTTCAGTAATCTGGAACCCACCAGCACGTTCACTCGAATAGTGGATTGTCGGGGTGACTGTTATCGAATCGGCGGTTGTTGGTGTCTCATTTGAGACGGCGACATCAGAAATCGTCACATACATCTCTGATTGTGTTGCTGCGACCGTTCCAGTACCACCAAGGAATGCGACGCTGAGGATTCCGACAAGCAAGATGCTTTGTTTTTTGGTTGTGCCAACTGAGAGTGTTCTCGACATGCGTTTTAGGGTAGCCTAAACAATATTTAATGTTTCCTATTTAGGTTGGCCTAAAATGGGTGGTATGCTAGACAGTCAAGAAATAATACGAACCGAGAAGACACAAGCACGTGCTTGGGCGACGCCCACTCAGGAACTCGCCTACAACAGTAAGGACCGGAAAGCGGCTGCTAAAACCGCTGAACTGTCTGTTTCCGCAGTTACAAACGCTGTTTCGGCGGGTGTACTTTGACCAGAAGCAACCACGAACAGGACTGCACGATACCCGACGATGAGAATTTGAGTACAACGTGTCGAAAAACAGTCCGGAAGCTCAGTCGAGTTTGCCGGTAGTGACGGCGGAAACTGACTTGCCGTGTGTGGAGGCCCATAAAGCTGGACCGATTGACCAGACGCTGCTTGGTCCTCGAGAGTAGCGTAAAGCTCAGCAGACACCGATGAAGGTGACGAATTGAAGTACACAACTGGTCCAGCCAGTTCCTGGACTAACTCGATTGCCCGTGTTGATATCGCAGCGGTGTCACGGGTGCGCCAAATGTGATCCTCTGGATTAGTTTGCTCAGAGCTCACGTCGAGCGATTGAAGCCGCGAAACCACGCGCTGCTGTTGTTCTTCGAATTGTGTGCGCAAGATATCGCCGATTAATTCGGGACGCGCAGCGGAGAACTCTTTCGGGTTCGTGTCCTGGACGGCCACTAACCCAGACTGCTCAAGTTCCTCAGTTGCACCGTACACTTGCGAACGTGGGACATCAGTTATAGTCGCAATATCGCTTGCCGTTGCAGAAGACACTTTCTGTAGCCCGAGAAGCGTCTCTGCGGCATATTTTGACAAGCCTAACTCTCGGAGTGCCGTAATAATTTCTTCCTCGGTCATCCTGATAGCTCAAATACGGTCCATGTGGTGAAATATGTGACCGTTCAACTCAAGAACTAGCCCACCTATCGCGCTCTCAACGGCTCACACGCCACTGCCAATCCTACTTCGCTCACCCGGACGGGTTGGCTCGTTGAGGAAGGGGCTTGTCCATGAACTCGGTCTCGAACCCATCAGAGTGGGCAGTCAATCTGCCACTTGGTGCCACAGTTCCAGACTTTAGGACAAGTTGGTGTTGCCCGTCCACCGGGACGACTGTTGACCTCGACGGACATACCGCATCCCGATGTTCTTTGCCGCATTGTAGTCCACGTTTGCTTCTGGTCCCACACTCAGCGCATCGTTTGGACGTGTATGCCGGCCCGACTTGCTTCACCGAGATACCTTCGGCTTTGTACTCTACTTGTTCCTCGCCCAAGTTGGAGAGAGGAGACGCACCAGTAGACGTGCATGTGGCTGGTGAGACGTTGAACAGCGGGAGTTACCAGCCGATTACTGGCGACTGATTGCTGGGGTCCACATCAAAGTCCCTCCTCAAGGACCGAGGCGCGTATGCTCCGAGGAGTAGTGTAGGGTAGTTTACAAGCGGTATAGGAGAATGCCTCGGGGCTTGACCCCGAGGCGATTCACGTAAGCCGAGTATAGACCATTCCACCACCCAATAAGAGGAGGACTCCAATCGCGAGCATCTCCAGATTCTCCACGATCGCGGATAGGATTCCTTTGTTTGAGGAGTCCCGGATTGGGGCTAATGGTGGGTTCTGTTCGATTGTTACTTGTGGGGTAGTCTGAGTCGTTGTTCCAGTCGAGGTCTCGATCGGTTCTGACTGAGCAACTTCGATGGTTTTTGTATGCTCTGTACCAGTTGTATCGACTGCTCTGACCTGTATTGTGGCTGGATAGATGTCCGTTGTTAGTGTTTCCGTAAATGAAACGTTCTCCGTAATACCACCACTGTATACAGAATTCAGGTCAAGCGTGTCGCCATCTGGACCAAGTGTTTCGACACGCACTCGCGTAATTTGGCCGGCATCCACACGCCCCGCAACCTGAACCGTTTGTGGGCCGACCGATCCAGTTTGAGCTTCGTTAAATTGAATCTGTGGTGTGACCAGTTCCGTGTAATTAACAGAAACTTCTCGTGCTGTGGTTTCGCCGGCGTAATCTGTCGTAAGGAGGGTGATATTTCGTGTCCCATCAATAACGTCAATAGTTGGCGTAACGGTTTTCGTAATTGCTTGCTTCATCGGATTCCGCTCGGCGTAGATGTACTGTTGACCGGAACCATTCTCAGGCCCAAGTCGGAATCCAACAGAGGTAAGCCCAACACGGTCACTTGCTTGAGCAGTAATCTTCACTGCTGACCGCGTTGCGACTGGTTTTCGCTCAGCGATCGTGATATTTGGCGCAGCGGTATCTGTCACACGGATCTCCGTTTCATACGTTCGAATATGTCCAAACTCATCGCGCAACTCAACAGTGAGTGTGTTCACACCGCTACCGACATCTGGCTGAAATGGCCCCAGTCGAAGGTGCTGTGAAATCGTCTTATTGGCTAACTCAGTGATTTTAATCTGGCGTTTGGCTGTTTGTGGCCCACCATATTCGTAATTATATGTCCGCGTAATAAGGGCACTCTTGATGGCGGATTGGTCTTGGATATTCCCCGTTAGTCGAACACTTGACTGGTTCAGTGTGTACGACTCATTTAATTGTTCGTACGTTCCATTTTCCCCAACAAATCCCGCTGAAATTGGGGACTCAAATGTCATCAACGGAGCCGCAGAATCTTCGATAACTGTCGCGGAATACGACATCGTAGAATCCGCTGTTCGCACAATAATCGACAGTTGATGCGAACCACTATCAAGGTTGAGCGTGGTCGTCTCTTGGAGCGTCGTCGCATTCGGGACATATGACTGGCTAGTTGTCCCATCAATACGGACGGAAACGACCTCAACCGTTGAATCGCTCGCCAGCTCAAGTGAGAGTGTCGGGTTGTTTGTTGTTGTAATTTCGCCGCCATCTGGCAGCACCGTCCCACTCACAGCAACCACAAGATTTGTCGTTGATTGGGCCTCATATCGGTTTTCAACGCCCGTAGCAGAGTTAGCAGGTGGCTCAATTGCAGTTCCGGCCGCAAGTCCACCAGCGAATAGTGGGAAAATACCCCCACCAATAACGAGGAAAACCGCGAGGACAATACGAATGCTACCCATCACACGCTCCATTAACCCCAATCAGTATGAAACTACGCATTCACGTTGATGCACCGTTATTTCGAGAATCGGACCCAGTCTCGATATACCAAGTGATCCCATCAGAACCACCACCCCATCGATGGATGTGGACGGCCGTAGAGTCCGCTTCCAGTGTTGCCATAATCGTCCCAACCCGTTTAACTGAAATATCGAGTTCGTCAGCAATATGGCGGCTTTTCGTGAATGACGACCCATCGGTCGCACAGCGTTCCAAGTACGCAAGAATTTGTTCCTCAACGGAGCGCTGTTCATCTACGGGCATGATAATAGGCGGTTAATTGCGAGCGCGTATCAACTTTGTAGTCTTCGAGTAGTCAGCTGATTCGCCGACGTGACGTACACACAAATCGGATAGTTTGCTTGAGCGGTCTTCAGAAAGTTGTTCAGCGGTTTTATGACAAGCCATCAATAATTTCTGGTCGCAAAGAGAACGACTAGCGAGGCGACCAACTCACATGGAAAGCACCGAGCGAGTACCCCGGTCCATCGACAGGCAATCAACACCGGACTGACCCGTGGGGAAAAGCGTGCCGCTAAAACCGGCAGAGGATGATTTGCCTCAACGTTTCACGGACTGAAACCATCTGTCAGTAACAGTCGCACTTAGCTGGTACTCTCCACGTGGGAAGCCGCGTCGTTCACGCTGCGGAGTCGGTCGTCAAGGGCGCGTTCGGATTTCGCTTTTGAAGTGACGTGGTAGTCGTTGTCGCCGTGCCAGCACTACTCGCTCGCGGTGTTGGCGCAGTGGTTGAATTGCTCGACAGTCTCCAGAAGGGTGTTATCTGCTCCTTCGGGAGTGTCGAGTTTGATAACGGCGGTACGACGGTCTTTCACTATGTTTCACATATATGTCCAGTGTTACATATATATTTGGGAGCCAGTCGTGCTATCGTAGCGTGGGTTGTGTCATTGAGTACCGGCCTCCTCCCGTCCTCAAAGGTCGGGACACCCGCCTCGTTCCGCCTGTGAACACGCCGGACCAGCGTGTAGATTTGAAGCAGACAGAGACGCAAACACGGCGCGAGACATCCGTTCTTGTGGTATTAAGAAGCGATTACGAGGGAGATGCTCCGAATCAACATCACCAGAACCGTGGGTTTCTGGCTGGTGAACCAATCGCAAAGCGATTCGTCAATGCCTGTAGAGACTACTCCCTGTGGATACACCTGTATCTGCAAAGCGCGTCATCCAGATACAGCGCGGAAACCACGGATTTAGCCGTGGGAGGAGGAGCGTACGCTCCGTGCAACAATCCACCGACAATAGCACGGCTGGCTCCCCAACGCGCTCTTAATATTTAAATAATACTAGATAGACATATGAGGTGTGCGGTCGTTCGTAACATCCAAGTCAAGCTTGACGTGCCAGAGGACGCACATAGCGTTCTTGATGAGACGTTCGAGCAGTTCCGTTACGCCGCTCAGTACGTAGCTGACACTGGATGGGGCGATGACCCAACCGAAATTGCCGACCAAGGCGACCTCAATGCCGCCACCTACGACGACGTGCGTGACGAAACCGACCTGCACTCCAACCACGACCAATCCGCACGGTCGCTCGCTGCGGAAGCACTCTCCAACTGCCAAGACAGACTCTTCGAAACTGGCGAAACAGCGAGCAAGCCCATGTTCCGTGGCACGGTCGTCGTGTACGGCATTCGCACCATCACGTACAACGACAACCACTGTACACGCGCCACCGTTGACGGACGCGTTCGCGCCGAGTACGTCACACCCGAAGACGATGAGGGAACGCCCTTCAAGGAGTATTGGGGCAGTGACGAGTGGGAGCAGTGCGAGGCAACCCTACACAAGCGTGACGGCAACTACTACCCCCACATTGCCGTGGAAAAGAGCCGGAGATGGATGCGTCAACAGTCGAGAACGGAGCGGTTCTCGGTGTTGACCTCAACGTAGACGGTTCCCTCGCCGTTACCAGCACGGGTCGGTTCCTCGGTAACGCCGACTATCTCAACCACAAGCGCGCCGAGTACGAACGACGACGAGGTAGCTTGCAACAGGCAGGCACACCTCACAATGAGAGCATCAGCGGACGGTTCGCGCGGTGGAGTAAGGGCTCCCTCCACCATGTTTCGAAAGCCATCGTGCGGGAAACCCGCCGGAACGACCGTTCTACGATCGCATTTGAGGACTTGGAGAACATCCGTGAGCGTATCTCGAACGCCTCGAAGTTCCAGCAATGGGCGTTTCGAACGATACAGGAGTACACTGAGTACAAGGCCGAAGAACACGGGATTCTCGTGGACACGGTGCAGCCAGCGTACACGAGTCAACGGTATAGCCACGGCGAGTGCGGCTTCACGCATAAAGACAACCGTGATGGTGTCGAGTTTGAGTGCCTGAAGTGCGGAAAGGAGCTCCACACGGATTACAACGCCGCTCAGAATATCAGGTGGCGTCTTGTCCAGTATTGGCTCAAGTCTGGTGCTGGACGGGCTAGCTGTCAGGTAGCCCTGAAGTCAGGGACAGTGAACGTGAACGGCGAGTATTCGTCTGCCGAGAGCATCGGCCAGAGTGGAAGTCCACTGACAATCCCACCCCTTTAGGGGTGGGTATCTGACTGAAGCAGGAAGCGTCACCCTCAAGCGTGAGCGATCAAGCGAGCGGTAGGGTAGTTCACTGGCGAGACTCATGAACGAGTACAGCACTCATCGTCACAACGACTATGAGGAGTGTGGTAGCCGGTGTAAGGTTTGGAACGCCTCCACCAGATGACCCGGTCGGTGGTGCTGTAGTGGCTGATGTCGACGCCCCTGTTGGTTCCTCTTGCGACGAGATTGTGGACTGGGTTGCGTTGGGTGTGAGTGTTGCGGTTGTTGAGGCAACGGAGTGCGAATCAACCAGCAGCGAGAGTGCAACACGTTCACCAGCAGGAACACTGGAAAGATCAAGCGTCCCCGAGAAGGTTCCGTTGGCTGTAACCGTGGTGGGGGTTCGATAAATGAATCCCGGCGAGCGGCTTTCGTTCACAGATGCCAGTTGCAGAGTCGCGTCTGTCCCGGGTGCTAAATTTGTCGTGCCATGAATCGTCACATTCCCCGTATGGGGCAACAGAAGCCCGGTGGCGGTTGAGTTCCTATCCGAGCTTTCGAAGCGAGCGCGTGGGGTGGTAATTGAAATGTTTGCCTCTGCAGTTGCGTACTCACCGGGCGATAGGTAGGGGAACGCCGCTTGGGTCGGATCACCGCCGGCGCCACCAACGAAGCCACGGTAGTAGGTCTGAATGTGGCGGTCCTCGCGGTCAAACAGGAATGGTGTGTCAGCATCAGTGTTATACTGGAGTTCAGCCGAGAAGTCCTCGGCACCAGCGCCGGTTGGTTGGAGGTTATCGAATGCGCGTGTATCGATGACGACGTACAGCGTATCCGTCGTTGTATCGGCGTAGATTGTCGCTTCCGATGGGGTTGCCGTTGCGAAATTGACGACTTCAAGCGGAGAAGACACGCCACCAGATGAGCCTGGGCCCTGAGTGACTGGTCCTGTTTCGGCAGTGATCGCGAACTCGACTCCTTCTCCAGTTCGCGCTTCGAGCTGGGCGAAGCTCTGTGGTGGTATCCCCGTAGTAAGGGAGTCGAATGATTCCTCAAGTGCAACAAGATGGCCGGAGAGTCCGGTTGCATTCACGGCAACAACTAGTCGGTCGGTTGTCGTGGTTGTTTCCCGGGCACTGAGCGCTGTTTGAAGGGCAGTAACGTTTTCGGCCGAGTTTGCCGTGGCTGCCGGAGCCGTATGAATTGCCACGTCCTCAATTGCTGGCTGAGTTAAGCGAATGGTTGCACGGTCAACAACACGGTCTACCCTAGTGTGTTGTGCTGGTGCCGTGTCTGTCTCAGCGCTCTCAGGTGCGTCCTGTACGTGGAACGTGCCGGTAGCACTTGCAACGATCGGATACGTGCCAACATCAATAGGTCGGCGTAACTGGTCGGTGCCGCGTGCGGTAGCCGCTGAATCAATCAAGTCAAGCGCGGCAAGGTATTCTTCAAATCCGGCTAACTTTGTGCCGTCTTCGGCATAGAACGTTGGGCCATCCGTAGCTGTGTTGAGCCGGCCGTGAACGGCGCTTCGCACGGTATCTGTCTCACTGTGGTAGACCAGCTCAGATCGAAACGGACCAAGACTGGTGCTGGTTCCGACCGCGCGCGTGTTAATCGAGAACGTAACGTTCCCATCACCATCAGCATCAGTTACATGCAGAATATCGACAAACCCAGATGCGGCACTTCCTAGTTGTATGTACGTCGCCTCGGTCGTGGTTGTACTCGTGTTGGAAAGGTTCAGTGTGACCGTGACGAGGTCACCGGCTGCTTGAGTGTAGTTGTGCTGTGTCCAACCAGATGATTGTGCTGTTTCGGCTTGTAACAGTTGGTGACTATCTGGTGCCGGGTAGATCGCCGGAGCCGTCGACAGTGTGCTGTTCGTGGTCGCTGCAGGGAGGGTCTCGTTCGGAACCGTGTCTGCGGTCGGCGGGTCGTGGCCGACCATAGCTGTACTACCACCCATTGCGGGCGCACAGGCGGGTACAAACAGCAATACAATGAGAATGCCCGTCCAGGGGATTCGGCTGGCTAGATTTGCGTTCATTGGGCACCTATCAAGTCCGGTCCCCCACTAGGATTCGGTTTGCGCTCGATAGCTGTGGGGAGGGTTTTCCTGCTGACGAGTTCACCAGTTGCATACACGGTCTCCGGAAAGTCGTCTATACGGGAGATCCAGGAGAGTAAATACTTTGGGCTATCATGCTGCCGTGTTCGGAGAAACTGGTAATAGCTAGTTCTTGTGTAACAGGACACAACGCTGTGGTTTCGCCTAATTTGATGGGGACGGGCTTGTCCGCTCAACGAGTGGCTGGACGTTATCGGGGAGTTGTCGTTCAAGTTCGGTTGGGTCGACTGTGCTTGTAATCGCTTCGAGGATCTGTTCGCGGCGACGAACAGCGGCTGCATCCCCATCGTAGAAGCGAACGTACTCGGCGCGCGTGTGCTCGCTGAAGACGTGACTAATCGCGAAATACCCTTCCGGGACAGTCTTCCCACAAATTTCGCAGGTATGTGTATCATGGTCCGTTACCTGGTGGGTGAGTAGTGACTCGATGTTCTGGAACGTCCGGCCACAGCCCACAATCGCGCATTCCCACGAGGCCATATCTTCGAGTAAGTGAATGCGGCAGATAAACATTCATCCCGGAGCCCCACCATGAGGAGTGCCAACATGTTTGACGGGCGGGAATGCCAGATTCCGGCTGTTTGAGACAAAGAATTTACTGTCTGATGGCGTTAGTTCCGAGCAACCCTACCCGAAGGGCGACTGTAAGGCCGATAGTCCCACACAGTAAAACCTGGTCAATGCAGACGTCTGGTCCGACTGAAACCGATTCAGTCACCGAACCAAACCATGACCATGCCTTCGAGCCGGCCTGTGTCGGCGTCCCACACGCCCTCGCCCTCGAAACCGTCCTTGTCGTTGTAGCGCATGAGGCGCTGGTAGTTGACTTCGTTCCAGAGAGCAGCAGAAACGTCCAACAGATCCCTAGCAGTTGCTCTCCATTGCCGGAGAGCAGTCGCACAGCGAACGTGTTGGTACGCTTCACGACAACAGATTATTATACTTTTAGCCCTTTCGTTATGCTCCCCCAATATCGACATTTCACACACGCTCGGTGGTCGAATCAAAGACTACGCAGAAGCGAGCGACTTGAATCTCTCGGAAACTTACACCGGGGTTTTAGATGCAGGTCTAAAATCGTTGGAGGCTCAAGACCAACAGTAACACGACGCTTTCCTACCAGATCTTACGTGATCCACGCCCGCCGTAAACGGCGGGGACTCTCTCGCTGTTGAAGGGTCATCTGCTTGTTTGGTGTTGTTCTGCTGGCTGGTGCCTATGCCGGTGTTTGTTGTTGAGTTGTTATTGTGTGGGAATTGGCCGCCCCGGGTTTCGTGTTAATGCCCAACACACTTTTGCTGCTTGGAACACAACAATTAATCATGTACAAACCACGGCCACCAAGATGGCTCCACACCAAATACGCGCGATCACTCGCTCCCGTAGACAGACTCCACGAATTAGTACGACTACTCGAATCACTATTCGAGGTGAGTGCAGGCATTGGCCTCCTCCTCTATCTCATCGGAGGACTCACCGGATCCACAGACTCCGCCACACTTGGCGTTATGATTGGCGTACTCGCGGTCGTTGGAAACCTCACAGTAACGTCAATCCGCCAGACAGCATTCCAAACCGGCTAATCCCGGATTCACTCTTCACGAAACCCAGAATGTCAAAGAAGCAGAGTGATAGTCCGGTGGGTGCCGACGCGGTCCTCAAGCTCGCGGCGGATCGCGTCCAACTCCTCAAGCCGCTCCCGGGAGTGGCCCGACGTCCGGACCTCCTCGACGAGCCGGTCGTACTCCGCAACCAGTTCGTCGACGTCCCCACTCAAATCCACGCGCGTCGACGCTATCGACGTCGACGCTGATTCCTCGACCATTAGAATACCCCCTTCTTCTCGAATTCCTTCGTCTGATTATAAATCCCGCGTGCAGTCATCACGGCCTGCACTTCCGACCAGTCCGTAGTCTGGACGCGAATCGTGTTCTCCCCAGCCGTAAACGCCCCCGCCGGCAGATTCACCGTCGCGTTCCCATACAAGCGTCCATTCCGGAGCTGTGAATCCGGAACCTCAACCGTCTGAGAGTCACCATCCGCGTTCGTAATCGTAACCGATGGCTGGTTGGTCACGACGCGGCTGCCGTTGTACGTCGCGATAACTGAGACGTCGGGCTGAATACCGTCGACGGTTGGTGCTTGCACTCGCATCTCGTTCTGTCCGAGCGTCAGGGCGCTCGAATTCACGTCAACAGGCGCCGTCAACACACCACTCTCGTCAAACGCGCTCGGATACGCGTACTCCTCGCCATTCACGCTGACAGTGGCGGATTCCGCGGCCACTCGAATCGGGTACGCGACCTCGTATCCGATGCCGCCGCCAGCACTCTGTATTTCGAGTGTCGTCGCCGGCGACAGTGGCTCCTCGATAGCGACCGTTGTCGCGTTCGCGAGCCGTCCGTTGTCCTCGTAGAGCGTCCGTCCATCCTCGGTCTGGATAGTCGGGGATTCAGTCACAGTCCGGGATTGCCACTCTAGGGTGGCGTCGAAGCGCGTCATCCGTTGGTCGCCGGCAACCGTGACCGTCGTCTCACCCGGCGGCACCTCCCCCGCTGGAATTGTCATCGTTCGCGTCCCTGTGAAGCCTCCAGCAAGGCTCGCAACCTCCTGACTGTTCTTCGTGATGGTGAGGAAGCCTTGTTCGCCGCGCTGTTGTTCGACAATCTTGGCGGCCTCCTTGTCCTTCGAAGAACTGTCGCGCTCCTCGAGTTCCCGAATACCGAGCCAGAAGAGGGGGTCCTTGAACCCCGTGACCGAACCACTCCGAAGGTCGGTGGCGACGTCTCCGACTGATTCGCCGTTCGGGCCGTTCTCCGTCCAGTCCTTCGGCGCCGGCTTGAAGATGACTTGGACGACAGCGAGTGAGTCGTCGAGGGTGAGCATTTCACCCATAATATCGCTGTACGGGTCGCCGTGTTGGAAGCCCTCGGCGTTGTGGTGGCGAATCGGGAGGAAGGTGTGGCGTTCTTCGGAGAGTCGGGCGGCGGCGACGTGGTCGGATGGGCGAAGTTCGGGGAACGCTACTCCGGTGGTTCGGGGTGTGACTTCGGAGTTGGTGTAGGTGTTGGTGGTGCGGCGTTGGAAGCGATCACTGGCGCGTTCGTTGGCGGCGTAGAGCCGAAACCGGAATTCGCCGCGGTCGAACCAGATTTCGAAGGCGTGGGCGGGGCTGGCGTTCTTGCCGTCGCGGATGCGGACGTCGTGGAGGGCTTGGAGGAGGTTGGC
This sequence comes from Halobacterium sp. CBA1132, assembly GCF_001485535.1. Taxonomy (NCBI): domain Archaea; kingdom Methanobacteriati; phylum Methanobacteriota; class Halobacteria; order Halobacteriales; family Halobacteriaceae; genus Halobacterium; species Halobacterium sp. CBA1132. Next base: position 40,450 of record NZ_BCMZ01000003.1, read on the forward strand.
GCCCGCGTCGATGCCGTCGTTGTCTTGGTAGGGGTGCGGATGTCGGAGAGGTCGCCCACTACAATCGTCCCAACTCCTTCGTCAACACACCGTTGGACGATGTGTTTGGAGAGCGTGTGGAAGTAGTGGGTACGCCGACGAGATTTCTTCTGGTTCAATCGCGTGGCCTGCTCGGAGTCCGAGTCGTCACAGCGAGCGATACGCTTGCTGAAGTAGTAGTCGTCCTCCTTCAGACAGTTGAGCGGGTACAGTTCGCTGTGGCCGTCTTCGTAGGCGAGTGCGGCGAAGTTGTTGATACCGAGGTCAACACCCATCGTTTTCTCACCGGGGGCTTCATCCACGTCGATTTCGACTTTGCAGACGAAGTGTAGTTCCCACTCGTTACCCGTCCAGACTGCTCGAACTTGTTGGACGTTCTCCACGGTGGAGAGCTCAACGTCGGGGCGTGTCTGGTACTCGCAGAGGATGAAGTCCGACCAGTAGTCTTTGAGGTTCGACCCTTTCGAGAGTCGGACTCGCTCGTACTGGGTGTCGAGTTTGAACCCAGCGGCTTTGAACGTGACCGTGCTTCGTGGGTGTTCGTCGCCGTGTTTGCGGTACTTCGGCGGGTTCGCTCGTGTGTCTCCGTTTTGTCGTTTGCCGTACCAGCCGTTGAACGCCTCAGCGAGTTCTTGAAGGACTCGCTGACTTGACTGAGAATGCAGGTCATCGTAGCGTTCGTGGCTCTTGAGGTACGATGTGAGTTCGTTGTGATCGGGAATGTGACCGACTTCTGACCACACGCGGTCACAGACCCACCGTCCGACGTTCCAGAGTTTACTGGCAGCGAACCCGAGCGAATCAAGGTCGTCCTGCACCCGTGACTGGTTCCGAATGGACGCAGTATAGGTGCGAGTGACAACCTCTTTCGCCATATGTAAACTATGTAGGAAGTCTTACTTGAAGATATGAGTTCGATCGTAGAATATCCAGCCTGCCATCGACTCGTGGATTGTGTAGGAGTTGTCGGATTCATCCCCGCCCTTGGAGTTTCGCTTCAAGTATTCGGAAGAATAATGAACTCTGTCTGACAGGCCATAGATGTATGTCGCGTGATGAATTAGATCAGCCATCGCTCACCCCAGAGGAGTTGGATTACACGCAACTCCCTGACCAGACCATGTACAAGATACAGACAGAGAGCGACCAGAGTGGGGACGTTCGAGCGTATCCGCTTACGATTCGAACGAACGAGTTTCGGTTGTTGTACTTCGAACTTGACCCCACCGGCGGAATCGACTGGCATACACATACGCCGGGACTTGACGAAGTGAACCTCTGTCTCAGTGGGCACGCGAAATACACTTTAGAGCGTGCGGATGGGAGCTACCAGACGCTCGAAATCGGGCCGATGGAGTTCGTGTACCTGCCGGGCGGCGCGCGCCACAAAATCGAGGTCGTCGGTGACGAGGTTCACCGCTCGGTGTCGGCAGCCAAATTCGATACCGCTGCCCGCCTCGAAGCCGTGGAAAACGATGGTGAACCGGACGAAACCGAAGACAGTGGTTCCGCCTCGGGGGACGCACTCTGGGTCGACCGGAAGCGAGACGAGGTCGTCGAGAAAGATGACGATTTAGTCACCTCGTAAGTGGTACGTGGCCGGCCTATACAAGCCGGCCCAACGACGGGTGCACTAACGTCTGTCATCTCCGCTATTCGGCCGCTGGACTCTCGCTCGGTGTCGGGATGACCCTTCCTACAGGTCGCGATTCAGTCCGAGAAACGCGTCCGAGTTCGTGCCGAACAAAACCAAATGCTGATTGGGGATAGCCCATACAAACGCTGTCTGTCGGATTCCCTTAATTCTCCTCGTCGTTAGGGTCCAGGCCGCGGGCTTCCAGAATCAGCTCACCAACCCGTTCGGGATTCTCGACAGCCAGCCGGTACAGCGATCATGGATTTCACGCTTCTCAACCCGGTTCGATTAGGCGGCTCTCGACCGCCGCTCTTGTACCCTGGATTTCTTTTCCACCCCTCCATCTCCTCTATCTATCTTATCTTTCTCAAAGTAGTCATCTACTCTACCTACTGTTTCTACTTTGCAGTAGATAGCTACTGTACTGTTGCCATTGGAATCTCTCTACTCTAACTACTCCTTCTGTTTCGGTTACTCTGACTACTCCATCTACTGCATCTACTTTGACTACTTTGGAAAAGCTAAAGGAGGTGTGTGGCAGCCTCTCAGGTGGCAACCAATATGGCACAACGCGATACCGACAAAACCCCGCGCGCAGTCTGCGTCGGCATCCTGAAAGGCGGCTTCGGGAAAACCACCACCGCGCTCAACCTCGCTCGCGAGCTCGCGCACCGCAACGAACGCGCCCTCCTTGTCGACCTCGACGACAACGGCCACCTCACCCTCAACCTCGGCCATCGCGAAGCCTACCAAAGCGGCTCCGGGGACGGGGACGAAAACCACGCCGAAGCGGTCCTCGTCGATGAAGCCGACCCTCGCGACTATGTTGTCGACGTTGCTGGCGGCCTCGACCTCTTCCCCTCGCACGCACAACTCGAAGAGGTTGAATCAACGCTGAAGAGCGCCGTGCAGGGGTCTGCTCGTCTGAAACAGCATCTTGTCGAACCGCTGCTGGGTGATGAGTACGACTACATCGTGGTGGACTGTCCGGCGAATCGCGGGAAGCTCAACGACAACGCGATGTACGCGACCGGGAATCTCATCATCCCGCTACGGCCGGAACTCGGGTATGAGACTGGCCTTGACAACACCGTCAACCGGCTCGTGAAGCCGGCGCGGCGGTACTTCGACCTCGATATCCTCGCGGTCGTGCCGTCCGACCTGCAGCGGCGTATCGACCAAGCCACGCTCGACCAAGAACTCCTCCGTGAAATCACGACACGGGAGGGTGTAGCGTCGAAAGTCCCGAGCTTCGCGTACATCTCCGAGGCCGACTGGGACGCTATCGCGAACGGTGAGTACGATGGTGGCCTGCCGGGGATTCGGCATCGTGACGCGATCAACAACTCGCTGCGGGACGCGAACGAGCCGCTGCGGGACTACGACCCCGACTGCGACCAACTGGAAGCGTACGATGAACTTGCTCGCATCGTCGAACGCGGTGAGGTGATTCGCGATGAGTGACGAATCGAACCCGTTTGACGACCTCAACGAGAGTATCGAGGACCAGGACGCCGACGACTCTGCGGACAACGAATCAACGGCGGCGACATCCACGGCGTCGACATCGACGGCAGCGACCGACGACTCTAGTGATGATGGAACTGATGAACCGATGACGACGGGCGAACAGCTACCAGAAGATGGGAAGACGGCGGACCCGTATCTGACGAAAGCGTTCGAGTTCGGGGACGAGGCGACCCAGTTCCCGTTCTACGTCCGCGAGGACACGCTTGACGCGTGGGAGGTCGTCGACGACGTGGAGGTGACGCCCGCGCTCGTGCAGGACGGCGTGAAGGACGTCACGACCTCCGAGAAACACGATGCGATGCTGCAGATGGTGCTGGACCGGCCGGACTTGCTCGTGGAGTACATCAAGGAGGCACGCGGGATTCCGGACGCAGACACGAGCGACTTCCGCGACGAATCGTAGGCGTCTCCGGAAGCCAGTTGCCGAATACTTTTACCCGACCGTCTGCAAGTGGGAGTGCGAGCGAGCTGGTGAGTGTCGCTTTGTGCCATAAATGGGATGCACACCCGCTCTCTCGCTTTCCTAAACGCTGAGTGGCTGCTGTGGCGTCCGTAGTGGTGTCGCACGTAGCAACAACCAACATCTCTCCGGGACTGGTCGATGGGAACACTACGGGCACGCCTTATGCGTTCGTCGCGAGCTTGTAAACGCCACCTAGCGAGGGGTACCAGTAGTTGAAACTCGTTTCTTCAGTTAGACTGCTAGGTGTTCCAGATGCTAAGTACAGGTAATACACTATACGTTCATCCGAGAAATTGCGAGTATATCGGCATGGATAATCTGGAGTTGCCAGTAAGGTTTAGTATTTGGATGTTTGGTATTGAAATAATGGAACAAAGGAAGATTGTATTTCGGCTAAACATTATCATCTGGCTATTACTTACCCTTATCACAATGCAGGTCTGGCCAGTTCTACGGACGGTTGAAGGGCTGCTCATTATTCTCTTCGTGGGCGGGTCTCTTGGCCTTTATTCGGCTATTCGCAAATTTGACTAAATGCACTCGTGAGACAGTAATCGTTCGATTCTCAGCCCTACTTACTGCCTATTTCAGGACTGAATCCAGTCTTCTCCGACACGCAGATTTGCTAAGTACAGGGGGCGTAATTCACTTAGAGGGCTTTCCAGAATCCATAGAGGACCATGCTAAGGCCGACTACGAAGATTCTGATGGTAACCTCACCCACGCCCCCCCCCCACAGGGTCCTTATACCATGAAATAGCGCCAGTACAAGCGCCATACCGAGGGATGAAGACGCGAGCGTATGCCTCGGTGACGTGTGCGCCACAGTTCTGGCACTCTGACATACGAAAGACAGTAAATTAATCCAGGATAGGATTATCGGCTATCAGTTGTTGTAAATACGATTTCTTTGCTCCGCACGGTGGTCGGCGTGGAATGGGAGAGGTACTGGTCCGGGCGTTCAGGTATACAGTCGCTGCTCGTTACTTGCATAACTCCGAGGAGATGGTTCGGGAGCGCTACTCGCATATTGAAGCTGGTGAACTCGGTAATGTCGCAACCAAAGCATTAGAACAGGTCGATTGACGCAAGCGTTTATACGGGAAGAGAACCGATACTCAGTTATCTGATGAGTCTTGACCAGGCGGTTGTCGAAGCGCTTGCGACATACAATATGTCGCACAGCGAAGACGCCGAGGAAACGGGCCGAACAGTCGCCACGCTTCAAGACTAGTAGAACCGCTCAGTCGAGATCCCGGATTTTATCCGCGAATTCTGCTTTCGAGAGGCCAGACGTGTCTTTTAGCTCCGGATAGCCGGCACGGTCGACAGCCCCCTCAACGAACGTTACCCAGAGATCCTCGTGCTTCTCCGCGTAGACAATTTTCGCCTCACTTGGGTACATATCCAGCTCGTATTCAGTCAGGTCGATCACCTCGGACATCCCTACTACGTCTCAGGGAACGCGATCTACCACGCGCTCGGGATGCAGATGGAGCACGACGTCCACCAGCACATCAACGCCAGCCACGGGATGTTCGTGCCCGGCCAGTTCGGGACGTTCCCCGAAGAGCACTCCCAGAGCGGCATCCGACCGTATCTCAGGAGCGGCCTCCCGGACGTCGAGTCCTACGACGACCTGTTCCTGATGCGGAATCCCGCCCACCGCTGGCTGCTCGATTCCCGGCCACAAGATGCGCTGAACACGCACGACATCCGGCCGCAGAGCGGGGCACCCGGCGCTGTCCCACGAGACGATCATGGGCAAGCCAGAGGGCGCTCGCAAGCAGCAACAGACGACGAAGTGGTACATCAACGCCTACCTGCACGCCGATGACCCCGACGCGCTCCCGCTAGGCGAGGACGTGCTGGAGGGCCTCCAGTTCGGGGGGCAAACGGAACTACGGCTACGGCGTCACCCGGCTGAAAGCCACGCAAGTTGTCGACCTCGATGACCTGGACTACTCCCGACTCGAGGACGGCGATGCCTTCTTCGTGGAGGTGATGACGCCGTTTGTGCTGGAGTCGGAGAACCCCAGCGCCGCTGATCAGGACGTCCCGTGGTGGTGGAAGGAGAGCCGACGCGATCTCCGTGAACGCGAGGAGAAGATCCTCGAACAACGCGAGGTGTACAAGCTCCAGACCGTTGACCACGGACAGGTCGTGAAGTACGAGGGCGACCGCCCGGTCGAGACCGCGAAGAGCGGTATCCTCCGGGTCGGTAGTCACTCGAAGTACGGGTTCGGAGAGCTTCGAGTGACGCCGGTTGAACCCCGGTCGGAAAAGTATCAGAACTCAGAGGAAAACGAGGGTCACCGGGTGAGATACCTCAGGTGTGACGGGAGAATCGGCACGAAAAAATCACGCCGCAGGCTAAATAAAGAAATCGTATTTTCAATAACTTCTATTGGGCAAGCAACCCGCCATCGACGATTATCGGTTGACCCATTACATACGAAGCGTCCTCCGAACAGAGCCAAACAACAGTGCTGGCTATCTCTTGGGGATCGCCGAGACGTCCTGCAGGAATACCTGCAGTGATGCGGTCCATCTCTTCTGCATTATCTTCGCCCGCTTGTTGGACCATTGGCGTGTCGATGACGCCCGGACAGACAGCGTTGAAGCGGATTCCGTCTTCAGCATAATCAACCGTCGCCCGTCGGGTTAGTCCGATAACGCCGTGTTTACTGGCGGCGTAGTGTGCACTCCCGTTTGCGCTTACGCCGGCGACCGAGGACGTGTTAACGATGGCTCCACCACCGCGTTCGATCATTTCCGGGATCTCGGCTTTTAGGCACCGCCAGACCCCTTTCAAGTTGATGTCAATCATTCGGTCCCACTCCTCTTCGTCGTACTCGGCGAGACGGGTTCCCTCAGCTGCGATCCCAGCGTTGTTGTGTGCGAAGTCTAATCCACCGTACTCATCGAGTGCGGTCTGTACCATCGCAGCGACATCGTCGGAGTCAGTAACATCTGTCCTGATGAACGTCGCTTCACCGCTGTCAGCCTCGATTATCTCGGTTGTTTCTTGGCCGCCATCCTCGTCGACGTCGGCAACGACGACTTTCGCTCCGGCTTCGGCGAATCGAATTGATGACTGTCGGCCGATTCCTGATCCACCACCGGTGACGATTGCAACTCCGTCTTGAATTCCGTTCATATTAGTGACTTCCACGCCGTTGAGCGCGGACTGTTAACTATTCACAAGTATCTGAGATATACTTATCGGAAACCTGGGTGGAAGCTGAATGACCATGCCAACAGAAACGGTGCCCCGACCATCGCCAAACAAACCGTGAACAAGTACGACCAACCACAGTCTAAGAAAGCAACTGCTAGCGCATCCTGAAATACAGATTACCGTCAGACGTGCTGAACTAACGTGCTACCAGGGTTTTAGCGGTCGTATTTCTAGCAGAGTACTTTCGAAATATTCCCGGATTCAATCCCGGGCGGTGGTAATGTCGAACCGAGCCCCACCATCTGACCGGTTTGTGGCTGTAATCTCCCAGCCATGCCGGTCAACAACTACCTTGACGATACTGAGTCCGAATCCGTTCCCCTCATTAGCAGTCGTATACCCTGCTTCGAACAACTCCGCCTGCTCATCGTTGGGGAATCCGTCTCCGTCATCAGCAACATAAAACCCCGTCTCGGTATCACCAATTGTTACCGACACGTCCGGTCCGCCGTGGTCGATTGCGTTCTGCAAGAGATTCGTGACAAGTTGCTGGAGTTGATCGCGGTCCGCGCAGACGGTTCGCTCTGTGTTAACCGTGAGTGTCGCGTCAGCCGTCGAAACCGTCTCCCAGCAGGTTCGTGCTATTGGTGCCAACGACACTGGTTCGAAATCCATCGCCTCCTCACCAACGTGTGCAAACGTCAGTAAATCCTCAATCATCACGTCCATCCGGTCTAATGCATCGTCTATCTTCTCGATATATTCGCTCTCGCAGTCCTCTCGTAGCAAGTCTACGTGACCGCTAGCGAGTTGTAACGGGTTCCGTAGGTCGTGACTCACCACGCTCGTAAATCGCTCTAATCGTTCGTTCTGTTGGACAAGCTCACGCTCGCGTCGCTTCTGCTCGCTAATATCGCGATCCATCGCCACAAACCGATCCTTCCCCTCCAAATTAAGGCGAATCAGATGGATTTCGATGGGGAATGTTGACCCGTCGCTCCGTTTGAGCTCTCCCTCAAATCGATGTGGGCGATTCGGTGGCATGGTCTCCCAGAACGACGACGCGCGCTCTTGGTCCGCAGTCGGATCGAGGTCCCAAACAGTTCGCCCAATAAGTTCCGCCTCAGTATACCCGAGTTCATCACATAACCGCTGATTTACATCCCGGATGACGCCGTTGATGTCGTGTACAGCGAACATATCCGGTGAGTGCTCGAACAGCGCTTCTAGCCGTGCAGTCTGTGTCTGTAGCGTGCGCTTGTGCTGTTTCTCTTCCGTTATATTCTCTTGGAACCCGACGAATAAATCGATTTCACCATTATCATCGAACAGCGGGGCAATACGGACCCGATTCCAGAACGCCGTCCCATCCTTCCGGTAATTCCGTAATTCGACCACTGCCGACGCCTCGTTCTCGATTGCAGCCCGGAGCTCTGCGACAGGCTCTTCAGCGGTCCCCTCTCCCTGAAGGAATCGACAATTTCGCCCGATAACCTCCTGTCGCTCGTAGCCGGTCAGCGCCGTAAATTCCTCGTTCGCGTAGACAATTGGATTATCTTTCTGCTGGGGGTCAGTCAACAGGATTCCAATCGGCGCTTCATCCAACGCTCGTTCTTTCATAGGCCGGTGTAGAGACTCGGTATCACTTTCTGGGGGTGTAATCGTACAGATTAATGATTCATCGTCCGTGTAGGAGACTGTGTGTTCGACGGTGATCTCTTCGCCATTCTTCCGAACAAATGATGTGGTCCCATGCCACCAACCGTGGCGTGCTTCCGGCAGCAAGACATCATACACGTGCTCAACGTCGTCGTCATGATAGAGCGTTTCCCAGTGCACCCCGAGAAGTTCCTCGCGGTCGTAGCCGAGCATATCTGCATACGCTGAGTTCACGTATTCGATGTAGCCGTCTGCATCGAGAATACCAATGCCGTCTTGGGCGGTTTCGATAGCTTCGAGCCCGCGATTCATGTACTGTTCCGCGCGGAATCCTTCGACGGCGTTCTGAACCCGATTAGCGAGGACGCTGTACTGTTCTGTGCCGCCGGCTTTCTGGAGGTAGTCTGTAACACCTGCCGTAATTGCCTCACTGGCAATCTCCTCACTACCCTTCCCCGTGAAGAGAATAAACGGAAGGTCCGGATAGGTTTCACGTACTCGTTCTAAGACGTCTAATCCATCCAGTTCTGGCATGTTGTAGTCGCTCACAATACAATCTATCGACACCGCATCACCGCTGAGCATATCGAGTGCGTCTCGTGGATCTGTCTCGGAATGGACAGTGAAGTGTTCGCGTTCACGTTCGAGGAAGGTAGCTACGAGATCGCTGAAACTGGCGTCGTCGTCAATATGGAGGATATCGATAGGCCTCGACGTTGGACGCGCTCGTGTATTCGGAGGGCGTTCCCAATCGGACATACCGTTGCATTAGAGAGGTACATTATAGAACCTAAGGAGAAGACATAGACCTATAGATGCGGGACGAATCCATCAACTAGCCATACACCTACGGAGATGGGATTCGTTGAATACCCCACACAGACTAGTTTTAGCTGAAAGTAGGCGCTAAGCCCCCTTCCTCAGCGAGCGCCGACCGAACGGGAGGTGCGAGCAGGGAGGGGATACAGTGGTGCACAATTCGCAATCCACTTCGGTTAGTTTAAAAAACAGACTAGCCAATCAAACTGATATGTACGACTTGACTGCCTTCCAGCGAGATATCCTCTACATCGCTGCTGGCTTCGACAAACCGCACGGCCTCGCCATCAAAGACGAACTTGAGGACCACTACGAATCCGAGGTCAACCACGGCCGCCTCTACCCCAACCTCAACAAACTCGTTGACAAGGGCCTGCTTGAGAAAGAGAAGAAAGACGGCCGAACAAACAGCTACACACTAACCGGCCGAGGCGAACGCGAAATCCAAGCCCAAGAAGAGTGGGAAGCCCAGTACATCGAAGACTAGCTACACCCGAACGAAACCATCCCGGCAGACCGTCAGTGAAGGAGGGTGGGCGGTCGGTGGGTGCTGGTGCGGGCCTCACGCTCGTGGCGAATTGTGTCCGGGTTCTCAAGGTAGTTCAGGAAGTGGCCGGGTGTTGGCGTCTCCTCGATGATTTGGTTGTGGTTCGCGTTCCAGTGAGTGTCGATACTTGTTGAGGGTGGTTGTGAGTTGAGTTCTAGGATTTGTTTGGATGGGCGTTGGGGGTGGTTTGAGGATGGTGGAATACTTCGAAGGCGGTGGCATAGTTTTATAGAATCGGATGCAGCAATGAAGGATATGCGAAGTGAGGAGTCCATCCGCGTCGGCTACGCAACGGCCAACGAGGACGAACCAACGTGTAACACCACGAACCGCTCAAAGCACGCCGACCAACGTCTCGCGGTGGAGGCGTCGACAGATGACTGAACCGGCTGACACTGACAACGACGACTCCGAATCCACGCAAGAAGCGGACAGCGAAGCCTCGTTATCTGTCCGTGAGATGGTTCAACAGGTCGGCAACCAGTCAGTGTTCAGGAATCGCAATCTGGTTGAACCGGACACCATCATCGACCGGGACCGAATCGTCGGTCGTGATGACCAACTGAAAGCAGTTGTCTCGAATCTCCGCCAGGTTCTGAACGGAAATCGCCCCCCGAATCTCCTGCTTTACGGTCCTGCAGGAACGGGTAAATCACTCATCTTTGATGCGGTCACCCGTCAAATCAAGGACCTCTCGAAAAACCAGGGGGCATAACTTTGGGACGCTCCGGATTAACTGCCAGAATCTCCGGAGTCTCGACGAAGCCGTCTACGCACTGGTTCGAGAAGCAGCGGACGACCTCGGTGAAACCGTCGGCGTACCCCGGAATGGTGTCTCAACGAACGAGAAGTACGATCGACTGTATGATCTCTTGGATAATGGGTACGGTTCGGTGGTCTTCGTGCTTGACGAGATTGACTTGTTGACGGGGCGGCGGTCATCAACATTTGACTGCTCCTTCGCGGGTGGCGTATGCGGTGTATCAGTATGTGGCGGATATACTTGATGCGAATGCGCGAACTCGGGAGACGTTCAATAACTATGTTCGGGAGATTGGGACGTACGGGCAGCTTAATCACGAGCGGAAGAGTTTGGGTGGGAAGAGTGGTGGTGGGATGTATTTGAAGTATGAGTTTAAGCGTGATCCGGCGGAGATTACGGCACGGTTGAAACAGGATAACCGGCTGCAGGAGTTGGGGGAGCGAGAGGAGGAGGTGAAGGAGGTGGTTCGGGCGCAGTGGCGGGAGTTCGTACAGGAGTAGCAGGCATTAGAGGATTAGACACCGTTGTTGGTGTGTTTCTAGGAAAGTAGGGGTGGGAATAGGCGGACCCCCACACCGTCTTCGAAGTATCTTTGCAACGTTGCGCAGGTGTGCGTGGGGCGGTTTGGGAGTTTTCGGTCTCCCGAACGTCAGCAAGACGAGATCCCCGAGAACAGCTGATGCGTGTCAGACACCGTCTTCGAAGTATAATTCCGGGCTAATAAGCCGAAAGAGAGGGTTTGGACAGAACTAAGAGAATAAAGAGCAAGGAAGTCATGAAACTACTTCCTTGCTGACTACCCATTACGGATTCTGTTACACCCACACCATATTAAATCACCCGTTTAATATATACGAAATAGAACACTCGCGCCTTAGCTATTCACTCCACTAACTACGGCACAATTCACCATTACCGGCTCTCTCTCAAGATATTCCGCAACCACAGGACCCCAATGATACTTCGAAAAACGGTGTGGGTGTGCCCCTTCTTTCAAGCTCGCAGCGGATCGCGTCCAACTCCTCAAGCCGCTCCCGAGAATGCCCCGACGTCCGGACCTCCTCGACGAGCCGGACTCACCCAAAACGAAACCATATTATCAACGGTTATACCAATAGTTCAGCCCTTGATAGTGGCTCGTCCTCAAAAACACAGGTGACGGCTGATACAACGCAACTTCGTGGGACTGCCCGGGCGACTATTATAGTCACTTAGAGCATTAACTAACTGTCCACAAGTCAAACTCAGCTCCGGGACGTGTGAACTTGGAACCAAGGATTAGGCCATGGAGCGTACGCCCTGTCCCCACTCTAGACTCGTGTGTTTTCGCGCTGTGGACCCCTAGAACTTATATTGTGCCGGAATGAAGAGAAGCTATGACTGCGCGGTTCAGAGGACTCGCCCAGGGATTCGGCGTCTCTTCTTGACGTGTCGACTAGCCGCAGTGATAGTGGTTACACTCGTCGGGGTGAGACTGGTTGCTGGGTGTACTGACGACTACTGGGACACACAGCAAGTACGGTCTATTCGAACCGAACGTATACCGTGTTTAGTAGTAGTCGAAGCGAGGAAAGAGGCATCCTCATGGTGGCCTCGCTTCGTCTACCGTTGGATGACAATAACGGATCCCTGTTCGGGGGTGGCGGTATGTGACAGACACTGTCTGGTGGTTTCTGTGTTAGCCCTCTTCCGCCATGTCATACTCTATCATGGAAGGTATTAAATCTATGGCATACCATTTGACAACTCTTCGCGGCCCTCAGGTGAACTTAGTAGCCCAGATACAAACAACAATGGAGAGACACTCAATGTCGGTCTTGACGGGAACGACAACCTCAAGCAAAGCGACGAACTCACAGTTGTGTTCGAAGGCGCCCAAAACTCGGCAGCCACCGAGAGATACGACGTAACTCTCCATGTGGGCCCACAGGGCGCCGACGAGACGGACCCAGCGATGCCCTAGATTGAAAGCAAGACCACCTCAACACCGAAAATCAGCCAGTCAACAACAGACACCACGACATCAGAAACCACTTAGTCAACGACGAGTCCGGCTGATGGTGAACCACCCACGGAACCAGCTCCCCTACCGCGCAGGTAGTGACAACGACACAGACGCCAAATGATATCACGAAAGTCGGAATTGACCTCGATGACACCAGTCCCAACGCGACGGTTGATGAAAGCGTCGCCGACGACATCGGTGAGCTGAGTGGCTCCAATGATGGAACCACACTGAATATCGGCCCGGTTGGAACCCATTTCCTTCAGAACGGTGGCGAGGTAGTCGTCGCCTATGAGGATGTCCAAAATCCGCCAGCGGGACAGTATTCTATTTCCGTAGACGTGAATCGCTTCAGGGTCAAGCCTCAAGACAGTTCACTAACGAGTTGGTTTTTATAGACCGGCCATGCAATAACGGATTAATGGGATCGCCACGAGAACTCGTTACCGCCGCAAAGATCGATCTCACTCGGTTACTAGCCACTTGGCGAGGCCTTCTGTTCTCTCGCCAATCAGACGAATATGCCATCGACAACCACTGGCAACTCGGATCGAGCCGGGACCGACTTCTGTTTTGGTTTTGGAGCGCCGTTGGTATTGCTGGCCTCAGCGTTATCTATCCGATTGCTGCGCTCGGGTTCTGGATTCGATATGTGGGACGGCAAATTGACCGGCTCGTTGCAGGCGTTGGAATCCTGGTGATTATCGGATTGATTGGCATCCTCTGGAGCGGATTGACTGCGCTTGCGTGGACAACTCTGTCTACCATCGGGTTTCGAGCAGTTCTTGCTGCAAGTATTGTCGCAACGATCTCAGTCCGGCTCAGTTGGGCCTGTGCCCACTACAACTCACGTACGCTCACATTCGTTGCTGCATACCCGTTTGCCGTTGCCGCTATCTTTCTTCCACCGGTAACGGCAGCCCTCTTCTCACCAGCTATTGGCGAGGTAATTCTTCCGAACAGCGAGCTGTTCGCCGAATGGATTCTTACGAACTTGGTAGTAGGTAATCTTAGCTCAATAATCCGCCAGCAATTCGAGCTTGCTGGATTCGCATTTGTCTGTCTCTGGTTCGGAATCGCGATTCCAATTGGTTGGCTGTTCGCGTTTCTTGTCACGCTCGCAGAAGCCATTCGCCCCAATTCACGAACAAATCAGTCGGTCCCGTATGAACCACGGCAGTAGACCGGTTATCCAACCGGGTGACCAACTGGGGTTGGGTCTTCCGAAAGTTATGGAAAATCTTTCGGAAGGTGGAGGTATACGTGGAGATAGGATCCGGATTAATGTGTGCAGTAACGATTGGGGAGTCCGTTCCTACAGTTGCTACCTCGAGTCGCTCACAGACGTGTCTCGCAACTAGTGTCTTCCCCGTCCCGGTTTCACCCTACTCCTGGACATTATCTGGGATGCTATTTGTCCGCATTTTTCGGAGGTTCTTCGCCAAGAACGTAATGTGATTGTCTTGGCCGACAATTCGATTGGCGTCAGGAACGTTATCATCTCGAGAAACCACGGTTTCTCAAAAATATCTGATTCGTCTTCCACATCCCCCTCATCGACATTCAAAATCTCGTCGACGGTTGTTTGCGTGGAATCGTTGTTTGGTATAGACTGACAATCCCCTCATTCACATATAGGTTACCCGCCCTCGGTGTGATTGAGTTCTCCACCATTCACACTCCGAGGTGTCCTGCTGACTCGGGGCACCCCCCAGAGTGTGAATAAGATTGCCCGCGACGCCAACACGTGTTTTCCTCACTTCAGGTAACCATCTGTCATTTGATCGAGGTCCCGTTGTCGGCTCAACGTATGGGGTGACAAATGAGCCAATCGAAGGCTGTACTGGTATGTAAGATCCATCTCCCGTGTCTCAGCGAGTTCTCGTCGAATGTCCGCCGGTCCCATCCGAGTGGTGACAACACGCTCTCGACAACTCTGACCAGTTGTGTTTGTACGAGACGCCATAGGTCTCGATCTTCTCGTGGGCAAGAGCGACCCGCTCTTGTGGGTTCCTCTCCTTGTCGACGGCCACGTATTCGATATCTTGTCCAGGTGGATGGCAAGATCTCTCTATTCACTCAGCTATCGGTGGCTTGGTAGAGGTAGAGAGCAGAGACGGACAAGATGACTTCTGCTGCTTTGGCCCAAACGGCGTTCCAGTTCAGGCTTCCCCGCATCTGGAACGCAGGTAGGAGTCCCTCAAACCCGCCATAAAAGAAGAAAGCAAGCAATGTGGTGATGGCGTATCCAGCTGCAACGAGGTAGAACTTTCGTCTCCAATATCGGGTGACGTATACAAGGATTCCACCAAGGAAACCGAGTCCATTCAATATGAAGAGGAACCCTAACGTCTGACTGAACTCAATAAACCTTGGCCCGAGTCTCAGATGAATTACTGCAGTAATGACCGCCGCGACAACGGCGATATACTCGGCTGGATGGGAGGGGATCCTCACGAGCGATGCTTTCTCTCCGGAATTAGTAGCCATACCTTCCTGTGCCTGTAACTACAGTAAAGTGTTGGTGTAATTCTCGAAGATAGAGAACGACCAAACACCATGACTAAATAACCCCCACAAGTACAATAATTGGGATTTAAACACGCCCTTCAGGGGAGTTACTAGATCGGAACCCAGTAGAACAAGATAGGTATAGTCATTCACTGACTTTTCTGGGTCACAGACAAGTATCCGTCACAGATGGCGTACCACATCGTGATTCACTAATCAGTTGCGGACGTTCCAAATCAAGCTAGTGCAGGGCCCAGGGGGGACAGCGGTCACTCATAACCGGATAAATCACCGTAGGAATGTTTTAGTCTTAACTAAACACGACCAAATTACAAGCTGCTTCGAATAATTTAAGAAATTTGGTAGCCAATCAAACTAATATGTACAATCTGCTCGGCTTCCAGCGAGACGTCCTTTACCCGAACCTTAACGAACTTGTCGAGAAGGGCTTGATTGAGAAAGGGCAGAACAAACGTCTACACGATTAGCAAGCGGGGAAAACGCGAGATCGAAGCCCGACAAGAATGGGAAGCCCAGTATGTCGACCTTTAATTCAATTGACTAGTGTCGGCTAAGAGAGGATGGCTAGTATTCCGAGGCCCACAAGTACTGCACTTCCGAGGAGACCGATTATAAAAAGAATGGGGTAAAGGGGGTGATTAGTCATTACTTATTACGCTGTTGTATGTCTGTTTTGGAGGTAGTAAGTGTTCACTTGTGTCTGCAGTGAGCAGTCCCCATAAGCATAGAAGTGATTGTATTATTGAGAGTGAAATACTCATCTTCGTTGGTTTGCCCAGTCCGAAGGTCAGTCGTGCAGCTCGTGGCTTGACAGACTGCTTCATGGTATCCTCACTCACCCCTATACGTTGTCATCCTTTATCATTTGGGTGGTAATACATTAAATATTCCCTGCGTGATTCTCATGCATGCTGTCTTGGCAATTCTCCTAGCGTGACCGTCAGGTTCTCGCCGTGTAAGTCCCGATCAACTGGCGACTCGATGGAGTCTACCCAGTCAGCCGGTGTATCCGAAAGCCTGCATTCCCGCAATTCCAGAACGAGTATTCGGAGAGGGGAGCCAATACGTTTATAATCTCCCGCAGCACAGGTTCAGATGTCGCTGGCCGATGGAAGCAGTATTGTCGTTGAGGGCGGCAATCATCACGGCTGACATACCGTAGCCAGCGACTCGCGGCGTTTCGCCACTCCTGCCTGTGGAAGTCGATACGACTATACTCTCGCACAAGAGCTGATGTTGCGAAGATGGTTCTATGATGCACAGGTTTCACTCCTAACCATCCTGAAAGAAGTATCTGAGAGCTACTGAACTCGCCCTTCTGGGAAACCTATCGGAATCCGTTCAGAACTCCGTAGAGAAACCGGCGTTCAGGACAACGGCACCGCTCACGAGCGAGCAAGCCCAGAGAAAACGAGGGGGTAGTCCGGCGGATCGAGACCGTAACTCTTCTTGCGAACGTCAAAAACGAGTTCGCGGTAATCGCCGGTTCGTCGCCGACCTCGTCGTCCATCTCCAGTTGCACGAGGATGTCCACGAGCCGCCAGCAGTTGTACAGCACGCAGGCGAACGCGAAGTTGAAGTACCGGAACCGGTGGTCAGGGCTTTGCGTCTCCGCGAGGAACGTCTTCAGCTTCCGAAATGCGTTCTCGACGCCACAGCGACGCTTGTAGCGCGCTATCAGCCGTCCAATCTGGTGTTTCATCTCTCGGTCGTCCTCGGGGTTGACGTCCACCCACGGGGAAATTCGTCTCGAAGGGCATGGTCGTCGCTTCGACCCTCGCCGGCTCCTCGATCTCCTCTTCTTCGGCAACCTCGTCGAGTAGGTTGCTCAGCGGCGAATCTCCGTTACGACCCTCTGACAGCGGAGTCGTGTCACCGACGCCCTCGAAGTCCTCAATGAGCTCCTGCCGAATCGTCACGTCCGTTCCGTCGTCGCCCTCTTCGCGTTCCCACTCGCGCTTCGGGAGGTAGACCGCCTTCCGCGTCGGCCTGTCGTCAAGCCGCTCCTGTTCGACTACGTCGAAGTCTCGGCCCTGACTGGCGAGCTTGGCAATCTGGTGTTCGTGGTCGCTGCTGGACCGCACCACACCGGGATTGAGGTAGTGGACGTCGTGGTCGTTGAAGGTGTCTTTGACGCCGTCGTTGGCGAATTCGTGTCCATCAGCACGAGATTCAGCCCGGGGACGATGTCGGTGGCGTCCTCAAGGAGATTGTCTACGAGGTCTTCGTGCTTCCGGCCACGGGCGACCGGGATGGCGTCGAGGATGAGCGGGACGTCGTGGCCGACGAGCTTGATGACCGCCCACTGGAAGAACGGGATGTCTTCGCCTTTGTAGCCGAGTAGTCACGGTTCCTGACTTCGGCCGTTGCTGTCGCGGGTGACCTTGCCGCCTCACGGGCTTCCTTTCGTGATGTCGATGGCGGCCATCTGCTTGCGCCCCATCTTGTCCCTCGATTTCGCCCGAGCAACGAGCGTGCGGGCGGTTTCTTGGAGCAGAGTGTGGATGCGCTCAACGCCGAGCGTGCGCGTCCGAAGCCGGTGGGAGTCGCCTGAGGGCGTCCTTACTGCGGGTCGTGTCCTCGGCGAAGGACTGCGCGCCGTCGTTCGGGTGCATGTCGGTCCGCATCCCGAGGCACGCCTGCTGTTCCCAGAACGAGCCCTCCGGGATGGAGGCGTTGCTGGCGCGGTCCAGCCGGAAGCAGTCCTCGAAGATGGCTTCGCGCCTACGAAGAAGGAGCTAGCAGCGAGGAAATCGAGAAGCGCCCGGAACGCCGCACGTTCTCGGTTAACTCCAAGGACGATTACGAGCGAATCTCTAAAACAGTTCTCGGAGTAGCAAACACCTTCGTTGGTAGTTCGGTCCATGCAGGACGCGAGCTTGTTGTGTGTCCGGAGTGTGGGTACGAAGAATCAGTAAACGAGATGGTCTTCTCTAGTGGAGCCGCTCACCACTCCGATACAAGTAGTGAAGATTCTGAATCAGACCACGACGTGATGGCAGAAGAAGCGTGGACGCTACAGCAAGAACTTAATGAGAGCTCTTTGAGTCCCCACCGAATTCTCCGTGAAACACGGGCGGAGAAACGCTCGGAAGCAAATACGGTTACTGTTGGCGGCGGCGAGGACGTGTATGCTGCTGAGACTGCGCTCACTACCGTTCTAGGTGATTCACCCCGCGAATTATCTTCAACTATTCCGGATTATCTGTCGTAAGAACCGGTGACGCTGCGTATTCAACTGTTCTCTGTGTTGGCCTGTGAACCAATAGGTGAGGATGGGCTCACTGACGGACGACGACTTGGATGGCGTGAGCGAGGTGGAGAAGTATCCCAACGGGACGGTTGTCCGTGTGTTCTGCATGCGGACAGATCGAGACGCGTACCCCTCCGGGTGGGCGTACAAGCTTCACTACGGCGCGACGGAACCGGATCCACCTCGCACGCTTGACGATGGGACGATTCGTCGATACGACAACTCCAACAAGGACACAAAAGGCCACGAACTACATGTCGCCACAGACCTGGCCCGGAGACCATCGAGTTCCCCGGGATGGTCGAACTCTGGGAGCGGTTCTGGAGCGAGATTCCGAAATCCGAGTTCGAGGTCAAGTGAGGCCATCACGAGGTGATACCCATGAATGATACCACGCCGCCGCTGCACCCGATGGAGCGCGAACAGCTTCGGGCCGAATCAACCCTCGTCGTAACCGTGAAGTCATCCAGTGAGTTCCACGACGACGTCTCCGTGGAGATCGAGGCACTCGATCAGGGCGATGCAGTGGATTCGACGCCAACGCTCTCGTTTACCAGCTACGACGATCTGATGGAGACGCTGACGCCGCGTGTTCTCGACCTCATCAAAGCCATCCGACAGGAAGAACCAGACAGTATCAACGAGGCTGCGAGGGTTGTTGACAGGGACGTGAAAAACGTCTACGAGGAACTCAGTCGGCTTGCCCAGCTGGGCATCATCTTCTTCGAGGAAGACGGTCAGAGTAAGCGCCCGGTCGTCTGGTTCGACGAACTCGTTATCAACCTCCCGTTCGATTCGGAGGCTGGCGATACGGCTACCGCTGCCCCGTGAAAATCACTAAGCTCTTTTCACTGTTCTGAGGGAAGCCGATATCCTACTCGTGAGCAGGGGTGCGTGCGACCAGTCAGGTAGGTGAGTCACCGCCGCTAGTGTGCATTATTCCCTACCTTCGGAACCCGTCACAAGAGCGTCTCGGGCTGGCGGAAGGCAGTGCTCGTGTGCACCGGCATCCGGAAGCTCTGTAATACTATGTGTGTGTGTCCCCGTTCCCCTCACCAATACCATTCTATGGACAGATCACGGTCTGTCATCACACAGCGGTAACAGCGCGGAAGCCCACTCGTTTACGGTGAGAGGAAGCGCGTACGCTCCGGGCAACAATCCACACTACCGAGCCACACGGGAAGACCAAGAGGTCGCTGACAAACCTCGAGGCCTACGGAAATCAAAAACTCCGTGATCGTGAGCGAGTTTGGCTCGCTTGAACGGCCCCTTGAGGGACAAGGCTTAGCGCTAACCTCAGTTAACTCCTGCCTGTTGTTTTTGATAGGAACGAGCGGAGATATTATCTTGCTGTATTCTCTGAATGGTTGTATGAGCACAACTGCATGGGTCAAGAGATGATTAAAGCGCTCGAAGACCTTCCGCCGAGCGCGAAACTTGTCGCAAAGGTTCTTGAGTATCACGAGGGGCTTACTCAGAGCGAACTCGCCGAGAAAACACTTCTCCCAGACCGAACCGTCCGGTACGCACTCACCCGTCTTGAAGAGGAGGGTCTCGTGGAATCCCGGTATTTGCTCTCCGACGCCCGCAAGCAAGTGTACACGCTTGCCTAAGACGATTGGCCCGCGAGGAATCCCTGCGAATAATTCGTGCAAGACACTCGAATTCGGTTAATGCTGTTTCCTCAAAGCGGGGGAAGAGGGTATTCAAACACGAATAGCCGACACTGCTTTGTCCGATATGGTGGTGAACGAGGCAATACGCGAAAATGGATCTACAAATAGATTAATCAACTATTTCTATCGCTGCTACTGTCATTGGCTAATGTAATTGATTCCGTATCCAGAACGCTTTGAGGACCACGATAATGAGGCACTGTCTAGTTGAGTTAGTTTGAGAAGTGAGCAGGTCGTTGAGGTAATCGACCAAGATGCTCGCAGACCTGCTCAGCGAGAGCTATGACGCGGATTTAGAAGAAACTTGGGAGAACGAGCGGACGGCGACGCCCGTCAGGGCGTTCGCCGTCCGCCTCCACCAAACCGGTTGTTCGCTCAGAGAAACAACAACGATTTTAGCTGAATTAGGCGTTAAACGTTCTCATGGAGCGGTTTGGAACTGGGTACATCGGCTGGCTGACAGCGACTGCGACCCGCCTTCGGCGCAGCCCACGCGGGTCGCGGTTGAAGAGACTGCTGTCAAAATCAACGGTGAGTGGTCTTGGTTGTACGCTGCAATAGACATCGAGACAAAGTTGATTCTTGATGTTGCGTTGTTTGGGTCGCATGGCACCGATCCAGCAGCTGCGTTCCTCACTCGACTTGACGAGAAACACGATCTCTCCGAGGCTGAGTTTCTCGTCGATCAATTCGGGTATCGGACTGCCCTTGCTCGATTAGGGTTGAGCGGTCGGGTCAACTATACCGACCGAAACCTCATCGAAAAATGGTTTCACACGCTCAAAATGCGGATCGACCGCTTCCATAATTCGTGGGTGGGCAGTCGGTCGAGCGTTCACGAATGGCTTGAACAGTTCATGCATTACTACAACCGCCAAAGACCGCATCAAGCACTCGATGGAAAGACGCCGGTCGAGGAGGTGCTGAACTAGACAGTGCCGATAATGACGTCCTTTCGGGAGAACAACATTCCATCACTGAATCAAATATATTTCTCGGCAGGATCTTCGGGGGAAAGCAGATATTAACCGAAGCAACGAGATAATATGCATAATGGCGGAGTCAGACACTCCACAAAACGATGCACCATCCCTAGTTGGTCGCCTACTCTTCTCAAGTGGGTTGCTCACCTTAGCAATCCGTAATCTAACAAACCTTGAGGGGCGAATTTCGTACGCTGACGCCAAGGGTGTTCCATATGCTGAACAGTTAGTTCCAGCAGCGAGCGGTCTGCTTCTTGGGGGAGTATCGGCGTTGGGACGTGGACCTTGCCACGATTGTCCGCTGGAAGTATAAGTGCGTTCTTCATCGGTGTAACCCCACTTATGCATGATTTCTGGGCTGTCGACGAAGACGCACGTGGCGAGGAAATTACGTCCTTCCTGCAGAACTTGGCTCTCCTTGGCGCTGCCATCGCGTTCTTCCGGCGAGCCAACCAGTGACATCCTCCCCGTCGTGAACGACGCGGCTTCCCGTCCCGCAGGGTGGACTGTTTGCTGGTCTACGACACGGCCGGTTCTCTCAAGCGGACCGTCGCGCTCTCGCGGTTGAACCGGTGTGTCGATGACTGTGTTACGGAAAATCAAGAAGAAAGCCTCCCCCTTCAGGGCGGGAAGGATGCCAATCGTGTTCCTCGATGTACTCGTCAAGTCGCTCTCGATGACTCGGCTGAGGATGGGGCCGCTTTGACCGGGCCACAAGACAGCCACACCGATGCTGACACCAAGCAGACGACGCCTGGAACGGATGCATCTTGAAACCACAGGGTCGTTGCACTCGGCCTGAAATCCCGTGGCGAGATTCCCACGTCTTTACGCGCAGGAGGAGGTCAAATGACTGCGTGTGCGCTGGTCGAGATGGTCGCGTTCGCCGCCGGTGACTTTTCCGGTCGCTCCCACGAGACGTGTCCAGTCATCCACTTCGTGCGTCAACTACCCCACCCTACTTCGCTCACTCAGAGTTGAGTCCAGCCGCTTCGAGGGCTGCTTCCCAAGACCCGAATCGGAGGCGGTAGCGTTTGGCTGAATACGCGCCATGTGTATCTACCTGGCCTGTTGAGGGGCGAGAGTCATCAATCTCGGCTGCAACGCGGCGTAATTCGGCTATTAGGTCTTCAGCCGGGATTTTATTCGCTGGCTGTGGTGTTCGTGGTTCTCGCGGTTCAAGTCCAGCCTGTTCGAGCGCGTTCGACCACGATCCAAACCGGTTTTTATACGTCCACGCGGAATACTCTCCTTCTGCATCCATCTGAGAGGTCGATGGTGGCGGGTCTTCAACCTCGCGCGCAAGCCGTTGTAGTTCAGCAAGTAAGTCCTCAGTTGGGATTTTTTGCGGCGTCCGTTCTTCAAGGCCGGCCGCAGCAATTGCATCCGGCCACGATTCGAAGTGCTGGTAATAGGTATCCACGGAATAATGCCCCACCTCGTTCATCTGTGATGTCGACGGCGTTTCACCAAGCGATTCTGCGACCCGTCTGAGTTCAGCACGCAATTCCTCGCGAGAACTCGAGCTCGTGAAGTAGGGCTCTAATCCGGCTGTAGCTAGTGCATTTGCCCACGACCCAAAGCGCTCATAGTACGCGGAATCATGTTCGCCGCCAAGCTCACGATATTCGGTGGCTGTTGGAGAATGGCCAAGGGCGTCCGCAAGCACACGTAAATCCTCTAGTAATTCCTCATCGCTCCACGATGACATACGTCGGTCTACGTCGCGTGCGTGTATGAATCTTGTAGTTCTTCGGAAGCCTTCCTAGAGGCTATGTCCATATATTTGTGTGTCGTTTGTTCACATTCCCTATTCGGGCTAGAGTAGGTGTCTCCCCGGTTCTCGCGTCGAACGACACACAAAGCATTTACCCAAGACCGCTGTAGTAGTGCTTGCCCCTACCTTGCCCCTCGCTTCGCTGAGGGCTCCACAGTACCCCTTTGGGGGACTCGGAAATCAGCGAGCAACTAACGCAACCTATGACAAGCAAATCAGACAAGCTCCGCGCGGTCTTCCTGACTGCGCTGATGATCGGCAGCGTCTTCGCGGCCGGCATCGCGTTCACAGGAAGTGCTGCTGCGGCGTCTAACCCGACGGGCACCATCACGCCCGCTACGGTTGACGAAGATACATCGAATCTTCATAATGTAACGCTCACCGCTGATGGCATTAACACCAGCGGTAATGGTAACCAAAAATTCTCGCTTCGTCTCCCCAGTGCGTTGAACCTGTCCAGTACCCAGGTGACGAACTTCAACGTTAACCAGGGAAGCGTCAACTACCAGGGAGACAATAATGTTGACTCCACGAACAACATCATCAACGTCACCACAACTGACGATTCGGGAGCCAACAGTGAGACGGTCAGCGTTTCCTTCGACATCACAAACGTCGCCACACCGTCGATCAATGGCGATGATCTGACTGCACAAGCTCAGTTCGGCGTTGACGTTGACGACAGTGGTTCTATCGGTGACGTCAGCGGAGACGTTTCGTACACCGATATTCAGCAGCTGACCGTCGAGAATACTGATGGTAGTTCCAACCCGTCCTTCAACACGGACGGCCGTCTTTCCGGCGGCACTTATAACGCCGACACCAGCGAGTGGTCGCCGGCTGACGGTGAAGGTGGCGTCGGCGACGGCGCGACCGTCTACCAGGGCGAGGACGACATCGTGTTCGTCGACAGTAGCGGCGATGAAGTTAGCCCCGGCCAGTTCGAACGCACAAGTGGTGCCAGCGAAGGCGAAGTCCTCCAGATGCCGATTCCGCGGGACGCAGCCACCGGCACCTACTCGGCCAACTCTAACTTCAACGTGACGGTGCAGACGCCGCGCGTGTCGATGCTGGAAGTCTGGAACAGCGAGGAAGCTGACGTTAGCGGTGGCCTGCTCACGACGGGCGAAACTGCAACCGTCGAAGCAGACTACAACTACGACGACGCTGAAAACCTCGAGCTCACCGTCGAAGACGAAGACGGCCTCGATGTCACCAACGAAATCCTCGCCAGCAGCCAGAGCGCAACTCTGAACAACAACGGTGACGTGTCCTTCGACATCAACCCGGGTAACGTTGATGCCGGCGACTACACGTTCACCGTCGCAGGGACTGACGACCTCGATTACGGCGAGGCAACGCAGACCGTCTCCGTGACGATTTCCTCGTCGCAGACGGCCTCCCTGAACCTGGCCTCCGACGAGGTCACCCAGGGTGAAAACCTCCAGTACACCGTCGAAAACAGCCCGGAAGGCAACGTCCACGTTGTCGCCATCGAGGAAGGTGACTTCCGCGACAACATCGACGACGCGAACGTTCAGAAGATCTTCCGGAACGTCGGTGACACGCTCCACACGAACAAGACCGACGACCTCGCATACGCGGTCGTTGAAATCGACGGCGGAAACGGTGTCGGGTCCATCGAGACGCAGTACCTCAGCGACGCCTCGATTGACATCGACCTCTACCCCGCCAACAACAGCGACACCGACTACATCTACGGCAACAACACGGTCAACAAGACCGCACTCGATAACCTCGAAACTGACGACGACGAGTCCTTCGACGTGAACGAAGGGACGGTCTCCCTCGACAGCCCGACGGGTTCGTACGTCGTGGGCTCCGAGGTTACGGTGAACGGGACCGCCAACGAGGGTACCGACGAAGTCGCAATCTACGCTCGCGACAACAACGACTACGAACTCGTCCAAATCGACGGCGAAGATACGATCGAAGTCGATAGTGACGATACCTTCGAAGAGGACAGCATCGTCCTCACCGGTAGCGATGGCGAGTATGGTAACAACCTGCTGTCGCTGCCCGGAACCTACCGGGTCGGTGTCATTGACGCCCAGGATGCGGGTATCAACGCCACCGGGTCCGTTAACAACACGCTAACGACCTCGGACTTCAACGGCGGCGTTAGCAGCACGGTGTCGCTGACGGTGACGGACACCGAGCTGAACGGGTCGTTCGAGACGTACAACGGCCAGGTCGCCAGCGAAGACCAACAGGTTGACGTCTCCGGGACTGCCCCCGGCAAGAACCAGCTGACGGTTGCCTTCGTTGACAGCCGCGGCAACGTTAATGCCGAAACGATTTCGGTTGACAACGACGGCACCTTCGACCAGGACGACCTCTCCCTGGCCAACATGAACGAAGGTAGCACGGTGTCTGCCCACATCCTCTCGTCGGGTCGCGACGATACCTTCGGTGAGAATGGTAACTTTGGTGGCGACACCTTTGTTGAGGCAATTCGCGGCTACGGTGCCGGTAGTAGTACTGGCGAGCAGGTCCGCGAGCAGATTCTGTCGAACTCGGTTGACGACACGGCCAGCGACGACCTGATCGTCACCGAAGAGTTCCGGTTCGTCTCCGGTCTGACGACGATCGAATCGGTTGAAGGTGTCGAGACTGGTGGTACCATGACGGTTACTGGGACCACCAACCGCGCACCTGACGACAACACGATTACCGTCGAGCTCCTCGACGAGAACGGTGACTCCGTGCAGGTCACCGGAACGGACGAGTGGGACACGAGCGGCCAGTGGTCCGTTGAGATGAGCCTCGCGAACGTCGAGCCTGGCGAGTACACGGTCGAGTCCGACGACGGTGATAGCACTGACCGTCAGGACGTTGAGATCGTCGAAGCAGCCCAGGAAACCACGGAAGCTCCGTCCACCACGGAAGCTCCGTCCACCACGGAAGCTCCGTCCACCACGGAAGCTCCGTCCACCACGGAAGCTCCGTCCACCACGGAAGCTCCCGCGGAGACCACGGACGATAGTGGTTCCTCCGGCAGCGGCATCCCCGGCTTCGGCATGGGCATCGCGCTCATCGCCGTGCTCGGTGCTGCCCTGCTGGCACTCCGCCAGAACTAACCAACACGACTGACCGCTCGTAAGGCGGTCCACGCAACGCCGTATTTTCTTTTGATGTGATGCTCCACTCATCAGCGGTAGCGCCACGCATCGTCTTGGTTCACTTGCTGTAGGCCGGACAAGAGGTGTTCTTGTGGTGGAAGACAGGGATTGGGTTGGGTTCTTCGGCCTGTGAACGGGAAGAGCAGAAGAAAGAGAGCGGTGTTGGGGTTTCCGTAATGGCTTTACTGTGGGGGTTTGTGTGATTTGATAGGGTCCAGTTGGAGGACTGGGCCTACGGTACGGGTAGGGCCGTCGCCTCGCCACCACGCGAGGTGTTTTTTCCTCTCAGTCAAGTCCCACCACACGGGTTGTGTAAGTCTCTCACCGAGGGCTGCCCTCGGACACCGTCCACACTATTCTAATCATCCAGTAACGCCGCGCTCGAACGAGAAAACAGCACGTACCCGGCCAATCCCACGAGATCTTACTTAATGGTGTGGATGGCACTGTCTAGTTAAGTGAGTGTGAGAAGTGAGCGTGTCGTTGAGTAACTTGTCCAGAGATGCTCACAGACCTGCTCAGTAAGAGCTATAAACCAGATTTAGACGAATCTTGGGAGAACGAGCGGACGGCGACGTTCAGGAGAGTAAAGCTCTCCTGAAGCCATCAGAACCCACTGGGTTTTGAGGACGCCCGTCAGGGCGTTCGCCGTTCACCTCCATCAGACCGGTTGTCACTTCGAGAAACAAAAGAGATTCTTCGCTTATTCGGCGTGGAACTCCTCACCAAGTAATCTTTCAGTGGATACACCGCGTATCTGATATCGTTGGCAACCCACCGACGGCGTAGCCATGCGGGTCGCCGTTGACGAGACTGCTGTCAAGAGTAACAGGGAATAATCTTGGTTGTATGCTGCAATAGACTTCGCCACAAAGCTGAGCCTCGACGTCGAATTGTTTGGGTCGCATGGCACCGATCCAGCGGCCGCGTTCTTCGCTGGACTCCGCGAGAAACACGATCTCTCTGAGGCGGGTTTCTCGTTGATCAGTTCGGGTATCGGACTACCCTTGCTCAAGTAGGATTGAGCGGTCGGGTTGACTATACCGACCGAACCCGCATCGAAAATGGGTTCACACCCTCAAAATATGGGTTGACCGCTTCCATACCTCGTGGGTGGGCAGTTGGTCCAGCGTCCACGAATGACTTGAGCAATTCATGCATTACTACAACCGCCAACGACCGCATCAAGCTCTCGATGGAAACACGCCAGCTGAGGAAGTGCAGAACTAGACAGTGCCTCCACTTCGAATCGTTTACAAAACCGACTAGCCAACGAGAATGACATGTACGACTTGACTGGATTCCAGCGGGACGTCCTCTACGCCGTTGCTGGGCTCGACGAACCACACGGCCTCGGCATCAAAGACGAACTCGACAACTACTACGAATCCGAGGTCAACCACGGCCACCTCTATCCAAGCCTCGACGAGCTCGCTGGCAAGGGCTTGATTGAGAAAGACCAGAAAAACGCACGAACAAACGTCTACACGATTACCGAGCGAGGCGAGCGCGAGATTGAAGCGCGATGGGAGTGGGAAGCCCAGTACACCGAAGCTTAGCCACACCCGAACAAACCATCCCGGCAGACCGTCCAGGGCAGGAGGGTGAGCGGTCGGTGGGTGCTAGTGCGGGCCTCACGCTCGTAGCGGATTGTATCCGGGCCCACAAGGTTGTCCAGGGAGTGGCCAGACGTCGGGGTCCATTCGGTGATTTGGTTGTGGTTCGCGTTCCAGTGAGTGTCGATACTTGTTGAGGGTGGTTGTGAGTTGAGTTCTAGGATTTGTTTGGATGGGCCTTGGGGGTGGTTTGAGGATGGTGGAATACTTTGAAGCCAGTGTGGGTGTGCCCCCTCTTTCAAGCTCGCGGCGAATCGTATCCAAATCCACAAGCCGCTCCCGCAAATGGCCCAACGCCCGCAATTCCTCGACGAGTCGCCCGTACTCCGTGACAAGGTCGTCGACCGCTCCCTTAACACGTGTTGACGTTTAGCGAGGATGTTTGTTTCGGCGTCGAATGTGGGGTCCTGTGAGGATGACTATTCACGTCTTAACCAACACTCGGCGCGATTTGACTGATGATGTTGGTTAAACTGGGGGTTGCTTGCTAGCTGAGACATACTTATGAATGTGTGAAATGAAGTATTGAATTGAGAATGTGTGTGAAGCAGAGTCTGAAAAAGTAGTATCCGTCTCGTCACGTGGGCAAGCCACGATCCTGAAGGAGTTCCACGAGCAATTAGGCATCGACACGCCCGGCCGCGTCAAATTCATTCAAACCAAAGATGGCGACATCGTCGTTCGCCCTATCCACTCGGTGACAGACCTGCGTGGGGTTCTAGAAGGGAAGACCGACGAGGAGGGCCACTCGACAACCGAACACCTCCAGAAGGAACGCACAGCGGACAAAGCCAGTGAAGAGGAGTTACAGCAGCGCTACACCGGTGACGACGAGACTGATACATGACGGACGGGGCTGAGATTCCCGACACAATCGTTTTCGACGCTGAACCACTCATCGCCTACTTCTGCAACGAACCCGGGAGCGACACCGTAGAGACGTACATCGAGGCCGTTGAAGGCGCAGCAGACGGCTATATTTCGGCGATTAATCTCACTGAGGTTCGAATTACTGAAAGTAGGCGCTAAGGCCCCTTCCTCAACGAACGAGCGAAGCGAGTGAGTAGGGAGGGGATACAGCGCCGCACGAGTATCAAACACGTCCGACGCTCGGCCCACAGGCCCACGCAATCGCAACAACTATACGCACAGGTGCGCATAGTGCGTATGTAGTGAGGCGGAAGAACATCACCATCCGCGAAGACCAAGCCGAGTGGGTCGAGGAGAACCACCTCAACCTCTCGTCGTTCGTTCGCGGACAACTTGACGAACTCATCGAAGAACGCTCGTGAACTACAACTACAGGTATCGACTCCGACCGCCCGATGCTCTCGAAGAGCAGTTAGCGTGGACTGTCGATACCTGTAGACAGGTCTACAACCACTTCCTTCATCGACTCAACCGCACCGACGACACCTCGGCATACAGCGAACAGAAACTCCTGCCGAGTCTCAAGAAGTGGTGGGACGACCTGAAACAAGTTCACTCGAAGGTACTTCAGAAAGTCGTGCAACGGCTGTACGACAACCTCTCGACGCTTCGCGGTCGCAAAGAGAACGGCTATCGCGTCGGTCAACTCAAGTGGAAAGCGCCGGGCGAGTACCGCAGTTTCACCTACAGTCAATCCGGCTTCAAGTTCAAAAACACGAGCGGTCGGACGCGACTGTGGCTCTCGAAACTCGGAGAACTTCCCATCACTTTCCACCGCGACCTCCCCGACGACGCCGACATTAAGACCGTCACGGTCAAGCAGGAACCGACCGGGAAGTGGTACGCCATCCTCGGCGTCGAAACCCCGGACGACCCACCTGCGAAACCCGAGAATCCTGAGAAGTGCGTCGGCATCGACGTAGGAATTCTCAAGTACGCTCACGACACCGACGGCACCGCCATCGAATCACTCGACCTCTCGGACGAGCGCGAGCGGTTGGAACGCGCACAGCGTGACCTCTCGCGGAAACAGAACGGGTCTGCGAATTGGGAGGAACAGCGTCGAGTCGTGGCCGAACGCCACGCTGACCTGAAACAGAAACGTCGTGACTTCCTGCACAAGTTGTCGAACTACTACGCTCGGGAGTACAACCTCGTGGCGGTCGAAGACCTCGATGCAAAGGGTTTGGTCGAACTACCGGGTAACTCTCGGAACCGAGCGGGGGCGGCGTGGGGGACGTTCCTGCGGATGCTCGAATACAAGTGTGAACGCGAAGGAACGCACTTCGTCGCGGTGAATCCTCGCGGGACGACCAAAGAGTGTGCGTCCTGCGGCGTCTCGACGGAGAAGCCGCTATGGGTGCGCGAACACTCGTGTCCGGCGTGTGGGTTCGAGGCGGATAGAGACGCGAACGCGGCGTGGAACATTCTTTCCCGCGGTATCAAGAAGCGGTTAGGAGCGGGACGCTCCGAATCAACGCCTGTGGAGACTGCGCTTCCTGTGGATACGCCTGTATCTGCAAAGCGCGTCATAGAAACAGGAAGCCCCACCCTCAAGCGCGAGCCGTCAGGCGAGCGGTAGGGTGGGGTAGTTCACATCGTCCGTGCGATTGACGGCGAGAAGCGCGCTGATGCCGTCGTCGACGTCCTCGAGGAAAGCGGGATCCGTCGCGTCGACACCGAACAGACCTGGGCGTCAGCAGCCGAGTTCAAATTCCGGGACTCGCCGGCGCTTGGTGATGCGTTTGCGCTTAGAACTGTCGTCCACGTTGACGGGATGCTTCTCGTTGGTGCCGATGGTGACTACGATGACGTTGCTGATGTCGTGATCACTCGGTTCCGGACTGAATCAGCGTGACTGCCCTATGTTGGTTCGAGGAATACGCTGGCCTGACGGCGTCCGAGACGCGTGCGTCTTGTGTGGGAACTGTTCAGCTACAACAATGCCAGTGTTCGCTTCCCGGTTTCCGAGTTGCCTGGTAGACTGACGGGCGCGGTGGTCCCAGCGAACCCCAACGAAGCAAGCACTGCAAGGTACGGAACACGAGTCGCGGGCAGCGAGGGACGAAGTCCCTCGGGCCGTTCGAACGGGCCGACGGCTCGCGAGTAGACGCTGAGACCACCGCGGGCATTCTGGGGGTTGTCGATAGCTCCAGTTGCAACCGCTCACCTGCACAAGCCGTTCCGTCAAGAACACAGTGATACGGAAGTCAGGCCGATAGCACGGCCTGCGCGCTTCGAGTAAGTCAACGACGACTGGTCGGGGATACCACACCCTTACGGCAATCCCGACGAAGCGCGCACGAACCTGCAAGTTACCGCTGTAGGTCGGTCGCCGTCGCGGAGGGGTACTCGCTCTTTAGCGTGGGCGACGGTCACGGGAGCTGTATCGAGACGCTACTGCCAACGACGTACGCGGCCACGATTGTCCCGATGCCAATCGTGAGTGACACACAGTTTGCAATCGGATCCGCTGCCTGCACCCACCCTAGCCGGTAGGTCGTCTTGGAATACGGCGTCCAGGACTGCATTCCCACCGGCGTTAATGCCTCCGCTGGAGAGGAAAGATCAACGTCACGGTGACGACAATAGTGCTGATTACGCCGATCCCAGCCCGGCCAACATGCCCTGAGAGCTGCCAGCGAATGCCCAAAGATGCCCGCAAGAATGCCAACGCCGACAGCAAACTAGGAGAGATTCACAGACCGTAGCGAACGCATCGAAGATACCATCAAGAGTGAATTGACCGTGGTTGGTGTTGGAGTTGTTGGATGCACCCCCGTTCCCAGAACGCCGAGCGTTCTGGTGTGTAAACGAGCCGTTCCGTGTCTTGTCACATCCCCAGGTTTGGGTTCCAATGTACGCACAAGACCTGTGGCCCTGTTGAACGCGGTGAATCACCTCGGAGTCAAGCCCCGAAGGTATTCCCATCGGTCCCGTGTAAACGGCGGGAGGATCCCCTTGAAGAACGGGTGAATCCTAATTAGCGAGTGCGGCAAACGGTGTTGCGTTCCGATATCGTTCCCACAGCAGTACTGCGGGCGGGAGCGCAATAATCGAGAAGATAAACGAGTACGTAACGCTAATTGCCATCAGCAGCCCGAAGTCACCCAGGACCGGCGTAATTGCAAGTGCGAGCGCGCCAGTTCCGAGTGACGTCGTGAGCATGCTCCCGAGGAGTGCCCCACCAGTCCCGGTAAGGGTTCGAACCATGGCGAGGTGCGCATTATCACTCTCGTTGAACTCGTCGATAAACCGGTGGGTGGTGTGGACCGAGTAGGCGATGCCAAGCCCGATTGAGATGGAGAGAATGGTTGCTGTTAGCGCATTTAATGACATTCCAAGATACCGCATCGTCCCCATTAAGTAGGCAACTGCAACGAGAATCGGGAACACGTTAACAACCCCGAGCATCGGTTTGCGTTCTAACAGTCCGTACGCGATGACCAGGAAGACGGCGGTAAGGCCGACCGCCAAAATTAAGCCCTGGATAGCTGACGAGAAGATGAGGCTGATAACGGCATCAAAGACAACAATCTGTCCCGTTGCCGTTGTTCGATAGCGGAAGTCCTCAGCGAACGCACGGGCATCGGCAGCTGCAGCAGCCTGTGATGCATCCGAATCGATGGTGTAGTCAACTTGTGCTGCCTGCCGGTCCTCGGTCAGATACTGTGCCGCCTGTGGGCCAGCCGTCGACGCGAAGAGCTCATCGTAAATCCGGTCAAGGTTCTGATCTGGAATCCCGTTGTCGTTCAGGTCGTTCCGATTAACGAGAGCAGCAAACTCGCGATTCTGTTCAGCATAGGACTGGATCACCGTAACGATACTTCGGGCGCGAGTGCCGCCCCCATCGCCAACGGCAAGTGAATCTGGGGGGTCGTTATTCGGCTTGACGAGGGCTTCGAGCGCGTGGTCGTTTTCAAATGACCCCTCGATATACAATTTTACTGACTGGTCCTGGTTTGTTGCGAACTTGTCCTCCAGCAGATTCGTCGTCTCCGTGACGGTGTATTCCCCGGGTGCGAACGGCTCCGGGAGCGCTGTGACGTAGCCGGGTTGGTTTTCCGGTGGGAGGAAATCCTCCTGTTCGAAGGACGTGTCGACGCCAGTGCCATATGCAGCGGCAGCACCGCCAGTAAGCAGCAACACGAGAACAAAGATGACCGGTGCATACCGGCTCACAACGGCAGGCAGCGACAGCACACGACTGAGTGCCGACCCTTCGGACGCGATCGGCTGTGAATTGAACTCCGGGACCCCAAGTCGTTCGCGCCACTGATCGACCACGAGTTTCGCCGCCGGCAGGAACAACCCGAAGATGAGGAACGTGAAGATAATCCCCGCACTCGAGGCAATTCCCATATTCCGGATCGGAGTGAGATCCGAGATGACGTTTGCGCCGAACCCGAAGACCGTTGTGACGGTCACAATGACGAACGCAATCAGCAACTGGTTGTTTGCGGTTCGCATCGCCTCGGTTGGTTCGAATCCCTGGACGGTTTCCTCGCGATAGCGATTAATGATGTGAATCCCGAAGTCAACCCCGACGGCAAGCAGCAGAACCGGGACGGAGATCATCTGTTGGTTAAACGGGATTCCGGAGTAGCCCAAGAAGCCGAACGTCCAGATGACCGTCATTAAGAGCGCTAATAACCCAAGAAGCAGGTCGATCGGGTCCCGGTAGGCAACGATCAAGAAGATCAGTAGGAGCACCACCACAACGGGCATCACAATCGTCAGAGAATCGCCGATTACGTTCCCCATTTCGGCGTTTGTGATGCCCGCCCCGAAGGCTCGAATTTCGCCCGGTCCGTTGTTTGCAAGCGTCTGGATGGACGTCTGTATCTCGGTGAGGCCGTCGTCAGTGAAGCCCTGTGGGACATCGTGGGAGATGGACGTAATTGATGCGGTTGCCGAGGCCGACCTCGGGTTAAAGTCCTCGGCAATCACCGCTGTGAGCTGGGGGGACTCGGCTAGTTCGCGGACCGCCTGTCGCACTTCGGACTGGCTTGCCGTCTCGAGAACACGGCGCTGTTCGGCAGTCGTTGTCGCTGTCGGGTCAAGTGTTTGCGCAACGATTGGGGCAGGCCCCGCTGCGTTCCCCATTCGGAGGTCATCACGGGTTTCGATGTGCTCAATGAGCTGAATATTCCGTGTGAGTGCCTCTTTGCTGAGTACGTTGTCGCCAGTGTGAATCAGCTGCGTTGATTCGCTACTTGGCTCAAAGGGGTCCTCAAACTCTTCGTTGACTTTATCCAGTGCTTGCTGCTCCTGGAGGTTATCAGTGAACGATCCAGTGGCATCGGTTTCCGTTGAGATGAGTCCGAAGCCACCCGTAAACAGGAGGGTAAGCACAAGGAAAACAACCACGACCGTCCGCGGTTGCGAGACAATCGTCTCGTTCAGTCGTCTCGCCGCCGCCTTAATCCGGTCGCCGGTTCCCATCAGTTACTGCCTCCGGTACCAGAGAACTGCTGCGGCCCCACCGACGACGACGATGACGCCGGCAATCAGCGGAATCGGCAGCCCGCCACCGCTACTTTCGACAACATCGATCGGGACACGCATCGTATTCGTTAGCTGGCTGTTGCCACGCTCGTCATCGTACCGGAAATCAAAGGAGATTGGGTAGGTCTTCTCTGGCGTTGCAGAGCCGGCTGCGGTCAGTTCGAATGTCATCGTAACCGTTTCATCCGGATCAAGTGCCTCCCTGTAGCCCGTGTCAGCATCACCGGTATCAAGGGGATTATCAGCGAACAGGCGGGCCTCAACATCGGTGACAGTCTCGTTGAGGTTGTTCGTCACCTCGACTGAGATTGTCCGTGAGCCGCCCGTCTCAATCGACTGCTCGGCAAGCTCAACGCTGAACTGGTCGCGTTCCGGTGCGACAGCTGCCCGGATATCCAGCTTGTCATATGTCCGTTGGTCACGGTCCAAATTCCGATAGTCAACGGCGAAATCAAGCGATTTTGCGCCAGCCTCCGCTTCGCTACTGACTTCGATTGGCAGTCGGAACGACGTAGATTCACCAGCCGCTAAGGAGCCGACTGCGACGGAGTCCTCAATCGGAATGACCGTTTGCGTCGTACCGGCATACCGAACAACGACACTATGAGCCGTTTGTGGGCCTTGATTCGTGACCGTCCCGACAACCTCGCCGTCTTCGCCGACACGAAGCGAACTGGTGACCTCACTGAAGCGGAATGCTTGTTTAGCGATTGTCTCGACGCCAGCCGTGATTGGCTCCGAAGTTTGGCTGATCCCGTCTGTATCATCATAGTTCACGGTGAGATCAAGCGTATATCCACGCTGGGTTGCGTCCGGAGCGAGTGCAACACTGTAATTAACCTCGCGTGTTTCGCCCGATTGCCAATCACCAACGTAGGAAGATGCACTCATTCCCCCACTATCGAACGTTAAAGCGTTGCTCCGCGAGTTGACGGTGACACTTGCGCCCCGGGCGAGCTGTGAGCCGGTGTTCCGAATCGTTACCGAGACGTCACTATTATCACCAACTTGCGCAGCCCCTTGGATGGCAACAACTTCGAATCGGGCGTCCTCGGTCACAGCAACGGTGATGGAGCCGGTTTGTGTGCGGGTGAAGTCGCTGTACTCGGCACCGTAGGCATCGTAATCGACAGCGCGCGTGTACTGGTACTCGTATTCAACCGGGATTTTGTACGTCCCCGGCTCAGCACTCTCTGCAACCGTAATCGGGACGTCAACCTGACTGGAGCCAGTCGGGACGTTACCAACCGCAAGTTCCCCGACGTTTATGTCAATCGGGGAATTTTCGTCATCGAGACTCATCGTCATCCCGCGAGCTGTTGTCACTCGATTTTCGTACTGTGAGGGACCGCCTTTGTCGATTTTCCCACGATTCGTAATCGACAACGATAGTGTATCAGTTTTCCCAGCAGAAACGTCACCGGTGGTTGTTGCAAACGAGATGTTTGGCTGGCCAATCACCTCGCCAGATTCCTGTGCAGCAACCGTCCCAGAGAGGCCAGCAGTCCCGATGGACCCAACAACGAGTACAACCATGAGGATTGCTGGAAGATGAACCCGTTTCATGAGTGAGGACTGAGGATATCGGGCGTCTCTGGGTTCGTGAAGCGGCCGAAACGTCGCTTCTGATGGGTGGCTAAACTAACTAGGGTTGTATTCATTGATATACACTTACCGACCAGTCGTGAGGGCATCAAGCTTCGTGTTTAGGAAGTATCATCTACTACTATAATATCCTCTCCGTGATGAACGGTGGGACTCTATCGCTGTTGAAAGGTGGTCCTACACCCGTGTCTCGTCTTCCGTGAAAACCAAGTCCGTTGCGTACAGCGTCTCATCGACTACCCAATACAAAAGACGGGGCCGGTCGTTAGGCCGACTGACCGCGTGACGTCCGGTAGTTGTGCACATGCTCCGCAAGGCCATCAAGAAGGACGAGCGTCGGGGGAAGCGTGACAAGCGACGCGAGCAATGTCAGGAAGATAACACCGACGGTAAGGAAGCCGAAGCCACTAAGAATCGGGAACGGGGAGAGAATCAGTGCAGAGAATCCAAAGACCGTTGTCATCCCTGAAACACTGATTGCCTTTCCGACGCGCGACGAGGCGATTTGTACGGCATCGAGCTTACTCACGCCGCCCCGGGCTTTTTCCTCGTAGTAGCGCTCCATCAGAATAATCGTGTACTCGGCGCCAATCCCGACAGTCATCGCGCCCAGGCTAGCGCCCAGCGGCGACACTGGAATTCCGAGCTCATACATATAGATATTCTGCCAGCCAAGCACGAATATCATCGGCACGAGCGGCGCGACAGCCTTCACGATATCACGGTAGTAGCACAACAACAGCCCAAGAACGAACAGCACACCCAAGGCCGTTGTCACGTTCCGTGAATCGATCTGTGAGATAATTGATGGCGTCGAAATTGCGGCTGTCCCAGTAACCTTAGCGCTGACACCGGACGGCGGATTACTGTGATCAATCGCGCTCTCAGCATTATCCAGGAACGAGAGTACCTCAGCACTGTTCATATCCTGGACCGTCGAGACGGTTACATGAGCGCGTCCATCGTTATAATACCGCTCGCGAGTTTGCTGTGGAATCTCGGCGAGGACACGTTTGACACCCGCCTCAGTCTGGGGAATCTCACCACCATTATGGGCTGCAACAAGTGTCGCGGGCGAATCAACACCCTGAATAAGTGGTGTCCCGCTCGCAACATCGCCAAAGCGTTGCATCCAGTGTAACACCTCGGGGTCTCGCAGATTTGTGCCGGTGACGAGCATACTATAGCTCGCACTTGACCCCCCGCCCGTAACAGACTGGAACTGCTGGAGGTCAACGTATGCCGGCAAATCTTGCGGAATAAACTCGTTGGTGTCTGTCATCGTATCCAGCGACGAGCTTACCTGAAAGCCGACACCCGCGAGCACAAGTGCAAGCATCAGCACCGTTTTCGGGTGTGAGGCAAAGACACGTGAAACGCGTCCTATAAGTTGCCCGACAGTGCCGACACCAGTGAGTCGGTCCTCTGTCGATACCTCATTATCGGCATCCGAGGATGCCTCAATTTCACCATCATACCGCCAGCGGACGTAAATCGTCAGCAGGGATAGCAACACGAGGATTCCGGTGGCGTACGTGAGCAGAACGCCAAGAATGGACGTCTGCGCGAACCAGATGGTTGCGGGTGACGTCGTGGACACCCACGTTGCGGCAAAGCCGAGCGCGGCCGCAAGCATCGCGATGAGTACGGGTGGACCGACACCGCCGAGGGCAATTGGGAGCGCTGTCCGGGGGGGATGTCGTTCCAGTTCTTCTTCGTAGCGCTCGTGGAACTGCACGGAGTAATCAATGCCTAGCCCGATGAGGATAGGGAACACCGCACTTGTCAGCGTTGAGTTCGGAATACCAAGGTAGCCGATTGCGCCGAAGGTGTAGATGACACCAACGAAAACAGCGACGATCGGCAAGAGGCGCAACCGAACCCCGCGAAAGAGGAAGAACAACGCCACTACCATCAGCCCAACTGCCAGCCCGAGAAGCTGGGTAGTACTCTGTTGGATGACGCTTGACATCTGTGCGGAGAAAGCAGCGCTCCCAGTAACGGTCACGGAGACGCCGGCCGGGAAGTTCGCCCACTGTTTGACATCAACCGCCCGGTCGTAGATCGGGCGTTCTTCCTGCTGTGAGAGCCCCGTATCAGTAGTGATACTTACGATCGCGTAGTCTGGTGAGCCGAGCACGGATTCGATTTTCCGTTCCGAGTCAGGAATCCGTCCGTACTCAGCTCTTACGCGGTCGGCTGGGCTGGTAACGCTGTAGACATTCGCTGTCTCACCCATCCGTTGGTCGAGTCTGTCGATCGCGCGAATCGTCGACGGTTCCGTGACATCGCCACGGATGAGGACCGCGACGCTACCGCGGCTGAACGACTCAGAGTACGCATCATACGTCGGATTATCAGAGACGAACGCCGAGTCGCCGGTGACGCTCGTAATCTGTGCCGCGCCGCCGACGGAGACGAAGATGAGGAGAACAGCGAGCGCAATTGTCGCTATTGGGCGCGCCTGCACCCGGTCGCCAATTGACGCGAAGATTCCGCGGAGCTTAGCCATGCGTGGTCCCCCCGTGTGTGCGTCCCATCATCGGCGACGGTAGAGGACATAGGCGCCGCCCGCAGCGATGAGCACGACACCGGCAATCACCGGAAGCGGAACGGGAAGACCGCCGCTCGCGGGTGAGACTGGGATGCCAATCGAGAGTCCATCGGTGTACTTCGTGTCGCCATCGGCGTCGTCGTAGCGGACCTCGATAGAAGCATCATACTCCTTGACGAGAGCAGCAGAGCCGGCACTGGCGGTGAACGTCGCATTCATCGTCTCACCGGGCTCCATCGTCCCGAGGTACGCGCTATCGTCCGACGTCGAGATCGGGTCACTCACGAAGAGCTTAGCGTTCGTCGCGGAAACCGCCTGGTCACCGTTGTAGCGGATGCCGACCGTCACTGAATCGCTGCCACCAGATGTGACGCCCGTTGAGACGGTCGTGATTGTGAAGGGGCACGCTCGGAGCTAATCATGATTGACTTCCGGATTGGCGTCTCCGTCGTTCGGACATCACCGTCGGCATTCTCATACTGCACAGTGAACGGGAAGGTATTCGTTCCAGGTTCAGCGCTGGCTGGAATTGAGACGGTAAACGAGACTGACGCGGATTCCCCGACAGCAAGGTCACCGACTGATGACTCACCGTTCGTTGCTGTCACCGTCGACGTTTGTCCGAGCTGTACCGCGACGTTTTGGGCGTTGCCAGGGCCAGTGTTGACAATCGTCGCGTTGATTCGTGCCTCCGATTCGTCAACGCGGAAGTTCTCCGTGGAGACATCACGCAACTCAAAGGACCGCTCCGGACGTACCGTCACACCTGTTGTGAGCGTATCGGATGTCTCTATGACACCATTGTGGTTTCGATAGGAGACGACGACATCGGCTGGATACGAACCAGCTGCGGTTTCGCTCCCGGCGCCGACCTGCGTGGAGAGCGTTGTTTTCTCACCGGGGTCCAGTGATGGCACGTAGAGGCTCGTCGAAGCCGACGCACTCGACCGCGAGCCGAAGTAAATCGACGATGACTGCGTGGAGAGTCGGACGGACGCTGCAGTTGCGGTCCGCGTGCCCGTGTTCTTGAGAGTGAACGAGAGATTTCCGGTGTCGCCCGCAAAGACATTGTTGGTGCCCTCGGACACAACTTCGAATTGGGCTTCCTCGGTCACAGCAACGGTGATGGAGCCGGTTTGTGTGCGGGTGAAGTCGCTGTACTCGGCACCGTAGGCATCGTAATCGACAGCGCGCGTGTACTGGTACTCGTATTCAACCGGGATTTTGTACGTCCCCGGCTCAGCACTCTCTGCAACCGTAATCGGGACGTCAACCTGACTGGAGCCAGTCGGGACGTTACCAACCGCAAGTTCCCCGACGTTTATGTCAATCGGGGAATTTTCGTCATCGAGACTCATCGTCATCCCGCGAGCTGTTGT
The DNA here is from genome assembly GCF_001485535.1 of Halobacterium sp. CBA1132. NCBI lineage: Archaea > Methanobacteriati > Methanobacteriota > Halobacteria > Halobacteriales > Halobacteriaceae > Halobacterium > Halobacterium sp. CBA1132. The sequence goes on from NZ_BCMZ01000003.1 coordinate 80,051, forward strand.
CACTCGATTTTCGTACTGTGAGGGACCGCCTTTGTCGATTTTCCCACGATTCGTAATCGACAACGATAGTGTATCAGTTTTCCCAGCAGAAACGTCACCGGTGGTTGTTGCAAACGAGATGTTTGGCTGGCCAATCACCTCGCCAGATTCCTGTGCAGCAACCGTCCCAGAGAGGCCAGCAGTCCCGATGGACCCAACAACGAGTACAACCATGAGGATTGCTGGAAGATGAACCCGTTTCATGAGTGCTGAGTGGATGTCTTGGGTGTCGCTGAATTGACAAAGCAGTTGAAGCGTCGTTTGTGACTGCTGCCTGAATCAACTAACGCTAATCCCATTAGTATATCTACCGAACGTTCGGGAGCCTATAAACTTTTGTCTGTCGGAAAGATATCCAGAGAAGCCGCAAGTTCAAACCCGGTAGTCAATAAAGTAAACATATGCCAACGAACAGCCCGTTTGAAGGGCCTCCTAACGATACCCGTGAGGAAATCCTTCGGGCCGCCTTTCTTGTCGTCCAAAAACACGGCTATGACGGTCTTTCGATGAACCGAATTGCAGACGAAGTTGGCATTCAAAAATCATCAGTCTATCATCACTACTCGGATAAAGATACTCTCCTACTGTCTCTTGTTGATTATGTTATGGCAGAACTCGAATATCGAATCATGCAGCCGGATGACGCAACCCCATTACAGAAACTGAAGTTGTTCATCGATCAAGTTATCTTTGGCCGATCTGTTTCATCAAAAGGAGCCGTCTCACCACCAGCAGAGCCGACACTGCAGGTGTTCCTCCAAATCCGAGCACAAGCCACGTATGCCGAACCGTATCAGGAGAAGGTAACAGAGATTGAGCGACTCCAGCAAGCCCATATCGTAGATATTATTCAGCGCGGTATCGCTAGTGGAGACTTCCGTGATATAGCGACAGAACCGATTGCTGCCCTCCTCGTAACACTTGCAACAGGTGTGCTGTCACGTCGTGTGACGACAACAGTCGATCTCAACCCGGTTCATGAAGCAATCCACGAGTATCTCCGCGTGATCCTGATTAAGTAGCCGTCCATTGACCTCCTCCTCCACGTGAACGCGGAGGAATCCCACCACGGGATTTCAGTCCCAGCGAAGCGGCCTGTTGGTTTCAAGACGCATCCGTTCCAGGCGTCGTCTGCTTGGTGTCAGCATCGGCGTGGCTGTCTTGTGGCCCGGTCAAAGAGGCCTCATCCTCAGCCGAGTCATCGTCACCGGCCTTCTGCCGGGAAGGCGGAGCTATGCGCTCGTATCTCTATCAATAGAGTTTACTCGGTTGAGTTACAGCGAGGAACACATGGATTCTGTCCGTCGTGGACTCCGGCAAGACGATATCTCGAAGGATATGTACGAACGGTTAACGTGCACACAATGCGGAGAACAACTTGTTACGGAGAATAACCCGGATGATGTCGGGTCGATTCGTGCATGTCCGGAATGTGGTAGTCAGTGGCGCCAGCTGCCATAAGTAAGGATATTTGAGTTGGAGTCGAACAAATACGAGCTATGGTTGGATATTCTGATGACGAACTCCTCACAGCAATTAAAGAATTAGCCGCAGAATACGGCCGACCACCAACATTACAAGAGATAGAAGACGAGACAGCGTACAGTCGGCAGGTGTATTATACACACTTTGGGTCCTGGCAAGCGGCCCTAGAAGTAGCCGGGTTTGAACCACGTCCACCACAATCTGCGATTCCAGATGAAAAACTAGTTGAAGAACTCCAGCGGTTGGCGGAGAAGTTCGGGCGCCCACCGACAATCAAGGAAATGAACGAGCAGGGAGAGTATTGGGGGTCTACGTATAAGAACCATTTTGACTCATGGGCAGCAGCGATTGCCGCTGCTGGCTATAACCCGGACTATCTCTCGGGCCGGATTAGTGATGACGACCTTCTTAATGAGCTTACACACCTTGGCCAGCAACTGGATAAGCGACCAACCTTTCGTGAGATGGAAGAACAGGGCGCATATGACCCTAAAACCTATGTGCGGCGGTTTGGATCATGGAATGATGCCCTGGAGGCTGCTGGATTCGAGCCATCAGCAAAGTTAACAAAAGACGAATTACGAACGGACTTGCAACAACTTGCCGACAAATTGAACAAGCAGCCAACACAACGTGAGATGAATGAGTATGGGGAGCGCAGCCACAATACGTACGTTAACGCATTTGGTTCGTGGTCGAACGCCATTGACGAAGCACTACATGACGAACACACCTAGCCTCCAACATATCTTCGATGGAGTAAGGAGTTATAGAAAGAGCAAGGTGAAAACCGCTGTTTTTAGCCATAGGTAGCTTAATAGTGCCGAAACACAATCTGGCACTCTACCTATCTACCTGATAGAAAATTGATGTGTCTCTCGGATGTATTTGGCAGCACTCCCCTCCGCGTAAATGTGGGGAAACCCCGAGCGGTGGGAGTTTCGGGTTCCCAGTCCAATTACCAGTCTCCACTTCTTTCGGACACGGGTAGTCCCACAATATCGGAGTGATAGACTACTTGCAGCTAGCCGAATACGGCTCCCCGGAGTTTAAATACTCTTGCGCGGGTATGGCTTCTTGATGAAACTCGCTACGATTGGGGTCGGGAATGCGGGTAGTAAAATTGTCGACCGCATGGTCGAGTTCGAGTCACGGACTGACCGAAACCTTTGCCAACACGTCCACGCAATTAACACGGCACGAACGGACCTAGCAAAGCCGGATTACATCCCTGAGAACCGACGGCTTCTGATTGGCGATACGAACCAGAAAGCCAAGGGTCATGGGGTTGGCGGTGACGTTGAAATCGGCGCCGAAGTCGCAAAGGCGGACCTCGACGAGATTCGGCGAGCGTTCGACAACATCGAGATTCACGAGGTCGACGCGATTCTTGTTGTGGCAGGGCTCGGTGGTGGTACTGGCAGTGGTGGTGGCCCAGTCGTGATTGACGCCCTCCAAGAGATGTATGATGAGCCGGTATACGGGCTCGGTGTTCTTCCGGGCGAATACGAGGGCGGTCGGCCAGCACTGAATGCGGCCCGCTCCCTCCAATCATTTGTCAATAAAGTTGATAACTTCATCGGGTTCGATAACGACGCTTGGCGAGCCCGTGAACAGACAATAGAAGAAGGATACGAGCAGATGAACCGTGAGTTGGCGGCTCGCCTTGTTACACTACTTGCTGCCGGCGAGACTGATGATTCGGAAGTTGCCGAGAACGCGATGGACTCCAGTGACATTATTCGGACACTGGACACTGGCGGCGTATCAACGATCGGCTATGCGGCAACCGACGTCGAGAATAACGCTGATGACGGCCTGCTTGATCGCTGGAGTGACGACCAAACTGACGTGGTAGATGAGGGAAGTAAGGCGACGAAAATTCAGGGTTTAGTTCGGCGTGCCGTGAATTCACGTCTTACAGTTCCGGCTGAAGTTTCAAGTGCTGACCGCGCCCTCGTTGTCCTCTCGGGGCCGCCAAGTGAATTCTCTCGAAAAGGCATCGAGAGTGCACGCCAATGGCTCGAACAAGAAGCTGACACCGTTGAGGTCCTCGTGGGTGACGACCCACGGAAGCAGTCCCCACAGCTTGCCGCAGCGGTCCTCCTCTCAAACGTGACTGAAACCCCGCGTATCGAGGAGATCCAAAACCAAGCCGTCGACGCCCAGGAGAAAATTGCTGAACAGGAAGCCGTTCGTGAAGAGGAAATCAATAATCTGATCACCGACGAAAACGACGATCTCGACCCTGTTGTGTAGCCGATGGAATTGGCACTTGTTGGCGTCGGTCACAAGGGCAGCCGTATTGTCAACCAAATCCTCGCGATTGAGGCAAACACTAGCCGTGCGTTCTCACATGGAAATGCAGTCGTCTTTGATATTTCCCAAACTGCGCCGGACGAACTGGACGTAATCACCGATGAGCAAATGTTTTTGATCGGGGATACGCACGATCAGGTCACCGATAATGGTGTCGACGGCGATGCTGATCTCGCCGCCGAAGTTACCCAAACCGATCGCCCTGAGATTCGCCGTGCTCTCGATTCACTTTCCGTTCACGAAGCTGATGGAATCCTCCTCGTTGCAGACCTTGGCAGCGGCACCGGCAGCGGTGCTGGGTCAGTTATTACCGCGGAACTGCAAGAAATTTACGACGAACCCGTGTATGTGCTGGGTAGTCTGCCGCCGGAAGCTGCCGGTGGACAGGCTGCGTTGAACGCTGCACGCGCCCTTCGTTCAGTTGTCTCGAGCGCAGATAGCCTGATTACTGTTGATTTCGAAACGTGGATTGGGTCCTCATCGACCCAACACGACGATTCGACATCCCGAGATAACTCCCTCCAGACGCTCGCAACACGGGTTGTGACGCTTTTCGCAGCGGGAGAATTAGATTCGTCGACGATTGCTGAGAACGCGGTCGACTCTAGTGATCTCATCCGAACGCTCGAACCTGGTGGTATCGCGTCTATCGGGTATGCTGCAACTGAGGTCCAACCTGATACATCCGGCCTGCTGTCCCGATTGTTCGTCTGGTTGGGTATTCGAGACGACGAGCGTAAAACCACAACGGATGCCGCACAAGTGAAAGCGCTTGTCAGACAGGCCGCCAACTCACAGCTGACAGTTTCGTGTGATATTGCAAGCGCCGAACGCGCATTAGTTGTTCTTTCTGGGCCATCATCGGAACTTTCACGCCGCGGCTTCGAAAGCGCGCGACACTGGCTCGAACAAGCTACTGATACAGTCGAAATCCTCGCCGGAGATGACCCTCGTGAACAGTCAAGCACGGTAGAGGTGGTTGTACTCTTCTCAAACGTGACAGCTGTCCCCAGAATCGACGCCCTCCAAGAACAAGCTGTTAACTACAAGCACCATTGATATTCTCCTCACGCTCTAGCGTGAGGATTCCTCCATTGGGTTCGGCTGACGATCTACAGAGGCAACTTGTGGGTTCATGTACACTCCGTTGAGACGTTCGAAAGTGTGTAGTGTCCCCAATTAGTCGTTGTTAACTCACTCAAATCCACGGGCCGCACCCATTGGCCTGACTTCCGTCCCACTGTGTTCTCAACAGAACGTCTCTGCCGCCATGAGACCGACCTTCATTTCAAAACCCCACGGTATGACAATGTGCCTCAGTACCAAACCGTTCATCGTGGCCACCACATTCGGGACGCGTTTAGTCGCTACCGTACCCGTTGCTATGTCCTCATGGTACAACGGTTCAACAATGATGAGTAGCGTCCTTCCCGGCGTTTCGACTGTAGGCTGGCAATTTCGTCTGTTATACGCTGAACCGGCGCGTATCTACGGCCTTCAGGCCGTGGATACGCGCTGTCACTCAATGAAACATTCCACAACCAACAGCGCCGGATCTGTGTTCTTAGGCATACCCCTACACGCTCTCAATGACTTGGGGATTGGAGACGAGTTGGCGACGACGATTTGTTGTTGCTTAGGTGCGTTTTTCGCGGACACCCTCTCGGTCACGGGTCATGTCCTCACAGTTTGGACAGACACGTGGTTCGTCAACGTCGTCGGGGGTGAACACGCGAACGTATGCCTCAGTCACGTGTGTTCCACAGTTCTGGCACTCTGACATACGCAATACCAGTAAATCAATCCGGCATAGGCTTTCTGCTACCTAAATGGTGAGGAGGAACCTCGCAAACCACCTCGAATGATTTAAAACAACAAACTAGCCAACGAGAGTGATATGTACGACCTGATTGGCTTCCAGCGAGACATCCTCTACGTCGCTGCCGGCCGCAACGAACCGCACGGCCTCGCCATCAAAGACGAACTTGAAGACTACTACGAATCAGAGGTTAATCACGGTCGCCTCTACCCCAACCTCAACGAACTCGTTGACGAGGGTCTGCTTGAGAAAGGGCAGAAAGACGACCGAACAAACAGCTACACGATGACCAAGCGAGGCGAACGCGAGATTGAAGCCCGTGAGGAGTGGAAAGCCCAGTATCTCGATAGTTAACGTAAGGAGTAGTATGGGCTTAGCCACACGACATCAGAGCAAGAGGCTCTTGACATCTGCTCTAGCGTAAATCGCCTCGGGGTCAAGCCCCGAGGCTTTCGCGTGGATTCCCGTTCTATGCCTCAACCGAGGCAGGGGGGACGTACTCCCCACTCACATTCAACGTCCCGCGATTCAAGCGCACATCTACGGGTGCGCCTCCGTCGCCTGCATTTTGCCTGCGACGGAGATACTGCAAACCGATGTTTTTCGCCGCGTTGTAGTCGGCGTGGTTCTCGTACCTGCACTGCTGACACTCGAACGCCTCGCCGTGGCGGTTGTCGTCGTGGGTAAATCCACACGTTGAACACCGCTTCGACGTGTTCCGAGGGTCAACCTGCACGGCTTCAACACCGTGCTCTTCGGCCTTGTACTCGACATATTCGTAGAGGCGTCGGAATGCCCACACGTGTTGCCACGTCGCCTCGGGAATATTCTCCCAAATGCGGGTCAAGTCCTCGAACACGATATGCGAACAGTCGTTCTCGACGGCCTCTTCGATAAGCTCGTTCGCCACCGTGTGCAAGTGTATCTCGAATCGTCCAGACTCTTTCCGTCCAACTGATTCGATGTTCTCGTGGGCGTGGCGAGAGCCACACTGCTGAAGCGACGCACGGCGATTCTCGTACTCTCGACGCCAGTGGTTGAACTCGTCTGCCGACCAGAATCGCCCCGTCGAAGCGACTGCGAGGTTGTTGACGCCCAAATCCACACCAAGGACTGTGCTGTGCTTGGCCTCGGATTCAGGCGATTCCTCGTCCGCTTCGACCTTCCGCATCGAAGCGTGGAGATACCAGTCACCGTCGCGGTACTGCAAGTGCCCCATCCTGAACTCGAAGTCCTCGTCGGAGACGTACTTGGTCGGTGGCGTCTCCGAGTCGTCGGGAAGGATGTACTCGCACTGGATGCGCCCATCTACGGTCGAAAGGGATACGTGGTCGCGGTGGAACGTCGCACTCCGCTTGTCGTACACCGCGCTGTCTGCTGAGAAGTGCGGTTGCGACGTGTTCTCACCGCGTTTGAGCCGTTCGACGCCGCTTTTGACGGCTTCGACCGCCGTGCGAATCCCCTTCTGGACGAGGTTGGCGGTGAGGTCGGTTTCATCGCGGAGTTGGTCGTAGAGGGCGTGTTCGGCTTTCGCTTTGGAAGTAACGTGGTAGCCGTCGTCGCCGTGCCAGCACCAGTCGCTTGCGGTGTTGGCGCAGTGGTTGAACTGCTCGACAGTCTCACGGAGGAGCGGGTCGGCTCCTTCGGGGGTGTCGAGTTTGATGACGGCGGTACGACGGTACTCCACTGTGTTTCACATATATGGCCAGTGTTACTTATACACTTAGGAGTCGGCCTGCCATCGTAGCGTGGCTTGTATCATCGGTTGTCGGCTTCCTCCCCGACCTCAAGGGTCGGGGCATCCGCCTTGTACCGCCTGTGAATGCGGCGGAATCCCGAGTGAGGGGGCGTTTCAGTTTGCAACCGCGGAGGCCACCACATCACGAGAAGCCGTCTAACCCAGCCGTCGTGGTCAGTGGCTGACTGGCAGTACCAAACTGCCGGTACCCCTATGCTCCATCGTGTTTGGACGTCCCGTGTTGCTTTTGCCACGAACCGCTCATTAGATTAGCGTGTGTCCACGGCGTGGCCGTGAGTTCTCCAGAGATCTGCATCGCCTCCACGAACTCCGTATCTGCACATGGTCCTTCCCCCGCATGATTTGCTAAGAGAGGACTGCTAGTATTCCGAGACCCGCAAGTACCGCACTTCCGAGGAGACCTATTATAAAAAGGGTAGGGTATAGAGGGTGGCTAGTCATTACTCATTACGCTACTGTGAGTCTGCTTTGATTCTTGTCGTCCGCGCTCTGCCCCAGACGTTGTCATTCTCTACCATTTTGAGGAGGAGTACATTAAGTATTCCCTGCGTGATTCTCGCGTATGCTGTCTTGAGATCCGCACCAGCGTGACCGCCGGATTCTCCCGTGGGACTCCTAATCGGTCGACGACTCGACAGGGACGAACCCACCTAGCCGGTGTGTCCAGAAGCCTCCACGCCCGCGATTCCAGAACGAGTATCACGAGTATCCAGCGCGGGTAGCCGGTACGTTTACAATCGCCCGCATCACAGATTCAGATGTCGCTGGCCGATGGAAGCAGTATTGTCGTTGAGGGCGGCAATCATTACGGCTGACATACCGTGGCCAGCGGCTCGCGGCGTTTCGCCACTCCCGCCTGTGGAAGTCGATACGACTATACTCTCGCACAAGCGTAGTCTCGGGCTGCTGGGAGACAGTGCTCGTGTCCACCGGCATCCAGGAACTGCCGGAACACCCACGTGTGTGCCAGCAGCTCCCCGTCTCCCGGCACTCACCCCATCCTGTGGACAGTCCGCAGACTGTCCACCCTCAAGGCTCAAACCTTAGAACGAGCACAAGAGAACAAGTAGCGAGAGAAAGGTCACCCGTAGAGAAATATTGGTAAATCTTAGTTGGAGGTCCAACGCCAACCGCCTCGAGAGAAAGAGGACGGTTCACTCCCTCCCCCCACCATCGATGTGTAAAGCTCTGCGGAAGAGGGAGGGGCAGAACTAGAGAACAATCGCAACAGGAAGAATCAGCGTCTATACACCGGAGCGGTTCTCAAACGTCTTAACCAGATCTCAACTCAAGACAGGCTATTGTCTGACAAAGTTTTATGTGTCTTCCATAATAACCATAACCGTAATAGACCTAATTACGAGGGAAGGAGAAGTTCTCTTCGACAAACCGAGTGATCGGATTAGCTGTTTCCAAAGGTGCTGTTCTCCGCGAAAACGTCTCTTTAACCTGTTCTACTACCAATATACACTCGGAGTCGTGCTTTTTCTTGTGGGCCTACGGCTCTCGTTTACACTTCGATGACGGGGGGAGAGGGTTCCACACTTGAGTTATTACAAAGGTACGCTTCTACACCGAATCGACACCTGATTCGTTACCGACCTATTCAGCTCAAGATCCACCCCTGACTGGACCTTCGTTTACACATCGAAGACGGGGGGTGTGTTTCAAGAGAATCCTCTAAAAATGTCATCTTACTAGTTGTGGAACTCCCTTAGCTGGGCATTGACCACTGACTGAAGGATGTCTTTTTGATCGGCTACCGCTTCCAAACGAGTGTCGTCAACGATCCGATTCATCATCGCTTCCGGATTACCCGTGAACGTGAATTCCATATACATTCCTCCACCGCGCCCTCGACTTTTTCGAGCCGTCGAGATGAGACCATATGTAGAGAGTTCTTTGACATATTTGACGTAGGTTTCCCGTGTCATCTGGTCAGCATCAATTTCGTCGGTAACCCATTGATAGACCTTGAAGCCGACTGGACTCGGCACCGAACTTCCGGTCCAATTGGAGAAGTTGGCGACGCAGGCGGTTGCGTACAGAGAAATCTTTTTCTGGGTTGTCAGCCCCTCTATCAACTTCAGTGAGCGGTCCTTGTCGATCTCTTGTTGGGACTCACGGACGTGCTCTTCGCCGACTTTTTCGTCATCACGTTCGTCCGCGAGATCACCGGCACCACGGAATAGGTCGATTGCCTTTCGTGCGTCTCCGTGGCTTTGAGCTGCGAATGCCGAGACAAGTGGTAGTACGTCGTCAGTCAAGGCATCGGATCGAAAGGCATCGCGACGATTTTCGAGTATCTGCCGAAGCTGGTTCGCGTCATAATCCGGGAAGTAGACGTCCCGAGGATTGAATGAACTCTCGGCACGACCATCGATATCTTCCATAAATTTGGGGTCGTTCGTTAGTGCCGCAACCGATACTTGACCCTCGATCTCGTTCGTATTACTTGCTCGCGACAGCTGATAGAGCAACTTCGAGTAGGCGGGCTCGTCGTTTGTTCGTCGACCGACCAGAAGGTCGATCTCGTCCAAGATGAAAATAACTGAGTCGTAGTGCTCGTTGATGAGTTCGTACAAACGTCGATACTTGCGCTTTGTCGACACGCCGGTTTCTGGCACTCCGACCTCTTCGTCAACGTCGTTTGCGACAGTTTGCACGAGGTCAAAGACGGCTTGATCGAGGGTATTGATCGGCTGGCAGTTAACATCGACAACGCCGAAACGTTCGCCCTGGGATTGGCAGAGATCGACGATCTGTTGTGTGACTGCTCCGATGATGAGTGATTTCCCTGTCCCGGCAGGACCGTAGAGCAGCATATTCGGGGGCCGATTTCCTTGGAGTGTGGGTTTTAGATACGAGACGACAGCTTCGAGTTGGTCATCACGGCCGACGATTCGCTTCTCGTCAATAATCGTATCCGGCTCGACGAGGTCTCGGTTGACAAAAACCGATGTTTCCCCTTCGTCGTCCAGCATATCTCGAATCGACCGCTGAGTACTGCCTTCAGATACTCCTCGGTCTTGCTCGGACACCGCGTCCCCGGCGCCATTTTCTCCACCGGCATCTACGTGTTCTGCGTCAGTCCTAGACTGAGATCTTTCTTCGAGGGGAGATTGGTCCGCTCCCTCTTGATCACTACCGGCCATACGCTTGCTGTACACCGTGGCGTTAAAAAGATTCACCTCCTTCGATGTTTATCTATTCGCTTTGGTCGATCTACTCACCGTATTCGCCTGATTTATGACTTCGCTGTTGGCACCAACACCGAAGTATATTCACCGGAAGTCCCCCCCGTCATCGATGTGTAACAAGAATTTCCACGCCTCCCCCTGATTTTACCATCTGGTGATTGACACAGTCAATTTTCCTCTCCCCCTTGTCGAAGTGTAAGCGGTACGGACGACACCCCGACATCGAAGTGTAATAAGAGGTCCCCCGCCATCGATGTGAAAACGTCCTTCGGCTTCTACGCTTTACAAGCGGTATAGGAGAATTCCCCAGGGCTTGACCCCGGTGTTGAATCCGATAGGCAGGGGTACAAACCATTAAGTGACAATACATCGTTAATCAAGAGACAGCGATGGAGTACAGTCACCGCTACCCCGCGTACCCAACACAAGAGGGAGCGGTTGAGCTGGAACATCACATCGACATTCATCGCCAAGCGTACAACTACACGTTGTACGAGTACGAGAACGTGGACGCCGACGACATCGGCTCCGCGTACAAACACCACTCCCGACTTCCCGGCTGGAAAGACGAGTTCCCCGTTTTCTCCGAGGTGAACTCGAAAGCACTCCAGCGAACCGTTACACGGTTCTACCAGAACCTCGACAGCCTCTCCGAGCAGAAACAAACCGGGCGCACGGTCGGGAAACTCACGTGGAAGTCGCCGAGGGAGTTCCAGAGTATGACCTACTCGCAGTCCGGCTTCGAACTCAAAAACACGAGTGGCCGACACGCGACACTCTGGCTCTCCAAAATCGGCGACATCAACATCCGCTACCACCGCGAAATCCCTGACGAAGCAGACATCAAAGAAGTCACCGTCAAGAAAGAGACGACTGGCGAGTGGTTCGTCTCCTTCGGTCTGGAAACCGACGACGCCGACTTGCCGGATAAACCCGTGCTGGACAAGTTGGATTCCACCAATAGCGTGGGTATCGACCTTGGTATCCTCAACTACATTCACACGTCGGACGGTAAGACAGTGGATTGGCTCGACCTCGAAGACGAATACGAGCGACTCCGCCGCGAGCAACGCAAGCTCTCACGGAAGCAGAACGAGTCGAACACCTACGAGAAACAACGCCGGGAAGTGGCGAAGGTCAAGCGTCACATCAAGCGGAAGGTGCTGGATTACCAGCATAAGATAACGACGTGGCTCGTTAAAGAGTACGACGCCGTATTCGTTGAGGACTTGGACGTGAAGGGGATGCTGGAAGACTCGCACAACGCTCGGAGCAAGCAGGATGCGGCGTGGCGACAGTTCATTACTCTGCCCAAATACAAGGCCGACCTGTACGGTTCCCACGTCGTGCAGGTCGAAGCACAAGGGACGACGAAAGAGTGCGCATCATGCGGTGTAGAGACGGCGAAGCCGATTTGGGTCAGGGAACACTCGTGCCCGGCGTGTGGGTTTGAGTGTGACCGTGACGCGAATGCGGCGATGAACGTGTTACAACGCGGTTTTGCTGAGTTAGGGCTGGGATGGCCCGAAGACACGCCTGTGGAGACTGCGCTCCCTACGGACACCACCTCGGTGTCTGCAAAGCGCGTCATCGAAGCAGGAAGCCTCGGGGCTTGACCCCGAGGCGGTTCACCGGCCAAGTACTAGTTTACACTTCGAACACGGGGGGACCCATAGTAGCCCGGTTCGATCTTGATGCTGTCTGTTAATCGTCCGGGTTGACAGGGCCTTTGTATTGAGAACGGACTTTTTCGCCATCCCGCCACTGCCAGTAGTAGTAGCGGTTGCCGTTGATCTCCTTGATGGTGATTGTCGCCTTCGTGGGGACGTCGTCTGGAAGGTCGTCGGGGCGGTCCTCGATATCGTCTTCGTCCGATTCCTTCTCAAGACGGGTTTCCCGTTCCTTGTGTTCGGCTAGCCCCTCAGCGTAGTGGGCTACATCCCGAAGCTGTTCCGGCGACGCCTCGTTGAGAGTGTCGACCAATTTGGCAGGAAGTCCTGCCGGCGGGGACGGTGGCTCGTAGGGCATTCGCTGTCGCCTCGTGTTAACCAACAAAAGCCATCAATCCATAGTTTTGTTGGTTAATCTCGCTTGGTTCGACTCTGCCAGGGTAGAACATCCGGAAACGGGGACACTCCTCTCGGGGCGGCACCGTCTCCCACCACTCGCCGTCGTCACCCCAACTGTCGAACATCACGTCATCCGCTCCATACCCAACGGTCACGCCGTCGATTTCGGAGACGCCCGCAGTCGTCTCGTCAGCCTCGCCTTCGAGCAGGCGGAGCACGGCGTACTGGTACTTGTGTGCTGGTTGATCCGTCGACCGAGCGATTTGGCTGTGATATTGTGCAACTCGTTCCGCTTCTTCGAGGATAGCGGACAGATACGGTTCACTCATGATTCGTGGAGACAGGACTGCGCCTCAGCCCCTCGGCGAGCGTTGAAAAACTTAACCAACAAATAGCAACCAGTCGTATCTCTTGTTGGTTAATTTATTTCTGCTCGAATGCTGAGCCGGATCGGACTACCGGAGCCAAAAATAGTCTATCTGTATAGAGATAACTCTATAGAGAATATGGGGGACAAGACTAATACTGTTAGATGCGATACCGGTAACTAGCGATGATGGAGTACGTCGACGAGACCCCGGCGAAGATTATGGCCGCGGCCCGCCCGGGCGACTCGATCCGGCGGATCGCCCAGAAGATCGACGGCTCCTACTCCTGGGTCTACGACTGGATCGAGCGGTTGGAGGATGCAGGCTTCATCCGCCGGGATGACGGCATCTACATCGAGAATTACGCTGTCAGGGATCGCTACTACGATCTTGTCTCGGCTGTTTCTCGCGCTGTTCCCCCTTCGATCGACGACGGCTACGTCATTCCGCACTTTGCCGGGATGCCCTTTGCGTACACGAAAATCGACGGCGTCTACGTCTGGACCCACGGCGGCTATCAAATCGCCCGCGGCCATGACGACTATCCGATCTTCATCCAGATCGCCGACCGGGATGTCGAACAGTGGACGGCGTTCTTTGATGAATTCGGGATCCCGACCCGGATCGAAGAGCGGCCGAATGCGACCGACTACGACGCGCCCGTCTCGTACGTGTTGTTCCCGACGAGTGGGGAGATCACTCGCGAGTGGGTCGACGGCAATCCGGTCATTCCGTTGGACGAGGCAATAGAGCATATGTTGGAGTATCGAGTGAACTACGAGCCGGCGTTGGAGATGATCGCTGACGAGTACGACCGCGATATCGACGCGTCCCACGAGGATCCGCGTCTCAATGCATGAGTCTCGGTGAACGCGAAGACGAATTGCTGGACACTCTGGAGGCTGTCATTGACGCTGACCTACCGTACGTGCTCGTTGGTGGGTGGGCGATTGCGGCGTTTAACCAACGCTTCACGACGGATGTCGACGTCGTCATTCCGGCACAGTCGGTCGACGACTACACTGACCTTCTCACCGACCGCAGCTACGAGAAAACGGCCGATGTCGAGCGAAATGAGCTCTACGAGGGCCGTACTATCCGGTTTACGAAAGACATCGGGAATCCGGTTCGGTTCGACGCGATGGTGGACGCGCTGGGCTGTCGCCAGACGGAAGCTGAATGGTCGTATCGCTATCTGGCCCAGCACTCTGTCACCGAGGAACTTCGAACCGGGCGCCCGGTAACAGCCAGGATTCCGGAACGGGAGTTGCTGTTTGCCGTGAAACTTCACAGTGGTCGCAAGGCAGACTCCCGGGATTTGGTGGTGCTGGCTGCTGGAGCGGATTTTGACCGGATTGCGACTCATCTGCATCGCGGGGAGTCCAAGAAGCTCGCTGGTCGCATCGAGACTGTCCTCGACCGGCTCACGTCGGAGGATTTCGCGGACGCATTCAAAGGTGTCTTCGAACAGCAAACGGTTCCCGAACAGGATATCGATGCTGTCATCGAGTTCCTTCGTGACCAGTACCGCCGAATCGATTCTGAATTATAACATCGACTGTCGGTGGGGTCTGTCTTGGGACCGATCGAAACACAGAGGGTCGGACGCCGAACGACTTAACCAACAGTGTGGACAAAGTACCCCCCAAGCGTTGGTTAATAGCCGGGGAAGGGTGTTCAGCCCTCGGCGACCGCCCCGATTATCTCCTGAGCGGTCGAACTGATCCGGCCGAGACGATCCTGGACCACATCGGGATCGTCGTCGTGCCACGCGGCAAGATAGAACGCTGACCCGCTCGTATCCAGGTCGAAATACCGCCCGACGATGTACGCAACGGCTTCGGCTTCGACCTCGCGTTTTGCGCGCTCGGGCTCGTCGTCGCCATCAAAATGAAGCAGCGCGTGGGCGTACTCGTGAACCAATGTCACCGCGAGATCGGCCTGATTTGAGCGGGCTTTCGCTTCGACGACGGGCTGGCGCTCGTGGAGAGTCCGGTGTTTGCAGACGCCTTTGGCGTCGCCATGCTCCCACTCGACAGCGTCGACGACACGGACGTCGACATCGAGAGTAGCTGCCGCATCAAGGAGCGCTGGCACTAGGTCGTTGGCGTCACCAGCTGCCTCGGTTTCGAGGTCGGGAAGCGGCTCGCCCTCAGTCTGGGAGACGTCGAAGACAGCGGTGGGCGTGAAGCCAACCAGGCCTTTCGACCACTCGTCAGGGGCCGTCTCGTCGTAGTCACAGTCGCTTTGCTCGTGGTAGCTCGGCGAGTTTTCGCACTCCAGGCACTGTTTGGCGATGATCGGTGCCCAGATCCAGATCGCCTGTTCGCCCTCCTGGACGTGCCGGTCGAATTCATTTCGCCAGGTGTTGTAGCCCACGACCTTCGTCGCCTCGGGACACTGGAGTTTGATGAGGAGTGTGTTTCGATGCGAGTAATCGTGAAATCGACTCTGGACATCGAGCCACTCTTGGAACTCCTCGCTGGCTCGTGCGTCGTCGACGCCGGCGACAAGCTCGTCGATCCACTGTTCGATGGTACTGTGCATCTCGTCGGACCGTGTGTCGGTCTCCTCGAAGGACACCGACGAATCACTAGTCGTAGCCATCGTGGTCACCAAATCGAGTTCACGGCGATTGCGCCCGTGCAGGACGCGCCGCACCCCTTGGGGGCGCACAACAAACGACGGCGGGACGGCGGAGTTTACAACGGGGATGCTATCGTGGGGTAGGATTAACAACCAGTGCGACAGTATCCCCAGGCGAATGAGTCTCGTCGACACGCTTCGCGGGGTCGTCGGGACGCACCAGACCACCCTGTACGAGTGTCGGCACTGCGGAACAACCCTCGCCGACGATACGGAGACCTGTCCCACCTGTGGTGGGGAAGACGTCGTCTGCTACCAGTTCTAAGACCCCAGAGTGTGAATGGGGGCGTGCTTATTGGAGCGCTGCCGTCTCGTCAGCGAAGCCGACCGTGACGAGGTACTCGAGGAACTCGTCGAACTGTTCGGTATCACTCGGCGTGTCGGTCGCAAGGTGCCGCGCCCACTCGATGGCCCATCGGAAGGCGGGATCCGACCCGCCCTTGCCGTGAATGTACCACCACTGGGCCGCTTTCAGGACGACCAGTGGATTCGTCGGCGGGTGCTCGCTGGCGAGCCCGCGGGTGATGGACTCGATTTCCTCGGGCACGTCGGCGGGCTTGACGGTGTCTGATTGTGTAGTGGCGATATCGACCGGGATCTCGTCGATCGAGATGTTTTCCACACTCTGTTGTTGACTCACTGGAAATCACCTTCTCGGAGGGCTCTCGGAGGAGCCCTCGCCTTCTCCGGGGGCACGAAAAACAGCACGCTGCGTTACGTCGGCGGGAGGTAGATGCTCTGATCGCCAGCAACTCTCCTTGAACTGGCTATAGAACGTCCAAATAGGACTGTAGATACGGCTACAATATCGGGATGCGCACGCTAGTAGCCATACTAGAAGCAGATCTATGCCGCGTACCCCATCAACGCGATATAGCGCGTAGCGAATTCGTCGAGACTACTTGACTACAACAGGCCATGTATAAACCGCCAACATTAGTCGGGGGAAGGCTTAGGCAGCGAGCGCAGCCAAATATTGTCACGTATTCACATGACACATAATCTGGGAGTCGACGTCGGTGGGACATTCACCGACGTAATTGTATTCGACGAGAATACCCACGAGCTGACAATCGATAAGGTGCTATCGACACCGTCGAACCCGTCCGAGGGCGTTCTCACGGGCGTGACTGAGGCGACCGAAAAAGCAGGCTCATCGGTCGCAGACCTGGACCTGCTCTTTCACGGGACGACGGTGGTGACGAACATGCTGCTAGAAGAGACCGGGGCGCAGGTTGGTCTCATCACAACAGCAGGACACGAGGATATTCTCCACTTGGCCCGGGCGTGGACACCGGGACCACTCTACGGGTGGATGGACATGGACAAGCCCGATCCGTTGGCCGACCTGATGGATACGCGAGGTATTTCCGGGACGGTCAGCTCCCCCGATGGCGAGGTTACGGAACCTTTGGACGAGAACGAGGTACGAGAGGCGGTTCGGGAACTCAGAGATAGCGGCGTTGAGTCCCTGACTGTCGCCCTACTCAACGCGTATCTTAATCCGGCACAGGAACAGCGGGTGCGCGAGATTGTCGCGGAGGAAGCACCGGATCTGCCGGTGTCAATCTCCTCAGAGATTGTTCCTGAGTACGGTGAGTATGAGCGCACGCTGACGACGGTCATCAACGACTACGCACGCCCGAAGGTAATCGACTACCTCGACGACCTCGATGCATCGCTGGAAGAAGCTGGATCGACGGCAACGATGAACGTCGTTCGCTCAGACGGCGGCCTGATGAGTTCTGAAGCAGCCAAAGAGCGCCCGGTCGAACTCGCGCTCTCTGGACCGTCGGGCGGCGTCGTGGGCGCGGCGACCATCGCTGAAAAGAAAGGCGTACCTGATGTGCTGACACTGGATATGGGAGGTACCTCGACGGACGTCTCACTCGTCGAGGACGGCAAACCTGAAACCACGCGCCAGACGAAAGTCGGGTATCGTGAATTTAAATCGCGCTCAGTCGACGTGAACACTGTCGGGGCGGGCGGCGGATCCATTGCCCGTGTCCAACTCTCGGGATCGCTTCAGGTCGGCCCGGAAAGTTCCGGTGCCGATCCCGGCCCGGCCTGTTACGGCCAGGGCGGCGAAGAACCAACCGTTACAGACGCGAACGTTGTCCTCAATCGCATCCCTTCGCAGGTACAACTCGGCGGCAAGATGGACCTTGACCGCAAGGCAGCCCGCGAGGCCATCTCGGGTGTCGCCGAAGAACGGGGTACCTCCGTCGAAGAAGCCGCACAGGCTATTCTCGACATCGTCAATGAGAACATGCACGGCGCCCTCCGGGTTGTCTCCGTTGAGCAGGGGTACGATCCGCGTGACTTTGGTCTGGTCGCCTTCGGCGGCGCAGGTCCAATGCACGCAAATGCGCTCGCGGACGTTATGGGGACCTACCCGCTGGTAATCCCGCCGGGCCCGGGCGTCATGTCCGCGTTCGGCTTTCTGACTTCGGACGTGCAAAACGAGTTCTCCGAGACGTACCTGGAGACAGATCTAGACGTGGATGGTGACGACGTTCACGAGAAACTACTCGGGCTTCGCGACGACGCGACTGATTGGCTCGTTTCGGAGGGTGTCGACGAATCGAACCACGCCTTCGAGTACTACGCCGACTGTCGGTACTTCCGCCAAGACATTCAGATGTCCATGCCGGTGGACATCGAGGCATTGCAGACCGAGACTGGACTCGATGAGATCAAAAACGACTTCGAGGCACGCCACGACCGGCAGTTCGGCTTCTCACTAGACGCCCCCCTGGAGATTGCCAATCTCCGCGTGATTGGCAAAGGAGTCATTGAGGGCGTCACCATTGAGGAGTACGAACTCGGTGACACGGACCCAGCTAATGCGCGGGTCGCTACCGACGAAGTGTACTTCAACGGGAGCTACCAGGACACACCGATCTATGACCGATCAGAGCTGCGGCCCGGGAATGAGATCTCTGGGCCGGCAATCGTTGTCGAGGACGACTCGACGATCGTCATTCAACCCGATCACACCGCTACAATCGACCGCTATGCAAATATTGAGATTAATCGAGGTGACTTGACATGAGTACCGGATATCCCGATTTCGTCGGTGACCACGACATTGATCCGACGACGCTAGATATCATCGAGAGTACATTAGAGAACACCCGCCACGAGATGGATCGCGTACTGGAGACTACGGCGATCAGCCCGGTCATCCGCGAGCAGTCCGACCAATTCCCGCTAATCGCTGACCCGCAGGGGCGGATGGTGATGGGGCAGTTCGGATCGGCCATCGATACTATCATTGAGAATGCCAGTTTCGGCTGGGACGATCTCGAAGATGGCGACGTGATTGCTACCAACGACCCCTACATGTGTGCTGGTGCGATGTCACATACTCCAGATATGCTCCTGTTGCGCCCGATCTTCTACGAGGGCGAGCGTGTCGGGTTTTCCAGTCAGTGGGGGAACCTCATGGACGTCGGCGGGAAGACGCCAGGCAGCATGCCAGTCCAGGCGACCTCGATCTTCGAGGAGGGAATGCGACTCCCACCAGTCAAGCTCTACAAAGGTGGCGAACTGGACGAGGAGCTACTGGAGACGTTCGCACACAACACGCGTCTCCCCGATCACGCCGAAGCCGACATCAAGGCGCTAGCGGCTGGCACGGGTGCGGCAGAGGAACGCGTTACAGAACTGTGTGATCGGTTCGGGAAGGAGACCTACTTGGAGGGATGTGACGCCATTCTAGACCGCACCCGCGATGGCATGATAGACCTCATTGAGGAGTTCATCCCTGAAGGCGAGACCTACACCTTTGAGGACTACGTCGACGACGATGGGATGGGGAACGGCCCGATCAAACTCCACCTTGAGATCTACCGTGAGGGGAGCACGGTCTACCTCGATTGGACCGGGACCGACGACCAGGTTCCTGGCACGGTGAACTTCTTATTGAACGAGAAGATGTTCAAGATGTTCACCGGGGTTTTCCTCATTATGGCGTTTGACCCACTCCTCACGTTCAACGACGGGTATTACGACCTCTTCGATGTCACGCTTCCCGAGGGAACGGTCATTCAGCCAGAGTTCCCGGCACCGCTCGGGAACCGTCTGCCACTAATGGCCCGGCAGTTCGACGTGCTCCAGGCCACCTTCTCGAAGCTTATCGACGGCTTCTCGGTCGCCGGTAGCTACGGCACCTCGCCGAACCTTGTCTACGCTGGCACCGATTCAGAAGGTAACGACTTCCAGATGCTTGAGATCCTCTACGGCGGCATCCCAGCTCGGCCCGGCGGCGACGGGTTAGACGGCCACTCGTGGTGGCCGTTGTTCCGCACCGTCCCAGCCGAGTACCAGGAAGCCTACTACCCGTTGACGATTGACGAATACAGTACCCGCGAAGACACTGGAGGCCCCGGCGAGCACCGCGGCGGCCACGGCATCACGAAAATCTACACCTTCGAGGAAGACGGCGCAATTACGTTCCAAGACGACCGCGCCCACACGTACCCATGGGGCGTTGAGGGCGGGAAACACGCGGCTAGAAGTGAGAAAAAACTAATTCGCATGGACGGTACCGAAGAGGAGTTACCTTCAAAAGTGGAGAACGTCGCTGTATCCGAGGGTGACAAACTCGTGTTCAGCACCGCAGGCGGCGGCGGATTGGGTGATCCGCTAGACCGTGACCCAAGCCAGGTCGCCACGGAGGTTCGTCGTGGCCTCGTCACTGAAGATGCTGCATACGGGGAGTACGGAGTCGTCATCGCTGAGGACGGAACCGTCGACGAGTCTGCGACCGAAACTAAGCGTGAGGAAATTCGAGAGACCCGCGACAACCCCGGAGAGTTCGACTACGGCCCGCTCCCCCCGGAGGAAGAACTCGCGGAGGAGATTTCGTCAGAGCGACGCGAGTTCGATAACCGGACCTAATACGATCGTTTCCAATTCAACGACGAACACCACGCATGGACTGGACCGACGACACTGAGGCGTACTACGCAGACCACGACTTCGGCGGCGAGGTTGGGATGGGGAAGCGACCCGCGTTGGTCGTGATCGACCTCATCGAAGCGTTCACCAATCCGGAGACGAATCTCGGAGCCGACTTCGATGCCGTGGTTGCACAGACAGAGCGACTGCTCGCGGCGTTTCGTGAACACGGCTACCCTCGCTATTTCACCACCATCGCCTACGAGGCGTCCTACGGTGACGCCGGCCGGTTCATCGAGAAGGTCCCCGCGCTACGGGAACTCGAACTTGGGACCGATGCTGTTACAGTCGACGATCGGCTTGATCCGAGAGACGACGAACGTATCCTCCTGAAGAAGTACGCGAGCGCGTTCTTCGGGACAGACCTTGCGACGGAACTGACGACGCACGGTGTGGACACGCTTGTCCTGGCAGGCGTTACGACAAGCGGGTGCGTCCGTGCAACAGCTGTCGATAGCCTCCAGCATGGCTATCGAACGATCGTGCCAGCCGACGCCGTCGGCGACCGCGCTGACGGCCCACACCGCGCGAACCTATTCGACATCGACCAGAAGTACGGTGACGTAGCTACGACCGACGACGTGATCGAGTACTTCGGAGACCTATGAATGAGACACCTTCGACGACCAATACTGGTGGTACCGTATGAGTAACAGCGACACCTCCGCGCGGGAACGACAGGGGCCGTTGGACGGCCTGCGCGTAATCGACATGTCGGGTATGATTAGCGGTGCGTTCGCGACGACGATGATGGGTGATTTCGGCGCGGACGTCGTGATGATCGAACATCCAGAGGTTGGAGACCCCATCCGAGAGTGGCCACAGAAGACCGAAGACGGGCACTCGTTAGCCTGGAAGTCACTCGGACGCAACAAGCGGTGTATCACGCTCGACCTCGGGTCGGACCGCGGCCGTGAAATCGCGCTCGAACTCATTGAGGACGCCGACATCGTCTTCGAGAATTTCCGCCCGGGGACTATGGAACGGTGGGGACTGGGGCCCGATGACATCCACGAAGTCAACGAGCGCGCGATTATGGTTCGACTCTCGGGGTACGGCCAGACTGGCCCCAAGTCAGAGAAACCCGGATTCGGCACCATCGCCGAGGGAATCTCCGGGTGGGCCCACGCAAACGGCTTCCCCGACCGTGAACCCCTCCTACCACCAATCAGCCTCGCAGACGTGACCGCCGCCCAATTCGCCCTTCAGGCGACGCTAATGGCCGTCTACGAGCGCGACCTCGGCCGTGGCGGAAGCGGCGAAGGACAGGTGGTCGACGTCTCCCTGATCGAACCGCTCTGGCGGGTCTTCTTTGGCGACGTGGAGGCCTACGATTACGACGGGCATATCCGTGAGCGCACCGGCAACCAGCATCCGAACACCGCGCCGCGGAACATCTACGAGACGAAAGACGGCTACATGACGATGTCAGCCTCCAACCAGAAAATCTTCGAGCGAGTCGCTAAGACCATCGGCAAACCCGAACTGATCGAAGACCCCCGCTTTGCGGACAATGAGAAACGCGTCGAGAACAGCGAACCGCTCAACGAGACCATCGAGGAATGGACACGCCAGCACACCACTGCGGAAGCCATCGAGATTCTAGAGGCGAACGATGCTATCGTCGGCCCGGTCTACGATATGTCTGACATCCGTGAGGACGAGCAGTTCCAAGCCCGCGGAGACTTCGTCAAAGTTGACGATCCTGACGTGGGCGAAATCGAAACCTTCGCACCGATCCCAAAATTCTCGCGTACCCCCGGAGACGTGGAATTCCTTGGGCCGCGCCACGGCGAGCACAATGAGGAGATCTACGGAGGCGAACTCGGGCTCTCACCCGAAGAGATTGTTGACCTCGAAGAGGAGGAGATCATCTAGATGCTGTTGACCGACGTAACCCTCCGAGAAGGCGACCAGATGCCCGGACGGGAGTTCACAGCCGAGGAGAAGATTCAGTGCGCCCGCAAACTTGACGATCTGGACGTACCGTTCATCCAGCCTGGGTTCCCTGCCACCGGTGAGAAAGACCAGCGAGTCATCTCAGAGCTGGCCGGAACGACCGACGCAGCGGTCGTCGCGCTGGCCCGCGCATTGGAACAGGACATCGACGCTGCACTGGAGACCGACGCCGACGTAATCGAGACGTTTGTCTCGGCGTCCGATCGGCATCTCGAACACCTACTCGGGACAACGCGTGGAGAGATGCTGTCAATGCTCGGCGAAGCCGTCGACTACGCCCACGACCACGGTGCTTCGGTTCACGTAACCCTAGCTGACGCCTTTCGAACTAAGCAAGAACATCTCATCGAGATCATCGATACGGTCCCAAATGTGGAGTTCGTCTCGCTTGCAGACTCGGTTGGCGCTCGAACGCCCGCAACGGTCCAGGCGTACCTCGATGACCTAGACGGCCACGTCGACTTCGATCGACTCGGCGTCCACTTCCATGACGACATGGGATGTGCGACAGCGAACGCGCTCGCCGCGTATCGTGCCGGCGTCGAAAAAGCCGACGTTAGTATCGCAGGATTGGGCGAGCGCGCTGGCAACAGCCCGCTCGAAGAGGTGGCTGTCGCCTGTGCCGTTGACTACGACGATGATCTCGGGTTGACCACGGGCGAACTCGTTCCGACCTGTCGAGAAATCCTCGATAACCTCGGGGAGCCCTACGAGGATCGGAAGGCAATCCTCGGCGAGAAGATCGCCGAACACGAGTCGGGAATTCACACCGCTGCGATGCTCTCAGACCCGGCCACACTCGAACCGTTCGATCCTGAAGTATTCGGCGGCGAGCGTCGTCTCGTGTTCGGAAAACCAACCGGCAAGAGTGGTGCGCGACATCTCCTTCAGCGAGCGGGAATCAAACCCGATGAAAAGATGGTGACTGCGTACCTCGACGCGCTTGCCACTGAAGGACCGCTCGACCTGGACGAGGCACTCGCGTTGGCTGAGCGTGAATTCAAGGCCTGATCCCCACCACTGAAACACCGGGAACTGACCTCTCCCGACGAAGCCTTATTGATGGTCCCTACCCTGAGAAGAGGCATGTTTCAGGCGGAGATCCACCTCCAGCAAGACAAGGAGTGTGTCGTTTCGAAACTCGCCACGGAGGTTGACCAGGATCTCGATATCGCTATCGAGGAACTACACGATGAACTCGTGACGTTCGTCGTCGAATCTGGCGCAGAAGTTCCCACCGCCCTCGACACGTTGCAGGAATCAGACCAGGTAAAACACATTGAGGAGTTGGGCAACGGGAACGTCCTGGTCACAAAGATTTCCTGTGGGGCCTACTCGGCGATTGACCGGAACCACGGCATTCTCAGACGCCAGACCTCGATCGGTCCAAACCGCCGTATCTACACGGTCCTCTTTTTCCGCCGGCAGGACCTGCGAGCGATGATTGAAGACTTCCGAGAGATTGGGACGGTCACTCTCGACAAACTCTCAGCGTTCGACGGGCCTGGCGTCAGACTCACCGATCGCCAGTACGAGGTAATCGAACACGCCATTGAGGCAGGCTACTTCGAGTGGCCCCGCGAGATTACGAGCGAGGAACTCGCTGCGGACATGGAAATCACCCGTTCGACGATGCTCGAACACCTCCGGAAGGCCGAATCAAAACTTCTTACTGACGCGCTTGAAACTGCGACCACCGGCACGGAACAGCGCGGCCACACCGAACCGACTACACCGCCAAAGTGATCCACCACCGAGAACAATAGTGTCTGTTCGCTGTCGCCGGTCCGACTGCTCACTCACATCGTATTAACCCTGACATTGATTCAACCAAACATCGAAGGTTGGTTCTTCACGATGGTCCGGACGCGTTAGAAAATAGGCTAGTGTTGTCCCGATTACGGTGGGAGGTGACGGTCGTAGATATTCTGTCGGTGCTCGGCCGCTTCGACGATGAGAACGTCTTCCTTGTGGTCCCCGGTGATAATCGCCCGGTAGTCGCCAGCGCGAAGCTTGTAGATACGGGTAGCCGCTAAGCTTTTCGAGGCGGTGGGACGTCCAATCTTTCGCCTCGTCGAGTTTCTTGACCAGTCGCTCTTGGGCTTCGGTGTCGACCCTCTTCCAGTAAATCGAGTGCTTTTGGTGTCCACCGACTTCAGTCATCGATGCCCAGCCGGTCCTTCACGTCGTCCTGTGATACTGTTTCGCCCTGCTCTCGCTGTTCGCGGCTCTCGGCTAGATGTTCGAGTGCTTCTTCAGACAGTTGCGTCGAGGGGTTGACGGCATCCCGGAGCGCATCACGGATAAACTCCGATTTGCTCGCGTACCCGCGGTCCTCCCAGGCATCATCAACCTGTGCCAGCAGCGACTGTGGCACTCGGACGTTGATCTTCTCCATTTCACCGTCGCCACCGGCGTCGCTGTCAGTGCTCATATGCTGTGATACGCTTGTATCACGTAAGTAGCTTCGGTTGGTTCCCCGAACTGTGGTTGACGAGATTCAGACTGCGCTCGAGGGAGCGTCGCCGGTGTTCGGAGAGATTCAGGACAACGGCGCCACCGTCTACACTGAAAGCAACGTATTCGACCGTTTCTCCATGCGTTTCAGTGGGCGATGCTACTAGGACTGGCTCTGAACCGGCTGCAGGTGCGTTCCCGTTCATACGTTGCTCGCGGGTAGTTCGGTAACTCCCGCACCCCTCTCGGGGGTTCAACAAACAGGACGGCGGGCTGTTCGGCAACGTATTTGACAGTTGCAACGTACTATCCAAGTATATCCGAATGGCTGTACTGGACGACCTCTCCGGGTTCGAGTTCGAAGACGTGATGGAAGACGTCTTCCGGAACCTCGGCTATGAGAACGTCCGCCAGGCCGCAAAAACAGCCGACGAAGGCCGCGACGTCATCATGGAGGAGGTCGTCGACGGCACTCGGCGCGCGATCATCGTCGAGTGCAAGCACACGGACACCGTCGGGCGACCGGTTGTCCAGAAGCTCCATTCGGCGATCGCCACGTTCGACTTCGACGGCCCAAAGCGGGGTATGGTCGCTACCACCGGCCGATTTACCAACCCTGCCCAGGAGTACGCGACCCGCCTCCAGCAGAACGACGACCCACATCCTATCGAGCTGCTCGACGGCGAGGATCTGCGGGAGATTGCCGACGATATCGGTCTCGACCTCTACAACGGTCGTATCGAAATTCTCTGTGACGAAACGCTTCGGCCGTACGATCCCGCGGCTAACGTCGATGCGCCCGTTGAGGAGGCGTTCCGCGACATCGAGAATATCGAGGCGGCCGACCTGCCGACGCCCCGCTCAGAAGCGACGTTTCGACCGGTGGTGGCTGTCACTGCCGACACGAACGCGGTCTTCGAAACGTCAGTCGGCGTTATCCACCGGATCAACGAGCGGACGAGGTTCGTTGTCCATGCCGAACGCGGGCAGCCGCAGGTCGCTGCCGACGACGTCGCGACGTTGGTCACGGAGAACCTTCACGCGACGGTCGAGTTGGACACCGACCGCTTCGGCGAGGTGTTCAACGAGGTCGAAGCGCGTCGGTTCGGACAGACCCAAACCGAGTACAAGGAGTGGGCCGTCGACCGGCTTCAAGATCATCACACGACGACGGTGACCTACACCGGCGACAACAACGTCACGTACAACAAGACCTGCGAGCCGAATCGCTCGGATATCTCCGTCCAGTCGATCGAACCGGTGTATCTCCCCGATGTTCGACAGACGACCGAGCTTCAGGAGTACACCTATCCCTACGAGTACTTCGTAGCGGGCCCCTCGAGGGTCACCGCCGAGGACGGCATCCATCGCTGCGTCCACTGCGAGACCAGCGGCGTCGACGAGGCGTACACGTACTGTTCGAACTGCGGGGCGATCGCCTGCGACAGTCACATCAAGACCGAACGGCTCGAGCAGGAACCGGTCTGTACGGGCTGTGCGGTCACCGAGCGGTTCGCGCTGAAGACGAAGTACTTCTACGACGAGGAGAACCTCAAGACGTTCCGCGAGGAGTACGCCGCCATGCCCATCCACGAGAAGGCGATGGAGAACCAGGTCCTCGCTGGCGGAGGCGTTATCGCGACGCTGCTGACCCTCATCGTCCTCCTCGTTATCGGCGGTGTCATCTGAATTGGTTGGCTCTCACATTGTTTTCCTAACGAGGAATATGCGTCTCTTCTTGGAACACCTGGGAAGTGGTGTGTCACCGAAGTCGAACCGTTTCTCCATCCCGGTCGAGAATATCCTTCGTGACCAGTCGCTCAATCGCGTCGTCGACGGCATCTTCTTGATTGCCAGAAAGTGCCCGCACATTCGAGAGCGCCCGCTCTTGAATTGCTTCGACTCCGTTGATACCCTCGTCAACAGCATTCAATACAGTGTATTCGATCTCGAAGGCTGTCGCGAACGTTTCTATGCGGTCGATGAACGAATCCGGAAGCCCAGACAATGAGCTCACCGCCATCTCGATTGCGAATAGCGGGTGGGTGCGGTCACGGATTTGTCGTGCTTCAGTGGAGCCAGTATTGAACGGTCGCTGATCGTCAATCTCCGTTAGAATCACCTCGTAGTCCAACCCACGCTGGGCATACGTTCGCATATCTTCGATGTCGCGGCGCCGGCCACTCCCCAGGTCTCCGCCGGAGACCGCTTTTAGCAGAAACATGTCCTCATCGGAGAGGATGTGTGCTGTTACGTAGTTCCCGGTCCAGAACTCTTCGGCCCGGTCGCGCATCCGGTGGGTGATCCAGACTTTCCCGACGATTTGCTGTTCGAAGATATCGACCCGAAACCCGCGCTTGTTGTGATGCAATTCGACGGTTTTTCCAACGCCTTCGAACGACTCCGTTGGTTCGTCGACAACGGTGAATCCCTGTGACGTGAGCGTCTGGTAGACGTGTTCGAACTCAGAAACAACACCCACCGCGAGATCGATATCTTCGGTTTGGTCTTTCAACCCCCGAACCGTCATTGCAGATCCACCGAGGAGATACACTGTCACGGACTCTGACAGCCAGCTATCGAACTCCTCGAGGAACTCTTTGATCGCCTCTCCACCCTTGAATACCGTCATACTACTCCGTACTGCTCTTTGAGCGCCATATATTCTGATTCACTTGGAAGCACGACAGGGATTACGTCCGAGTCCTCGACCCCTCCCTGCAGTGCCTGGTACATCGCAGCTATCGTGGATTCCAGGTTGTACCACGTTGCAGTGTCTGTGAGCGTCTCTTGGTCGATGTCCAACGCCTCGATCAAGAGCATCGCATAGCTAACCCGCCGGGAGCCGCTATCGAGGATGAGCGTGTGACACACCACTTCCTCCGGCGTGAGTTCCTCGTTGGGTGCATACCAGAACGCGGGCTCACCTGCAATGAAGAACTGCAGGCCGTACTCCTCGAATCGTCCGAGCCCGGTCACCTGCCAATCAGGTACGTCTAGTAGTGCGTCTGTATCCTCGGTGGTCTGGACGCGAACGAGTGTCCGTTTCGGGTCGCACCACTCGACAGTTGCACTCGGTGCGATCTCCCGAGCTCGCGACTGGTGCTCGTGGGTCACGACGGCCTGAGCGAACGCTAGCAGCGGCGAGAGCCCCTCACTCAACGCGTACTCTGGGCCAGAGGGGGATAGCATTGCACGATGCTTGAGCGGTGACAGCGCCTTGTGGACGCCTTGTCGAGTGATATTGAGTCGCTCGGCAATCTCAGACACGCGTCGAGGCTCGTCGAGATACCAACATACCCGGAGTGTGGCCGGCGAGAGAAGGTCGGGCCATTCGACGTGTCCGAGTTCGGATCGAAGGGCTCGGTACGCTTCGACGACCGGGTGGTCTGTGAGGGAGACTTCCCGCTGGTTGTTTGCCCCACGGTGTTCGGCGAGCAACCCCGATTCGAGTAACTCGTCGAGTACGTCGTAGAGATGAGTCTGGGAATATTCGGTTTCCATCGCGAGATCGGCTGCTGTTGCTTCCCGGCCGGTGCTCAACGTGTCGATGACGGCGAGTCCGGCCTTCGTAAGCATCTATGTCTACTGTAAGTACTATACCTATAAATACGTTTCTTGGTTTAGGTTGACGAAAATCGATTCAACAACGATTCGTCAATGCGATCTGCGACCGTAGTCTCTAATGGCCGGTTGAGCTACTATCTCAATACTGGAGCGAACATCGCTAAGCCAGGTGTGACACCTCGTCTGGTTCGTCGACATCGTCGAATTCGTCACGTTCGACCGGCTCCCAATCCTCATCTGGCTTCGGACTCCACCAGTCGACCTTGTAGTCGCCTGGGGAACCGAGGACTTTCACCCGCGCCGACCCATCAGGTAGGTCGCGACGAAGTTTCTCGTCGACGTGAAGGTTCCACGTCGAATGGGTGTCGAAGCAGGCGAGGACAGCTTCCTCGTAGCCGCGTGTTTCCCGTGATTCTTGGAGTTCAACCTGCGTGTTGCAGTGCTTGCAGAACACCCCCTCGAAGGGAATGTGGCTGAATATCTCGTGCCCGCAGACAGGACACCAGAGGAACTCGAACAGTGCCTCACTGTGTCGGTTGAGTAGTTCGAGACTCATCTGTGGATCTGGCCCAGTCGAACCGGGCCACCCCTCTTGCCCGGACGAAAAACAGCGAGGCGGACGTCCGTTCAGTTACCGCTCGGCGCCGTAGACGATGCGTGAGGGGGCTTCGTACCCACAGTCCGGGCAGTCGAACCAACGCTGGATCTTCGCCCCGTCTGCTGACTTCTCACCGACGAGGACGTTATCGTTCGGACACTCCGGACAATTCAGTTCGGGTGCAGGCCGCTTCCGAAGTTCGTCCCGGAACGATTTCGCGTCTTTCGTCTCATACCCTCGCGACCACACCGGGTAGCCGTCGACAGTAGTGGTCAGGTCCCTACGTCGATGTCCGTGGGATATCTCTTTAGCCGGTTTTGACGGAGCGGTTACGAGAGAACCGACTGGGCGGCGTTCGCGAGTTCCGCTGGGGGCGCGTCTTCGAGGTGCTCGTCGGCGAGCTTTAGGCGGAGGCGCGGCCGCCCAATGTCGACGGGGACTTTCTCGGTGTCGATGAGCCCGAGGTCCTCAAGTGTGGTCTTCATGCGGGAGAACGTTGCCTTCGACGCGATACCGACATCCTCGCCCCACTTGCTGATGTCGTAGAGTTGCTCACGGTTCTTCGCGGCGACCAGCAAGCTCACCGTTACCTCGTCAAGGCCATCGCCGTCACCACGTGCGGTCTCCATCGAAGCGAGCACTTCGCTGAAATCGGCTTCAACATCCTCGCCGATATCCTCGCCGAGCGTCTGTCGGACGCGGTCGATGGCGGGCGTGCGGAGCGTGAACTCCTCGGCGGCTTCCCAGTCGTCGCCGACGGCGTCGTAGGCAATGTCGGTGAAATCGTCGTCGTCGGTGGGAAGACCGCCAGTGAGTTCGCTACCTTCGAGGAGTGCGACGGTGCGGTCGGCCGTCACGAGCATCGACGACCGGAGGCCGCCGTTGACGGTCCGTAGCTCGAGGATGTTTTCCTCGATGAGGTTCGCGGCGGTGCTTGCGACGAGGAAGTCGTCCATCACGTCTTTGAGGGTTCGATGATTGGCAAGGAGGCGGATGTCGGGGAGGTCTCCGTCGTAGGCGTCAGTGGTGTTGACGAGTTCCTTGATGGTGTGGCCGGCGGGGTTGATGACGTACAGGTCGTCGGGGTTGTCGTCGAGGATGGCGTGGATAATGTCGTCGACGCTCGTTCCTAGTAGATTCTGTGACATTTCTGTCTGCGTGTAGGGCGACGACGTATTTAATTTCACCGAATATCGAGGTAGTAAAACGATAGCATTCGTGTCATACGGTCTGGAGCTGTCATAGAACGGCTCTCATAGCAGTTCGTTTCAGAGCGGTCGTGCGAATTAACTGCGAAGCTGGGCTGTTTGGCTTTGTTGAACTCCTCAATCGCTACCAAGTCTTAGCTCTTAATTGCTAAGTACAGGTTGTGGACCTACCGAATCACAGTATCCCGTCGTCCTCGTACCACCGCCACAAGTCAAACCCGCACCAACAGGTGTACAGTAGAGAGAGGGGAGCAACGATGTAGAATGGGTCTACACTGGCTATAATCAGATTCAATGAATAGGTCCCCGGCGAGGCGTACAGGACGGTAGCAAGAAAGACAGCAACGCCAACAGTGACGTTGGATAGATGCCAGAGCAACCCGTCGGCGCGAAGGATTATATTTCCGATAGCATCCATATGGGTACTTCCAATGGGATTCGAGATAAGACTGTTGTCAAGCAGAACGGTTCTGAGGATCGGCGTTGTAAACTGACCTCGATAAACTCGCACATCTACTTATCGGCGTGTTCACTGTGTGGATAGATGAAATCAACTTCGTTGAACGCGTTCTATGACAGCCTCTCCAGGGAGATACCCGGACATCAACAACGTGGGCGTCACAAAGCCAGTTCGTCGAGCGTGTCGCGGCGGGTTCGAACGGTGACCGGTGAGACCTCTGCGGCTTCCGCGATGTCGGACTGAGTGAGCAACCACCCCTGTTCGCGTCCGGCCTTGTACAGACAGGCTGCAGCGAACCCGGACGGCTGAACTCCCGTGGTTGCCGCGGTCGATTCGGATGCTTCCGCCAACTGTCGAGCCCGCTGCTGAATCTGATCGGAGACGTCG
This sequence comes from Halobacterium sp. CBA1132, assembly GCF_001485535.1. NCBI lineage: Archaea > Methanobacteriati > Methanobacteriota > Halobacteria > Halobacteriales > Halobacteriaceae > Halobacterium > Halobacterium sp. CBA1132. The sequence continues at coordinate 111,356 of NZ_BCMZ01000003.1, forward strand.
AGTTCTGATGCAAGGCGGGGAACGAACGTACTGGGCGTCATGGGCTGGGCCGGTAGGCCAAGTTCCGTATTCAGCGTCGTGTACGCGTTCGTCACCCGCGAGTGCTCGACGCGCGCCGACTCGGTGACATCGTCGAGGGTTTGCGGCCGCCCGTTACAGCGACAGGCGCCGTAGACGCTTGCGGCGGCCATCGCCTCGATCGACCGCCCACGGAGAAGGTCCTCGGTTTGGGCACTGCGGAAGAGTTGGCACGCTTGGTCGCGGATCGTCTCGGATAATTCGAGTGTGCTCACGATCCGGCGGACTTCACCAAGCCCGTGGGCGAGGTTGCGCTCGGCTTTTGACTGAAACCGCCCACGAGATTGTTCACGCCGCATTCGGGCTAGTCGCCGTCGCTTCTGTCCGGAGAGTTCGTTCTCGTTCGCATCGGTCCGCCGGCCGATCTCCGTCGACAGGCCCCGGTCGTGCCGCGCTGCTGTCAACGGAGCGCCAGTCCGTTCACGCTCGTTGTCATCGAAGCCTCGCCACTCTGGCCCGTGGTCGATTCGCTGCTCGTCGACGACAAGCCCGCAGTCCTCGCAGACGGTTTCGACTGCGTTGGTGGTGACTCGACCACCGCATTCGGGGCACTGAGTCGATTCGGTCTCGGTCTGGACGTCTTCGTCGAAGCTCGTTTCGTAGATTTCTCTGGTTGCCATGGGTACGCACGAGGGGACTCACGCGGATCGCGTCTCTCGGAACGCCCCTCACCCGTTAAGGGGGAGAAAAACACCAAGCGGTGCGGCGGTAGTGTCGTAGTTTGCTGTGGCGAAAGCCCGGCGGCGCTATGCGCCGCCCGGACCGTGGAGGTGGTGGGAGGTGGCGGTGACTACGTATACACCAGCAAAAAAGGGGGTTCAGGCCCGGCTATTTCCACCAGCGGCCGCGCTCTGGGAATTCGATCCGACTCCAGCCTGTGATAGCGAGACTGCACCGGCCTTGGTACCAGTTTTTCTTGACTGCTCTGAACCGGACCGTCTGCCCTTCTCGAACCACCGTTTTTCGACTGTTCTCCCAGATCGTGAATTTCGTCCGCCCGCTCTCGTCCTCGATCAGCCCGACTTGGGCGATTGCACTGCTACTGGGGGTCCAGAGTTCGGTAACCTGCCCTTCGACCGTCACTTCCCCAACTGGCACGTCTGGCACATCCGCGATGGGTACAATTGCCCCCGGCACCGCCTTCAGTTCTTCCAGCGTCTCCAGGACTGCCTTGGTGACGTCCTGACCGTGATGGACCTTTTCGGCGAGTTGCTTGGCGACGACCGCTCTTGACCACCCGCCATCGACTTCATCACTGATCCGCATCGCCTGCCTGTTCACTTCTGCGAGTTCCTCCTGTGTTAGCTCCTCTCGGGGATCTGTCTGCTCCTTCTGTTTCGGTTTGTCCCGGTCACACTGTTCGATGACGATGTCTCGTGTCCGCTTCGCGCGTCCCTCTTGGTGGCTGAGTTCGGCTTGGGAACTGATGTGTTCCAGTTCGGCCTCTTGTGCCTTGATGCGCTCTTCCTGTTCGAGGGTCTTCCCGAACAGGTGGTCCGGACCTTCCTCGACGCGGGCGTCTGGATGGTTAGAATCGACTTTCGCCTCCACTTCCATGTCGACCGTCGCTTGGAACTCTGGGGTCTCGTCGACGACCTCGAACCCATTTTCGTCGACCTCTCGTTTGTCTGCGTTCTCGAATGCCTGTTCATCGACCGAAACTACATACGTAGTGACGTTGTTACTAGACATTGGTACTCACTCGTACCACTGAAGGCGCTCACGCGCCGCCACCGCGATGCCTCAACATCGCGGATTTTTCAACGACGACACCGACCGACAGACTCGTCTGCGCGCTCTCGCTCGCGCCTTCGCGAGCGCCCTACCGGGCGCGAGCGAGAGCGCGCCTGCATGAGGTAGCCCCAGCCAGCCGCGCGCGCCAGCGCCGCCCGGAGCGAGCGGCCAGCGCATTTCCCGTTCGCCGCGACGCAACCACTGTCCGTCGCGGTCGCCGTCGGCGAGGTCCGGAGGACCCGGACGGGTGAAACGCTGGCGTCGAGACCAGATGCATTTTAGCCCGGAACGGGCGCGGGCGGTGCGGAGAGCGCCCGCATGCCCGGACTGGTCGGTCGCGAGCGAAGCGCGGCGCGAACGCAGTGAGCGCCGCGATGCGAACGGCGAACAGCGTGAGCCGTGAGCAAGCGGAGGGCGGCAGCGGCGAGTGGGGCGGGCCGTGGAGAATCACCTGTTCAACCGACATCGACGCTCGTGCTCCAGCCGCTACCTGGTCGACGCAGAACGGGCGAGGCCGTCTCGGTCACCGGGAGCGCAGGCGCTCCAGAGCTAACGGGGGACACGCCGCCCGTGAGCGGCCGAGTCTTCATCGTGTTGCCACCAGTAGCCGCAGCTGAGCCAGCCGTAGTCGTTGCGAGATAGCGAAGTTATTTAAATATCGATTCGTAACTACGCAACAGATGCTTACTGAAGGCGAGATCCGCGCGCTCACTGTCCTGCATAGTGAGCAGACCGTCTCCGAATTTGCGACCCAGCTGGACCGCAGTCTCAGCTACACGTCTGAACTCGTCAATCGTCTCGAAGCGACCGGACTCGTCGAGACGCGTCGAAAAGGGAAAACAAAGCAGATCCGGCCATCGGACGCGAAAGCACTCGAACTCCTCGCAGATATCACCCAAGCGTATTCGCACATCGAATGGCCCGAACTGTTGTCGGGCGCGACGCTCCGCGTGCTCTACTATCTTGAAACACCGCGAGTCCCAACGGAGCTCGCACGTCGGGCCAACATTCACCGGAGTACTGTTCATCGCGCCCTCGATCCACTTCAGCATCGAGGGATTATCTACCAGACTGACGACGATGCCTATGCGCTGAACGAGGGATTCGAACAACTGAGTACGCTTGCTCGGGAACTCGTCCACCACGACCATCGCCAGACCGTCGAACAACACACCGACACCTACACGATTCTCTGGGAGTCACTCGACGAGTTCCTCGTGCAGGCCGAAGACGAAATTGCCGACGAGACCTTTCTCGCGACGGGGCCAGAGCGTTTCCAGACGTATGACCTGCCACTTCTGGCCCGCGACCGTCGGTACTACCTCTATTCGGAGACGATGAATGATCTCTCACCGGCGACGCTGTGCTGTCATATGCTCGTGATCGATTCGGGAGCGCGGACGCAGTCATACTGCCTGCTCTTGCTCAGCCACGTTGATGTCGACCGTGACGAGCTGCGTACCCAAGCCACAAAGTACGGCGTCGACGATCTCGTCGAGGACTTGCTCACGTATCTCGACACGAGTGGCGATCAGCGGGCATCTCGCCTTCCCGAGTGGGAGGAGTTCCAAGAATTGGCTGAGGATTACGGGGTGTTAGCATGAGGGCGCGATTCGACAGTTCGTACATTCGATCGGAACTCGAGCGCATCGGCGAGCAGCTAGACGACCCACTCACCGTCTTCTTGATTGGCGGTGGGGCGATGGCGTTCCGTGATCTCAAGACCACGACCAAGGATATCGATCTCATTGTCGCATCCGGTGATGACCTTGGGCAGCTCCAAGCAGTCCTGCTCGAACGTGGCTACGATATCGTTCGGGAACCGGACGAGGAATACGAAACGCTCGGTGCTCAGCGAATCCTCGAGAACAATGACGGGTGTCGAATCGACATCTTCAATCAACAGGTAGTCGACAAACTGGTTCTTTCCGACGGAATTCGGAAGCGCAGCGAGCGGTACCTCGACCCCGGCAACTTAGTGGTCGAACTCGTGAGCCCAGAGGATATCTTCCTGTTCAAGGCGGTCGCCGGACGAGTGGACGATATCGAAGATATGTTTTCGTTGCTGCAGACTGACCTCGATTTTGACGTTGTCGAAGCAGAACTCACCGCGCAGATCGACCTCTTGGATCAAGAACTGTTCGTCACGTACGTGAACGAGGCGTTGGCGGACCTCACCGAGCAACATAACGTGACGACAGCGCTACATGACCCTGTTGCAGAGATCACAGAGCGCGTCTACGAGGAGTTCGAGGTGCTTCACGCCCTCGACGAATCGAAATCGATGCCCACTCTACAGCAGGAACTCGATTACACTATGGGTGAACTACAGGATATCGTGAGTCGTCTCGAGGAGAAAGACGCAATTGAGAGAACCGCTGATCGCATTGAGCGTCTTTCGACGACGATCTGACGGCGAGGAATACCGGAATCTGTGGCGTAATGCCAAGCGGTGCGGCTTATTAGATACTCTCTCTATCCCTGGATAGGGAGACTCCCCATTAGTCGCGGTTAAGCGCGACGTCGACTTCGTCAACGAGATCCTCAATGGAAACGGTGCAAGCGTCGGCAACATGTCTCACTCAACGAGATGCTCATCGAGGTCGTGCGTCCAGTACGTCGCGGGCCCGCCAGGACTACATCGCGCACACGACTGCAGCGGCCCTTCGAGGTGGCCGAGTTCCACGCGGAACCGCGTGAGCGCCGCGAGGGTGTCGACGACGAGTCCACATCCGTCGCAGGCGTAGTGGTCGCGTTCGTCGGGATCCGGTTCCGTCTGGATCGCGCAGTCGACGCAGATCGGGTGGGTGACCCGCTCGTCTTCGCCCCAGGTATGCGCCTCGCCAACCTTGGTGCCGGGTAGCGCGTCACAGAACGCACACCCGGTGAGCGTCTGCTGCATCACTCGGCCTCCGAATCGGGGTCGTGTGCGGCCGTCCAGCCACGGTGGAAGACGGCCAGCTGCGTCGCCGAGTCAAAGGTAGTGCCACTCGGCTCGTGAACCAGAACTTGGCCCTCGGGAACCGGAGTGACGACGTCCGCGTCGATGAGGTCGTCAACTAGACTCCGGGCCGTCGCGTCGTCGACGTCCGCGGTCGCGACGCTCGCGGCGTCGCGGTCCTGGGCAACCTGTTCTTTCTCGAACTGTTCGTAGTCGGCACTCGTGTCGTCGTGAGGATCGGGACCAGGCATGATGAATCACGCTGCGCACGCTGTCGCGCGCTGCACGCCTCCCGGCGTGCACGAGAAACACCGTTTCTCGTTCGCACACCAGAACGCTCCGCGTTCTGAGGACGCCGACAAACAGTCAGGGCGGACAGTATCAGTCAGGTCGCGGATCGCGATAGCCGATGACGGCGACGTCGTCGATGAACAGGACGCCCTTCATGAAGTCGAGCTTGGTCAGGCTATGCTGGTAGAGGTTGTGCCGCCCGAGGTAGTTCATGGGCACGATCAGGCAGCCGAACTCGATTTTCGGGCGGCCGTCCTTCTGTATGCGGTAGCCTTTCTGGAACTTGAGGAGGTCGTCGCTACCGTTCTTGCGTTCGCTCTTCTCCACCTCCATGACGATGCGGGCGTCGGCGTCGTAGAGGTCAACGCTGTAGTTGAACTCTTGATGTGACCAGAGCTTGCAGTTCGGGTTGTAGCCGCCATCAGCCTCCCCTTGTACTCGTACTGCGGGAGGCCATCGGCTATCGTGGCATCGAACCCGCACCTCCGTGTGTTTCGTCGAACCGTCGAAGACGTCACTTGCAAAGCCTCGACGGCCGTCCGAATTGACGCCAGTGTTTTGTCCGGAAACGCCTCGGACGAGGTCTGGGTGCGGCGCTCGCTCAGTTTGGTGACCTCCTTGACGATGACCATACTCGCTCTTGAGGAGTCGCGGCCCGATACAACGCGATGCGACAGCTATTCGAGCTAACTAGATGGCCCCATCTCTACAAGAATACCGTCCACGACAGCGACGCCACCGTCTCTGTCTCGCACTGGAACGTCAAACCTTAGTCCCGATAGATGACCTACTTCTAAAACACATATTCCCACACACCCAGATATGCAATATATACCCTTACAAACCCACAAAACTACTAATCTCGGTAAAGAGGACCACCTACCCCAGGAGTGGGACTAGGAGAAAGTAGATGACTATGATTGCCATCGACGCGACTGCGACCCGAATTCCGAAGTGGCCGCGATCATCGCCACCACCAACGCCTCCCTTTGCGAGCTCGATCAGCTTCCCGACCTCATCGAAGATGTCCGGTCGCGACCGAACCACGGGCTCGAGTCGTTGGAGCGTTTCGAGATCCTCGACGCTGATGTCATCGTCCATCAGCATGTCAAGGAGGTCTTTCTCGCCTTCCTCCGGCCCCTTCACCGTATGCCGGATTGCGTGACGGTCCTCGGGAATCTCAGCAGAACACCAGATACACTCCCGGATATTCCGTGTTGTCCACCGCTCACAGGTCGGGCATTCCAGTGGCGCAATCGGGTCAGGTTCGTCGAACGTCTCGACGCTGTGCCCATCGGCCATCGCGACGTGCTTGGCGGTCTCGTTGCTGAACTTCGCGATGTAGTGTGCGGCCGAGTTCCCTTTGATTCCCCAGCCGAAGAAGTTCCGGAGATCGTACTCGTCGATCATCGGTTGGCGGGCGAGGCAGCTTGCTCGCGAGCGCCGCATGTGGGCGGGGTTGTAGTCCTTCGTGATTCCGGCGCTCTCGCCGGCGACCTTGAATGCCTTCCAGATTGATTGGTACCGAACGGGTTTATCGGACTTGTGGTAGGTCCAGACGCGTGTCTCCGGCTCCGGTCCGTCCTCGGCGTGCGCTGGATGATATTGATTGAGCCACTTCCGCAGCATCGCTGACCCGGCGTAGAGATGGATTTCACGGGCGCCGTGGTAGTCGTTTTTCGTGTCGTCAGTCACGGAGATGACGATGTGGTCACCACGGTCGTCGATTTGCTTGTACTGAAGCTTCCACAGCTCTGCTTCAGCCCGTAGGCCGGCTCCCCAGGCCGTGAGGATGAGTGCTTTGTCCCGGATGTGGTCGGTCGCGTTGACCATCTCGATGACGTCCTGCCATTCGAGGATGTTCGTCGCCAGTGGTGTCGGGTCGTTGTTGATGTAGCTGCTTGGTGTGAGGTCGTCGAACCGCTCTGGCATGCTTCCGTCGGTCATGAGGTCGCCGTAGACGCGGAGTGCACTCAGGAACGAGCCTTTGTAGTCGTCGGAGATATCCATCTCGTCGATTGTTTCGGTGACGTCCTCGACAACTGCGTCGGGGTCGTCGCTGTTGATCATCGCCGAGAGCTGGTTTGTCTGCTTTGCGAGCCGGAAGCACAGTTCGAGATGGCCGCCGATTGTCGCGTCGGAGAACCGGAATTCCTTCTGGTTGTACGAGCGCATTGCGTCTTCGAAGGCGGCGAGTGCCTCGCGGTCGACGTCGGTGAGTTCGTCGTTGTTCTCGATGTGGCGTTTGACGCGTTCGAGGCGGCCGTGTGTGTCGTACGACCAGGCTTGGTCGTCGGGACCGTCACCGTCGACGTTGGAAGAGGGCATGGCTCTGTGTTTGGCGGATTCCTATTTAAATATTGGCTGTAAATATAAAATTACATCACTATTTCCAGGTGATGTAGGCATATTTGATTATGAACTATATAAAGGGATGTTGTGATTGTAAACAGTTGGCCAGATGGTATCCGAAAAAGATATTTTCACTCCCTCAATGGGGAGTAGAAGATTCCAGTAATGAATTCAGTATGTGTATGTCCTGAGATTGGTGGATTACGAACCTTTATCTGAAATACCGCTTCGAATATAATCACCTGCCATGTCTAAGGGGTCGTGTTTAGTTAAGGCTGAAGGATGAGGCGGAAAGATTTTCAGCTGGTTCATGGCGAAAATCACCCGCTTCAGCGGTTGTAGCGACTGGATTAAGTTAGATTTTGTGGAGCGAGAACGGACACCGACCGGGCTGATGAAGCTTGGTACTTGACTCCATTTGGCTGGATTATCACTCTCAAATACCATTAATGAACTTGAGAAGTTTGGTGTCCAGCGGTCACGAAAAGCCGTCCACGATTGAGTACAGAAAGCCGATTTACAGCCCGCCAGCAACGCGAGCCCGGATCATGTCGCGCTCGACGAGACGGTGATCCGAATCAACGGCCAGCAGTATTGGCTGTACGCTCCTGTCGATCCTGAAACGAACAAATTCCTGCATATTAGGCTCTATACAACGACAACGACGGCATTGACGCAGCGGTTTCTGCGCGAGTTACAGGAGAAACATGATGTCGAAGACGCAGTGTTTCTCGTTGATCACGCCCAGCATCTCGCTGCTGGTCTACGTCGAGCAGGGCTTCGATTCCAGACGGTTCGGCATGGGAATCGGAATGCTCTCGAACGTATTTTTCGAGAGATAAAAACGACAAAACCCCCTCGTTTAGTAACAGTTTTAGTCACGTCGATCCAACGACTGCTGAAACGTGACTGCAAGCCTTCGCCGTCTGGTGGAATTCGCTTAACTAAACACGATGGTCTGACGTAGGAATACGCTTTTCAGTAGGAGATTGTTGATACAGTGGCGGTGGCGAACGCCGACCAGGGGACCGTTGATCTGAGCGCCTTTCACGCACATTCCCATCGTTCACCTGTTACTGTGAAACCGCAAGACTGTGCGCCATCAACAATATACTACACATGAGCGCCGGGTTATATTGACAGAACATTCTCGTGAGAGCGTCTGAGAATACCCTCAATTGGCGATAAAACAAGGCAGAGAATATTCCAGTGTAGGTGCTGTGAGTGAGTTTTTGACTACCGGTGGGAGTGGAGTGTGATTTAATAGATAGTTAAGATTGTAGAGCTCTTCGAGTGGTAGCGGCGTTCAGAGACGCGAATTCGGTTTGCGAGTTTTGTGTGACTGATATAGAAGTTACACGCGCTCGTCCACCACGATAGCACGATTCCAGTAGAATCCCCTGGCGATAGAGCGCCGGCGGACTCGTGCTGCCAGACCGATGACAGCAAGCCAGATTACCTGGGTCAGGAGTGATAACTCTGTCTCTCAGAGTCCCACCCCGGAAACCGACCCACGAAAATCCCGAATCGTACAACTCTCATATCAGCGCAATACAGCGACCAGCAGCGCCGATGTCGACAGCACAACCAGCCAACTCAGCGAACTAGTTACGGGGTCACATGCGTTGCGGCGCGACAGCGGTGGCGAGCCCGACTTGACGAGGATACATCCTCGAGACCGCGCCCACGACGTCGACCGACACCAGCACCAACGGGGGCGAGTTGAGTGACGGCGCCGACCGACGAGACGGCGTCGCTCGCCATTCCGATGGCTCCTGCTGGAGCGTTTGATGCGATCGCGAACAGTCGCCGGCGGCGCGTCGTGTTGTCCCTCTCACGCTCTACTGGGGACGTTCCCGTCGACGATCTTGCGGTCGAAATCGCGGCTATCGAAAACGAACTCGACCCCAGCAAGGTCGGAAGTAACGAGCGGGCATCGGCCTACATTTCGCTGACCCAACGACATCTCGATACGCTCGATGGGGTCGGCGCGGTCGACTATGATGACCGCTCGAAGACTGTGACTGCGACAGACGCAACGGAACCGCTCGCCGAGTACATCCGCCGACTCCAGACAGCCTGCTACAAGCCAGACTCGGAGGACGCTACATGACGGACCCGCAAGCCCACGCTCTCTCGATGCTTCGAGACGTCGACTCCCGCCTCCATCGACTGTTTAAAGCGGTCGAGACCGCCGATGAGACAGCAGCCACGCCAGCCCC
>NZ_BCMZ01000004.1 GCF_001485535.1 Halobacterium sp. CBA1132
CCACCTCGTTGGGGACAGCTGTATCGAACCTCGGCATCGACACACTGTCTACAACATCGAAACGGCCGGCTGCTTTCGCGGTTGTCTCGAAGATTGTTGACCCAGCATTCACGGCGTCATCCACGACTGGTTGCGCGGCGTTGGCAGCTTGGAAGAACGGAGCGAACTGCGCAGCCGCCGGGCCTGCGGCATCATCGAGGACGCTCGCCACCGGGCCGGTAACGACGTTCGTGTCTACGTCGCTTCCCGGATTCAGAACCGACCGCGCGACCGGTGCCGCACTTTCCGCTCCGGTCTCCAAGAAGTCCACGACGCCTTCTCCGAAATCCTTCCCTGACTGCCCCGGTGACGCTGCTCCGGGGCGAGCGACGGACACCTCACCAACGACGCGCGGGGTGTTGGCGCTGTCCGTGGAATCAGGACCATCGGCGCCGTAGGTCTCAACGTCCTCGATGTCGGCCGGTCGCCCGGCGCCACCTCCGGTTTCGTTCCCCGCTGCGCTGCCGTCGGTTTGGCTCCCCCCGCTACCCGAGGTGAAGAGTGTCTCTTGGATTTCTCGGAGCTGTTCAGCCGCCTCCGCGTTTGCCTGCCGTTGCTCGATGAGGTCTTTTCCTTCTGGCGTCGCCACCGTCGAAGTCAGCGATTCGGGGCCGCCCGACGGGACCACATCCCCGTCTGTTTCCGTAGCGGTAGCTCGATAGACACCGGGGGCGACCTCTGTCACGTCGGCGTCCTTGACGCCCGGTTGTTGCTCGACTTGATACTCCGCGAGTGACCGCGCCGCGTCGTTCGTCTGTGGAGTTACAGTTCCGCCACTCTCCGCGTCGATCTCGGTGACGGCAACGCCGGCTTCATCAGCTAGCTGCCGCTCCGTAATCATCGAAGCCGCCTCCTCCGTGAATGACGCGTCCAGCTGCGTGCTGCCGTCTTCCCCCTCGGTTTGCGTGAAATTCAGGTCGTCCTCGGTGATGTAGAACCGGTCAAACTGGTCTTGAACCTGCTCGACAACCGCCTCCCGGCGCACCTCTTCGGAGAGGGACGGTTCGACAATAGTCTCGCCGTCTTCACCCGTGGATTCCTGTATGCTGACGTCGTTCGCCGTGACTTCGACGTCACCAAACTGCTTATCGAATCGGTCCGCGTACTCCTTCGCGTAGTAGTCGTCCGTGTACTCCGTGACGAACTTCCCGTCTTCTCGGCGGACGTTGAAGTCCTGGGGGTCCAGCCCTGTTTCAGCCGCGAACGCCCGCTCAACGTCGTCGATGTTGTCCCCCGGTTCGATGGTGACGTCGTCGGCCGCGTTCTGAATCGGGTCATCTATGCCCTGTTCGCCATCCCCACTCCCAGAGTCGGGATACGCGTATGGCTGGTCATCATCTGCCCCGGGGACAGTGTCATCGTCTATATTCGGCCCATCCGACGTATCCGTCCCGACGTTATCATCACCTTGGGGTCCTGTCGGCCCCTGTTCAGTTGTCGGTCCATCGAAGCCGTCAGAGCCCGTTCCCGGTCCGGGAGCCGGGCCGCCCGGCCCTGCCGGGTTGTCCCCTTCCTCAACGCCGTCGTTTCCACTCTCGGTGCCGCCGGTTGCGCTCGGCGCGTCCGATGGGTCGTCAGCATCCTGCCCGCCGGTATCCGGCGAGTCGTCCTGCGGGTCCTCGTTCGGCCGGTCCTCCGGCGTCGTGGACGTCACCGAATCCGTGCTGCCGTCGTCGCTCGACGGTGGGGAAGCACTCGGCGCATCACTCGGGTCGTCTGCGTCCTGCCCGCTCGTCGAGTCACCGGACGGGTTCCCACCCGCGCTTCCGGAGTCGAGGTCCTTCTCACCCCGGCCGGGCGGACTGCCGGCGTCGCCGTCGTCTTCGTCGATGCTCGGCGGGTCGAGCGCACCGACGCTGCCCGGGTCGCGGTACCCGCCACCGCTCGATGAATCCGACCCGCTATCTGACGACGTGTCTGAGGAGTTAGAATCCTCGTCGTCGTTGACGGGGCTGCGTGGGTCGTCGGCCGGCCACCGGTCGCGGCCGCCAACCGAGTCACTATCCTCCTCGCTGTCGTTTGCGGAGCCGAAACCGCTACCGGCACCGAGTCGGGCACGGGCCATTTGTCTACCAGCAAATACGAGCGCCCCCTACCTAGTTGCAACGGGAAATAGAACTGAGGGCCCAGTTTGTGGTTCCACTACTGGTGTTCGAGCGTGAATCTATCTCTGGGGAAATCAGTCAGCGTTGCGTATTAATCGGTCTGGAGAATGGTCCGTATGGCGCTCGTGATCTTCATAGAACTCTTCGGCTTCTTCTTCATCCGTGAATAGCCAGCTGTCATTACATTCTCGACACCGAACCTCGTATCGAGAGCTAGCGGTGCCAAATTCCCGCTGTACCACACGTCGAAGCTCGTTGCGTCGTTCGAAGTCCGAGTCAAAATCAACGCCAATCTTCTCCAGCGTCTTATCAACCAGCAGTCGCTCCCGCGCTGCTTTTTTCATCCAACTGGAGAAGCTCTCGTCTCCATCTTCGACCTCGTCTTTGATTTGCGTCAGTAGCCGCTCGTCTTTGCCAAACCAGATTCCCTGCGTTGTTCCCATACACGAACGCTACTCTGCAAGAGTATGAGTATTCACCTGCAAGGCGGGCTGGTGATTCTGGTAGTCCCCCGGAGCCCTGCAAAACAGATTCCGCATCTTCCACAGGCGTGCATCTTGAGAAACACGTCGCTAGGTAGTTATTGAAACTCCCCTGTGAAGGGGAGAGACCCTGCGTGATGACCGATACGAAACTCAATCGCTCGTCCGGAGCCATCGTCACTTGAGCGGGACGGCCATCGCCGCCCCGGCTCATATCGTAGGGAGGAGCCTTACGGCCTCTACTCCCGCTTGAGCCGCACGACGGTGACGATAAGTGCCGCGAGGCGGAGGATCGTTGTCACGACCCATCTCGTCGTCTCCGATACCGTGAAGCCTGCAATGATGGTTCCAATCACCACGCAGGTGGCAGTGGAATGCTGCCATCAATTCATAACACGCCCGCTCGTATAAAGCCCCACGTTCCGCATGCGCGCGGAAATCGACAGACGGCAGTATTGTGAAGACGACCGGACTGGGCAGGGATGTAGCTATCGCTGAGGAGGATTAGTGCGTGGGTGGATTAACTGCACCACCCACGTGATGATTGGAACCAGTTGATTGAATGAGTCCCTCATTCATAACCTTAGTGTCTGAGTATGGGGTAGGGTGGGGTTAGACTAAAGTTTCACTCGGGTTGCGAGTATTGACCGGCGCTGCCATCTCCGGTTAGTTTCCGACTTGTGAAAGAAGTCGTCACCGAACCCGCTGGTTCCCGCCCTATATCGCGGTTTCCTCCGTCAGTCACCCGGTTCTAAGTGCAAGGTTGTTCTAACAAGTAGGTATGAGGCTAGAGGCGACCGGGAAAGACGACGAGTACAAAGTCTGGATGACCGACCCCGAACTCGAGGAGCTGCGGCGACACGCCGACAGCCATCGCGACGACCTCATCATCCAACTCGGTGGGTACGTCGGCCTGCGCGCGTTCGAGATACCGCAGATACAGCCGCGTCACGTCGCGCGAACCGAGGACGGCGACCACTACCGACTGCGCGTCCCTGAAGGCAAGGACACCTCCGGGAACGGCGGGAAGCCACGCAACGCCTACCTCCCTCGCGACGTCGAGAGCGACATCCACCGGTTCCAGAACGCCGAGGACATCGGCCGACGGGAATCGCTCATCGACTTGACCGAACGCGGCATTCGGGCTGTCGTCAAGCGCACGGCCGAGCGTGCGGCCGACGAGAGCGGCGACGAAGACTACCGGTACGTCAGCAGCCACGACCTCCGACGTCGGTACGCGCAGCGGCTGCTCGTCGACGAGCAAGTGAACCCGCGCGTGGTGATGCAGGTCGGTGGATGGGATAGCTTTGCGGCCATCGAGCCGTACCTCAACGCGCCGACCCCGGACGTCGTCAACGACGCGTTCGAAGACGCGGGGATTGCATGAAGGAAGTCGCTGTGTCGTTGGTCCTCGCGACCGCCATCGGGACGACTGCCGGGATGACTGTCGGCGTGATGAGCGATGGGAGGTTCGCCGCTGCGGTCGGATTAGGAGCTGGAGTTATGGTCGGTCTCGTCACCTTCTTCGCTATACTCGTTCTAAGCGCGCCGAATACATCATCTCCCGATTTCAGGCGGTAATCGCGCACGAGGAGGGCGGTTTCGGGGACGATACCCCAAGGTTGACCCCACCAATCCGCCGGTCTACAAGGAGCAGTTCACACGGGAATGTCCGATAGCCCCCGAGTGCTTAACCGGACTCCTAGCTAGGCCCTGACGTATGTCGGGACACGACTCCCAGTGGGTCTACGTCATCCAGCACGAGCTGGGGCCAGTCAAAATCGGCATCGCGGAAGACCCTCACAGGCGTCTCGGAGAACTCCAGGTCTCGTGCCCGTTCGAACTCACAGTCCGGAACTCCCGACGGCCCGTCGACGCGCAGGAAGTCGAGTCCTTCCTTCACGACCACTTCGAGAGGTACCACATGCGGGGCGAGTGGTTCGACATCCCGCCGGACCTCCGGGACTTCGAGATTCCGACGAAGATTCACTCGACAGGTCGCCCGAACATCGCCGTTCCCCGTGGCGGGCCGCGATACTTAACCGCTGAATGGGGCGAGTTCCTGGAGCAAGTGTACCGGACGATGAGGCCAATAAAAGGGGCAACTGGCCAGATCAACGAGCTTCGCTCAACGTGGAGAGAATATGGAGCGAAGTACCTCGAAGATGAATCTGTCGACGGAAACGACCAGTCGGTGAACGCGCCGGGCGACGTTACCGACACCGTCGACGACGTCCCGACCGGTCGAGTCCAGTGTACACGATGCGGCCACTACTACGACCGCCAGCGCGAATCCTGCCCGAAATGTCGTGGTGGCGCGAGATTTGACCCAGAAGATGAGGGGCGGCGATAGACGGCTTCATCGATAAACTTCATTCCACTTCATCGAATCAGCTCCTCGCGGACGCGCTTCCGGTTACTGGTTACGGTTACTGGTTACAACACGCGGTTTCTCCAAAAACCCTATGTGAAGGTAGCATCTGTGTCTACATGAGCGCGGAAGGTGCCGCGTGGAGGCTGTATGACCATGACCCGCAAGCCCTGAGGCGCAAGCCAACGGGCGTTGAAGATGGACGTGGGTGCAGCAATCCCACCTGATTCTAAATCTCCGATAGTCGCGACGCCAGCTCGTCGTAGCCCTGACGCCGGGCGTACTCCGCGACCGGGCGGAGCGAACGGTTGAATTCGTCAGGTTCACCGCCACCCATCCAGCCTCGATACCAGCAGTTCACACGACTCGCGACCGACTCCGCGCGGCGCTGCTTTATCCGCTCAACTTCGACCGGATTGGAGCTGGTGACCAGCGAATTATACGCACTCCCCCATCGGTCGTTGAAGTCCTCCTTCGTCTGTGGAGCTTCAGGATCAACCGCCGAGCAGTGTCGAGGATGATCGATTTGCCGGGCAAGATGGTTCGCGGAGACGTCAGCGAGGAGCGACGCGGGGTAGTAGTATTCTGACTGAATGCATGTCACGACCGGCGGAACATCCTCAGAAATGCCGTAGTAAGCGCGCCCGAACCGGTCTGCCTTATCGGCGGCTCCATCGAGGATGATGAGAGCGTCGTCAGCAGCTAACTCGTTCACTAATACGGCCGATTGGACTGCTTCGACACGTTCCGGATTCGAGCCGTCCTGCCCCAAGTGCGAGGTCGCGATTACTCGGTCCTTATTCTGGTCGGTGACCGTTTCGAAGAAGTCGATGCTTTCCTCGTAGTCGAGGCGGTGGGATTTGTCCTGAAACGGTCGAAATGTGTGGCCGTCCGCCGCTTCGTAGATACTATCGAGAACAGGGAGTTCATCGTCGCGCTCCGAGAGAACTGCCGTCGTGACTGTTATCCCGTCAATAGTGCTGGCGTCAATAGCGATAGAGCGGGTGTATTCCGAGTCACCGGCATTAAACGGGCGCACAGGCTATTTTGTAGATGACAGTGGGCTTTATTGAGGGTTCTGTTTCCCGACCCTACAACTACTGGATCAACAACACATGAAATTTGGTTACAGGTTACAATTACAGGTTGCAATTACAGGTTACAATTACAGGTTGCAATCACAGGTTACAATTACGGGTTACATCCATAGGCTACAGGTTGCAATCAGTAGCCACTCGCCTGTTCGACCGCCTTCTTCTTCTCAGCCTCTCGCGCATCCTCCAGAATCGAAGGCAGTGCCGCTCGCAGCCCGACGCGCATCAATAGGCGGGCGACGTCACTCTGGTAGACATCCTCGGTATCCGCGTCCTCATCATCGAGTTCAAGAGCTAGCTCCAACGCCACGGCGTCCAAATCGCCCGCCTCGTCCAACCCAACAAGTAGGGCTTTCAGCTCCTTGTCGCGGATGTTGATGTTCTCGGGCGATCCGCCTTCCTCTATCGCGAGGAGAGCGTCTTTGATTGCCTCGACGCGGTCTACACCCTCGGTGTCCGTGGACGGGTCCGACGTGTGTCGCTTCTGTTCTTTCGCCGCTGCGAATGCCTGTTCCGCCGCCTCTTCCGCGTTCTCTGAGGTTTCGTCAGTCATGATTAGCTAATCCGTTTCAGTAGTTCCGTGGTGTTTGCTTCGTAAGCCGCCCGTGCCCGCTCCCCGGTCGCGTACAGCTCGTCTTCACTCGCCGCGAACAGCGTCTTCCCAGCCGATTGCAGGTTGCCGATATTCTGTGAATCCGCGACCGGCTCTGCAACGATCTCCGGATACGCGTCCTCAATCTCCTCGACGAACTCCTCAGACTGCTTCGTCGCTCCGCTAATCATGGTCGGGATGACCATCGACAGATGCGGGTGGATGTCGTGTGCATCGAGGACAGCACTAAGGTCCTCACGAATCTCCGCGAGCGCGTCCGCGAGACTATCCAACTGGTCGCGCTCGAACGCGCCGGGGCAAAGCGGCGTCACGACGTTTTCGGCCGCGACGATGCCGTTCAGCGCGATGTTATCTTCCTTGCCCGGGAGGTCCATAATCGCGACGTCGTATCGCTCAGCAAGATGCTCCTCGCAGAATTCGTCGAGCATCAGATATCGGTCTTCGACTGGCACCGACGCGAGGTTGTTGTCCGCGCCCGACAGTCCGGGGTCGGACGGAATCAGGTCCGGACCCTCCCCCGTGTCGAACACCATGCGGTCTACGACATCCGGGATGTTGGTCGCGATGAAGGTCCAATCGTCCCCAAAGACTGCCGAGATCGGCGCGTCCGGATCCTCGACCTCGTCGGCGAGCCCGAACTGGGTCGCGAGGTCGTTTTGCTGTCCCGCGAGGTCTAGCAGTACAACGTCTAAACCGTGGTCTTGCGCGGCGGACGTCGCCATGTGCGCAGCGGACGTCGTCTTACCGACGCCGCCTTTGCCAACATAAAACGCCGCATGCCTCATTTCACCCATTACGGTTACAGTAACCGTAATCAGGTTACATAAACCTATTCCAGTTACCGAAAACGCCAGCCAACTGGCGAACTACGATGTGGCTATCAACCGTTTCTCGGCCACTCAACCGGTATTACGCCTATTTGAGGAGTTTATAGATATTCTTGAAGTATTCTTCCCTGACTTCTCCGCCCCAAAAGTGGCGGTAATGCCGGTCAACAACGTCGTCACCGACATCTCCCCGAAGGTACTTCACGAGCGGGCGGTCGATTCCTTGAACTTCAGTCATCGTCGTAAACCAGTGTCGGAAGTAATGGGGAGTAACATTCTGTGACCTGCCTGCACCCACCTCATACCAACCATACGCTTCTGCGAGATCGGCAACAACGTTGAACAACTGCCCTCGTGTCATCCGTGCGTACCGCTCAATATCGCCATATCCCGACTGGAGTGTGAAGACTGGATTAGCATCACTTGGCATGTGAGTTGGTCGAACTGCCAACCAATAGATGAGCGTCTGCTTCAGTTCCTCATCGAGAGGGAGGATGGTATCTCGCTGCCGCTTGTTCCCATTATCTCGTTTCTCTCCGTTCACTTCCTGCCCGGAGGCGATGTTACTGCTGACGAAGATGCAGTCCTCGCGATGGTCGATTTCCGGGCGTGGGGAGAGTAAGTGTTCGATTCGAGGGTCCTGAATCTTCAGGTCGCGCATATCGAGGTTACAGAGTTCACTGGCTCGAATCCCTGTTTTCACGAGAAGCATCACCATAGCGAAAGCTAGTGGTGACTCAATAGTCTGGACGAAGTCCCGCATCTCCTCGACGGAAATATCCCGACGGTGCTGCGTCGTCTGGATGTTGAATTGAACACGGTCGAGCGCCACCGCCATCGGATTTGTCTCGTACGTCCCGCGGTCGCTGTAGAACTGATAGAACCGCTTTATCGTGTTTGCGTGTCGTTTCAGAGTATGCTCCCCGATGTTGTCATGGCCACGGAGCCAGTCAACTAAATCGAGGGCGTCTTTCTCGTCCATTTGACCAGGTTGCTTCTCGATTTTATCGAGGAACTCTTGGAGGTGGTTCAGCGCTTCTTCCTCCATATCCACAGTCCGCTCGCTTTTCCCCGATTTCCGCATCCTCTCCATATAGTAGTCGTAGGGATCGTCAGGGTCAGGTGCGCTACTGATGCTCATTCTGTTCATAGCCTCCTTCAGCCGGGTTGTACGCTATTCTGTCTTCGTCGTCAAGTTCGCGGATTGCCTCCAGTGTCCGATCTTCTATTGGGGTGAGGACAGCGTCGACGATCTCGTCTGGAGGTAGAGGATCATCATGGTCGTCAAGAGTGTTGAGGACACGATCTCTGATCTGGAGCGGGTCATCCGTGTCGTTTGTTCGAGGATCGAGTTCGGCGACTTGCCGTCGCCCAGCTCGAATCATGTACCGGAGCCATTCACTCCGGTTCATATCGGTATTCTTGACAGCTTCGTCCCATTCTTTCAGTTCTTCAGGTCGGCCTCTTATCGTTACCTGCGGGTTTCTGCCGTAGTCTTTGTCGTGATAATCTGTGTTATCAGGCTCGCTCATTTGAAGTCGCTAAGATTGGTGCGGTTACCTTAATAAAGGTCAGTAATTTGGCCGTACGAACGGTGCTCGTCATCAGGAGATGACTCAAGGCGGAGGTTTTGGTTCAGTATTGAATGTTAGAAGTGTACGCAAAGAGGAATGGAAGAAGGCGTAGAGGCCGGCGGTGTTAAGAAACTCGCCATAGGGCGGTGACGTGATAACGACATCTCGGTTAGATCGATAGTCAACCGGGGACGTTCGGCAAGAATACTATCTCAAGCAGTCACTCGAATCGAGAATTCGCCGTCATTCACCTCAAGGCTGACAAGGATATCAGTCGCTGTAAGAAGGAAATCGGGACGTTCAACACGTGCTGCTTGTCGGAAAGTAGGCTGCGGCCCAAGTCACCAGTATACTTGTCAAATCTCACAGAGTGAAAGGTGCCGGGTAGACGCGAATACGGTTGTGCCGGCAGGTTTTGGGCTATGCCTTCCTGAACTCTCCGTCCTCCTTGATCAGCCAGCCGTAGTCAGTCACGGCTGCCTCAATACCAGCATCGACGCGCTGCAAGTTGCCTTTCAGTTCGTCGAAGCGGTCGAACACAGCCAGCTTCAGATTGTCTTCGTCCAGAGAGTCCTCCGAAGCCGCCAGTATCGAGGCGACGACACGCTTCGCGTCCGCCTCACGGCCTTCTGCATCCGCTGGCGGCTCCCACCCCTCCGCAGATGTGACGTCGCTGCTATCCATGTCACCGCCGTCAGCGACTGGTTCCGTCACCGATTGCTGGTCGTCTGGTGTCGACGCAACCGGTTCAAACTCGGTATCCGGCCGGAATTCCAGCAGCGGTTCACCGTACTCCCCTGAGGTCAGCCGGACGTTATGGATGATGTACTCCTTCCCCTCAGCGTTCGCGGGGAGCGGGTTCGAATCCCCACGCGCCTGGAAGTCAATCGTATCCCCGAGCTCGTCTTCGACTGTCCCTTCGGCCTGCAGCCAGGGCTTCGGTTCCAACGTATTCGAGACCGTCACGCGCACTGACAGCGAACCGGGACCGCCGTAAGCATCCTCAAGGTCAGCCAGCGGCACAGTCCCGTCGCTATCGCTTTCTTCGTCTTCCCCGCTGTCGTCTTCTGGCTCCTCAACGTCCGTGAACGCGCCGAGTTCGAACTCCTCACCGAGCGTCTCACTGGCGAGCTCGATATCGATGTGAACAGCGCGACGTCCATTCTCTAAGTTGCGTACCTGCTGGTTCGTCCCGACAGGGTACGCCGACGCGTCCCCAGCTTTGTCGTCGTAGTTGTCCAGGAAGTCTGTCTTGCTCAGCAGCGAGTGCTCGTTCTCGAGGTTGAACTCGCGGAGGTACTTCTTCACCGCCGAGAACGTCGTTGGCATGTGGAAGGCCAAGACCTTCCCACCGTGCTTCTGGCTGTCCACAATCCGGTAGTGGACGCCCTCTTCGAGGTAATCCTCAAGCGCCGCCTGCGCGACCAGCTCAGTGAACTCGTCGATATGTTCGCGACGCCGGCCGTCTGGCCCGACGTTCTCCGCGACATGCTGGATGGCATCCCGGAGAGCGTCCTCGCCGGGGAGCGCGTCGACATCCGCGCCCATCTCCGCAGCAAACTCTTGGAAGACCTCGTATCCGAACACAATCGTTCGGAGGCCCTGGACTTCGCTGTCCTCGTTCAGTGAGTCGATGCCGAGCTCTTTCAGGTACCCGTCGACGGTCTCGCCTGCCGCTTCCCATTTCTCTGCCAGGGCCTCCGTTTCAGCGTTGAGGATGTACTGGTAGTACGCGAGCGCGTGGTCGCGGAAGTTGTACTCTCGCCCCTGCAGTTCCTTGAACGCGTCCCGGTACTCGCCTTTCGTCGACGACGACGAGAACTGCGTGACAATCGTCCGCCGACGAACGGCCGGCTTCTCGACAACTTGCTCACCAGAGTACACTACCGGTGCCTGCAGGTGGAACGTCACCTCACCGAGGGATGGACGGCCCTTGCTGATACTCTGACCGCGGAATACCTCACGGAAGCGCCGGTGAAGCCAGTCCATCTTCCCCTGCGCGAGGTCCGTCGGCTTGTATTCGTCCAGCCAAATCGGGAGCCCGCAGCTGCTCGAGAGCTTCTTCTCGATGGTAAACCCCTTGTCACCGCAACCGTACGGGTTCGGGTTCGCTCCGAATAGCTCGTAGTACATCTCCAGCGTCGACGTCTTCCCAGTTCCAGTTCCGCCGACGACCTGCAGGAGATTGAACTGGCGTTCCCCACCAGGCCCGAACTCATCGAAGATGAGAGGCTTCAGCGGCGCCGCGTAGTACCATCCGAGAACCGGTAGTCCGCGTTCGGGCATCCGCGTCCAGGGGAGCGTCTCGCAGATGTTCGCGACAGTTCCCTCGTCGTAGTTGTCGCCATCGTCGGGGTTGAGCGCCCACTTCTCTGCGAGCGAGGACGATGAATCCATATCGCCGCCCTTCTCGTAGAACTTGTATTCGGCGTCCTCAGCCCATCCTTCCGGCGTCAGCGTCCCGCTTGGCGTAACCCACTCATCGTACTCTTGACCGTGGACGCCGATGAACTCGGTGCCTGTGTGTTCGGGAGCCATCTGGCTACCGACAGTCTGCCGGAGGTCACTGAGGACCTGCTGGGACGTCCGGTTTGCCTGAGACGGCTGGAACCACGTTGTCCGCCCACGCACGACCTCCTCGCGGAACTCGCGCGCCTCGTTGAATACCGTCGGGTGGACTTCGACTTCGTAGCTCTTCCCCATCGGGTGGTTTGGATTGACCTCGATGGTCAGTAGTTCCCCTTCGTAGGTGTCCAGGTACGACACCGTCTCGAGTGTGAAGTTCGTGACCTGGTCGAAGCCTTCGTCGACGACGTTGCCGTCCTCGTCGACGTTCACCCACTCGTAGCCGTAGCACCCGTTCCGGTACTCCAGTTCGCCAGCTGGCTTCTCTGGCCCGGTTTCAGCGCGGAGGATTGCCTCGCCGCGTTCGACCTCGCTGTAGTCGACCGTCGACGGGTCGGGGTCGCGTTGATGGGATGGGTCCCAGTAGTCCCCCTGTTTATCGACAGCCTTCAGGACGCTACTCCGGTAGCTTTCGTCTTGACGCTCGCTCCACTTCTGCAGATTCGGGGGAGAGACGTCTTCAGGGAGGTTCGATCCGTTCATCGCTCGCCGGACAGCGCTCTTGTCTCCCTGCAGCCAGAAGGCGAGCTTGTACGCGAGCGCGCTTTCTGCCCGGCTTCGGTCGTCGTTGTAGTCGCTGTAATCGCCACGCCAGAGACGCCGAATCTTGTCGTCGTTGCTCTTGTTTAGCGCGTAGCTCAGTGCCTCCTCAGTATTCGCGTCGCCGCCAGTGTTCTGGGGCGGTTCGTCTGCGGTGTCTGTGTCGTCGTCATCCTCGCGATAGTTGGGGTCGGCCTGGAGGACCGACAGAACATCAGCTGGGGAGATCGTCGCGATCTCCCGGTCGGCGTGGAGCTCGTACTGGCCACCGTCCTCGGCTGCACAGTCCTCACACCAGTCCTTATCGCAGCCGTTCAGCTCGGAACCAGCACCTACGACGTACTGGTTCGCGACGCGTACCTCGCCCCAACTCGGCTTCGGATTCTTCGTCCCGAGTTCGTCCTCGAAGACATCGGCTATCAGTCGGCCGTCGACGGTCTCCTCGACGGCGTACAGCCGGTGCGTGCCACCGTGCGGGCTCTTCTGCTCCAGCGTCGCGGGAAGCTCCGAGAGCGCCGTGAGGCCGCTCCTGTCGTTGACGTCGTCGTAGTCGTCGACGTCGAGGATAATGAGCCGGTCCTCGGCGGTCGCGTAGATGCCGTAGTTCCCCTCGACAGCGTCGGGGGCGTGCATATCGTGGTTGAAGCTCCCCTTCTCGCCGTCCTCGACGTCGACGAACCGCGCCGGGTCCACGCCGGCTTCTTCGAGTCGGGCGGCGACGCGGTCGCGAGCCTCAGACATTGACGACACCTCCGCTGGTCGCAGCGCTCGTACACTTCGTACACTTCGGCGTTATTTTCGAAGTGTACGAGATTTTCCAGGGACGGCAACGGGATGACACCCCTCTGTACACTTCGTACACTTCGTTTTGAGAGGGGAGAATATTAACACGAGGGAGAACCCCGTGCGTGTTATACACTCTTGTCTTGAAACGAAGTGTACGAAGTGTACGAGTAGCGATGCCTCTATGCAGTCGTGCGATTTTCTCGTACACTTCGGGGCCACCCCTCGAAGTGTACGGAGTGTACGCTGGGGTGTCGATCAGCGGGTCAGCCGCGGTCTCGGGAGTGGTTGTGTCGGTCATCGTCGTGGTTGTGGAGCTGTCGGACCGACGCCCGAAGACGTCCCGAGGGATAGAGCAATCGCTGGTCGATGGGGCAAACTCTAAGTCCCTCGGCGCAGAAGCAGTGGGTGAGAGCGTTCCCTGCGGGGCGGTGGGACGCCCCGGCTTCTGCGGTCCGAAGTTGTGTTCTCGTAGTGGCTTCGCTTTCTTGCTGATTAGTGCGAGGTAGTCCGGGACGTTAAAACTCCCGCTAGTTCGCCCCCGATGTCTGACGCACGTCGTGCTCATGCTTCGACCCCACTGGTTGCGCGGTCGAGGAACCGCTGCGCGCGCCTACTTGTTTGCCTGAGGACGTGACCGGCTTCGCAGACGATGGGGCCGTCGTAGGTGTGGAGGTAGACGGGTTCGCGGCAGCCGTCTCGGAAACAGCGCTGCGTCATCACAGATCCACCTCGATTCGCTCGCCGAGCTGGTCGTCGCCGACGGGGAAGCACGTGACGACCGTCCCGTTGCCCTCGTCGTAGACGTAGACGACGCGGCTATCCGGGTGCAGTCGGGCGGATTCCGAGATATCGTGGTCGTCGATCTCCGCGCGCTGTGCTTCCCGGAACTCGCGCTCGATCCGCGTCCGGGGGTAGGGCTCGGTGGGGTTGACGCGTTCGAGGAACCGCTGTTCGGCGTGCGAGGACACCTGGACGTTCGTGGCGCTGGCTGCCATCGTCAGTGCACCTCGGGGCTGCGAGTGGTCGGCGTCGGTTCTTGCTCTTCGAGCTGGGCGAGGTAGCGCCGGAGGCGGCCCACCGTTGAGAACGCGGTGTGGCTGAACCCGCCGACCACCTCGTCGGTGGGCTCGTTGTCGTCGAGCGGTATGACAGCCCAGTAGCCGTCTTCTCGGTAGGTGAGCCGGTAGCCGTCGAGGTCGATGCACGCGTAGTCTTCAGGCCGCTTGTCACCGACGACGGCGAACGCGCGCCGAACGGGGTCGATGAGGCTGTCGTCGTGGGTGGCGTCGTCGTGGGTGGCGGCCATTACAGCATCCCCTCCTGTTGGGCGCGGACGGCCCAACGAGCGACGCGCTGGGGTTCGACGTCGGGGCGGGCGTGCCGGAGGATCGTGTCGTAGCCGAGCTTCCCGCTCTCCGGATGGCCTCCTTGGTTCGACCGGCCGGGCTGTTCTCCGCCGCGGTTCTGGGTTTTCGATGGCATGGGTATTCTACCACCGAGGCAAGGCCGGGCGAGTTCCCCGAATTTTAAAGCGGGTTGCGTGCGTAGAATGAGCCAGCCACGGTTCGTCCGTGGCGGGCTCGACGCAGTGGTTTTGGGAGTCGCCCGCGTGAGGGTGCTGGAGACACCCTACACGATTCAGTTATTTGCCTGCCTCATACCCATGGGTATGCACTCCTTTGTGATAATAGTACCGCTACACTCTATAATACCCCTAACGGCTGTTTCACCCGTCTTACTCCCCGGTGATTATTTGTATACGCAGGTGATTATAACGAGTATGCCGCAAGAGGAGCGCCGTAACCTTACCGGGTACGTCCGGGAATCGACAGCCGAAGACGTCGAAGAGTGGGCGAACGAACACGGGTTCTCGAAAGCACGTGCCGTGGACGAGCTGCTAACTGAGGCCCTCGAAGACGAGACGTGGACCGACACGACTCAGCGCGCGAAGGACGCACTGGATACACCCGAGCTGTCCGCGTTCGTTCTCGCAGGCATCCGCCCCGACGGCCAGAGTCGCGTTCAGAGTGCAACGCGGCCGCCGGGCCTCGACGAGGACCACCAAATGACGGACCCGGACCGTCTCAGCCCACAGACGCAGGCGGCACTGCTCTGCCTTGCTATCGCGGCAGAACAGCAGCGTGAGGGGCTGGACATGGAGATCGGCGAGTACCTAGAACTGGTGCGTGGCGTCTGGGAGGCGGTGTACGAGAAGGGGGAGACAGCGGGTGTCGAATGGGTGAGTGATAATGAGTAGTGATAACGCGGGTTCCCAATTGAACGCGAAGCGGCTGCTCGAGGACGTCCACGAGCTAGCGTCGGTCCTAGAGAGTAATCCGACATCCGGGCAGCCCCGGGCTGTCCCGGCGCATAAATGGCCGAAGGCTCGCCGAGCGCAAAGCCGGGTCGAAAACATCATCATGATGCTACAGCCGGTCGCCTCGGACCGCGACGTGTGGAGCGAGCCGTTTGAAACCGTCAAGCTCTCGGAAGGCTCGCAGGAATCTCCGTCCTCTTCGTGGGGGCGTTCGGTGGCTGGAACAGGCCTGCAACCCGAGTCTGGCGGTGGAAGCGTGGAGGAACGCGAGGTCGCGCTGAACGACATTATCGGCTGGGACGAGACGGTGACAACGACGGAATCGTCAAATCGGCGGGGGATGTCGAACCAGCGTGTTGAACGCCCCGCGTGCCTGTCCCTGTCAGCGATTCAGTCGGCGCTCGTCGTAATCTGGGAGATTATCAACGACCTGAACCTCGGCATCCCGAAGCCGGACACGCGCCCGGAGAACGAGATGGAATGGGACATCGAGGAATTCGAGGAAGAATGAAGGGGACGAAATTGTACCGGCGGTGGTATAATCGCGTGAAGGAACCGCCGACGAACGACTTCCTCCTCGTTCTGTCCGCCAGCTCGAAGTCGGCGGTCTCGGGGACGGGGAAGACGACTGTCGCCACGGGGCTGGCGAAGACGCTGGACTCGTCGCCGTCGGGGTTCGACGCGGAATCGCAGGCGACGCTGAGCGCGGGCGAGCTGGGCTACGAAATCATCCCGGAGGTGGAGAACCGGAGCGCCGTCATCATCGACGAGGCGCAAGGCACGCCCGGTGCCGGCAGCGCGATGAACAAGCGGCGGTCCATGAAGACGGAGACTATCGAGACGATCTCCTCGATCCTCGCCAACCGGGACAAAGGCCTCACCATCATCGTGGTCGTGCAGCAGTTCCAGATGCTGGACGCGTGGCTGCTCCCACTTGTGGACGCATGGGTACTGATTCGTCGCGGACCGGGACATCCACAGGGCGAGCTAGCCACGCACCACAAAGTGCAGGTAGACGACTACGACCTACAGAGTCCGACGCTGAAGACGCCGGCCATCGAGGACCTGCGGTGGCCCGCGCTCCCGGAGACGGACCCGGACTATCAGGTGATGGAGCGCAAAAAGCAAGAGGCGAAGCGCCGCTCGCAGGACGGTGAGGAGGGTGGCGACCAGCTCCCCAAGACCGCCCAGATGAAGATGGCACAGGCGTTCCGTGATCAGGGTCACTCGCTACAGTGGATTGCGGATAACATCGAGGAAATCGAATACTCCCGGGAGACGATTCGGAAGAACACAGAAGCGCCTGACGGGGTTGCGAGCGCGAAAGCGTGAATCGCAATACGGCGGTGGGGGAAACCGCTCGCAACAACAACTGCAATAGGTACTGTACGTCCTCGGCTACTGTTCATCGAGGAGAGTCGGAGGTGGCGACCTTCGGGGCGTCGCGGCGTGGCGCGCACGAATCATCGGTTCGACTGTTCTCCGGTCAACTTGTCGCGGGTGGCTCGCCCCTGCCCTACGTTCAGCGATTCGGTTGCGGAATCTAGACGCTGTTGCGCAAGGTGTGCGCAGGTGATGATAGTTTCCGCAACAGGGTTCCCGGAGTGAAAGGGTCGGCTGCTCCGTAGGGTCGCGCACGAAGAGCGTGGAAGCGGTCGCGGCCATCGGGAACCCCTCGGCCAACGGGACCGATGGACGGCGAAGAGAAGGCGTCGTCGTCGATTTTCGAGGACCTTAGAGTTCGCGGTGGTCCCGGTCCTCGCCAGCTCGATGCTGGACCTCCGGCGGTGCGAGTGTGGTCGGCTGCCGTCTGGCGCTGTTGGCGTCTGCGGTGCGCGCGTGCTTGCTCTCGAGGTCGTCGCGTTGGCTCGCTCGGTCACTCCCACGCGGTCGTGGTTCGGCCGACAGGGGAGTCCCGCGCAGGGTTCCATGAACGCGGGCGGTCGGCGTGCGAGTTCTCTGTCGATGCATCGCCCGCGTCACTTGTCGGGGGTGGCGGTGAGGCTAATGTTCAACTGGACGTCGTCGAGGACGTCCTCGCTGTTCGCTCCGAACAGCGTCGCGTTCGTGAACGCGTCGTGTTCGTCGGTGAGGTGATCGACTAGTCGGTCCATCGACTCGAAGACGCGGTTGCACTCGTTACAGGTTCGGTCCTCTTCGGGGCGCTGTTGTGTCGTGTTCATGGCTGTGTAGCTGTTGGTGGCGTTGCTGTGGTGCGTGGGGCGGCGGGGTCCGCCCACGCGGGCGTTTCGTACAGTGGGACTTCGGAGCCGCGTGAGGCGAGCGTGCGCGCTTCCTGAACCGGCACGGTGTCGCGCGTCGTGTCGAAGGTCTCGATGTCCTGCCGGTAGACGACACGCCGCCCGGGGACGTCCTCGAACGGCATCACGTACAGCACACGGTCGCCGTCACGCAGGCGGAACGCAGCGCCGGTCATGGTCCTGTGTTCGTCTCGCCGGTCGTCGTCGGCTGTAGTTCGACCTCGATGCCGGCGGGCGTCTCGACGCGGACGCTGTGACCTTCGACTAGCTCGCGGATGGCGGTCTCCCCGATCTCGACGGTCGCGCCGTTCTCCGCTTCGTTGATGGCGTCTAGCTCGACGTCGAGGTAGTCGGCGGCCATCTGCGTGTCACGGAAGTACGGAGCGGCGTCGCCGAACGGTTCGACGCCGTCGGTGAGCGCGGCCATGTCGTTCTCGACGACGTCGAGGAGGCCGTTCACCTCGCTGCGGAAGCGACTGAAGTCGTCAGGTGTGGCGTCGCCGTCGGAGAACGCGGAAGCTAGCTGGTTGGTCGCGAGCTTCAGGTCGCGGGCGCGTCCTTCGGCGCGGCGTTCGAGCTGGCGGCGCGCGACGCGCTCCCAGTTCGTGCCGTCATTCGCCGAGGCCATCGTTCCCCCTGCGTGCTGCGGCGACGAGTTCGTCAGCGAACGCTGCCGCCTCGGATTGCGAGAACCCCATGCTCACGTATCCGATTCCGGTGTCGATGTTGAGTTCGACGTCGGTGTGTTCGTCGGTGAGGCTGGAGACGCTGAGGGAGTAGTCGGCGGGGTCCTCGAAGTTCTCGTACAGTTGGATGCTGGCCGAGAAGGACGGCTCAGCGTTCTCTTCGGTCTCGCTGTCGTTGGTGGCGTCGGCGGATGCTGCGGTGGTTCCTGTGGCGGCGAGGGCGGCAGCAGTGCCGGCCGCGCCGAGGAACGCGCGTCGGGTCGTGCCGCTGGTGGATTCGTGGTCAGTCATTAGCTGTTCTGGGGAGTGGTGCGCGAGGTGGTTTTCCAGACGACGCCGAACGCGAGCATCCCGGCGAGCGCGACGACGGTAACGAGCGCCCAGAAGGTGCTGTTCGCGAGGGTCGCGGTCGCGCCGGCAACGACGCTCATGGTCGCGGCGAGGAGCGTGTGGGTGTACCGCTGCTGGCGTTCGATGCTGGCGAGGCGTGCGTCCCGTTCGCTCGCGGCGACAAGCGTTGTCGATTCGTCTTCGGCACGGTCGGTCGCTCCGGGACGTTTTTCGTCCCGGGAGTTGTGGTCTGTCATGGTGTCTGAGCGGGCACCACTCGCGGCCGGCGGTGTGACGCCGGTCGCCTTTCCTCCGTGGCGACGACGCCGACGAGCGGTGCTTACCTCCCTCTAACGACGCCACCCTAATAGTTCTTACTCTATGTTGTATATTCCATATTGGGCAAGCACTATATGGAGTAAGCACAATATTTAGCATATGTCGGATACTGCATCCGAGCAAATGGCGAAACGCCGCGCGCTACTCACCGACGCCGAACGCGAGATACTCGCAGGTGAACGAGACGTCAAAGACAACTACCGCTACAGCGTCGAGTCCCGCGTCCGGACGCGCATCCGCGATGAACTTCCGCGAGACGTCTCCACGCTCGAAGAATACTACCCCGAGTTATTCGGCGAACTCCACGACGTCGTCTGTGACACCGCCACCGAGTTCGTCGCTCGCGACGACCTCGACGCCATCACCTACGGCCCGAGCCCCCGCCTCGAGGATGGCTACGTTCTCGACGTCGGGATAGAAGACGGCGGACGCGTAGACATTCACATTCCAGAAGACACCATGTACAGTCTCTGGACCGAGGTCCAGCATACGCCGTGGCCGGACACGCTCCCCGAACAGGATGAAGCTGCGGAGCTGCGCGCGCAGCTGGTAGATCGTGCGATGGGGGCGGACGCGGACATGCTCCGGGACGCGTTGAACGCGCTCGACGACCGTCCCGAAGAACTGTGACTCGCGACCGATACTAACCCCGTGAACTATCCTGCCGGCTGCCCGCTCGACGAGGTGCCGGCGTCGGTCGTCGTGTCGAGGGCGGGCGGAACGACGACGATGCACGCGCCGAGCGAGGGACGCCTCGAGGCCGAACCTCGCTGCGGACACGCAGGTGACTTCCGGCAGGTGGACCGTGCAGCGGTCGAACCGACACACGAGCCGTGCGACACCTGCTTTTCCACGTCGTAACCCCCGGGTTCGCGTCCCCGAAACCACCTTCCAGAAAGAGCGTGCGGCCGGAATCCGGGTTAGAACGGGAGGTCTTCGAACTGCTTGTCGAAGTCCTCCATTTGCTGCTCGAGCTCCTCGACGGTCGCGATGCCCGTGTCGAAGTCGTCGGAGCTGAAGGCCGTGCTGACGTCGAACACTTCTTCGCCGCTTCCTTCGTCGTCAAGATCGGGACGCGGTTGGCGCGGACGCCCCGGCTCCGACCCTCCGTACTCGAACTGGAATTCGAAGGCGAACTCATTCGGCTCCCCGAACCCGGGTTCGGTCGGCTCTCCAAATCCCGAATCCACGCCCGTCGTCTCTGTCGCTGTCGCGTCGCTAATCGACGTCGTCGCGGCGTCCACCGCAGCATCGACGCCGGCGTCCACTCCAACCTCTTCCCCAACGCCTTCCCCGTAGTCGGGGCCGAAGTCTAACCCGGTCCCGTCGTTGGTGTCCGCGCCCGGCTCACTGAACGTCTCCCCCGCTCCCTCGATGCCTCCACCGGCGGTCTCCTCACCGAACGGGAGCCACTCACCGGTCTCAGCGCTATCGGTGTCCTCGGTGGTTGTCGTCCCGGCGAAGGGAGAGGAAGCGTCACCGCTGCCGACCTCGGTCTGCTGCGCCTGATCGAGGACATCATCAGTCGTGAAGGTGTCAGTGAAGTCGATAGCGAAGAACTCCTCGGTGGCATCCTGAAGCGTCCCTTCGTCGTCGGGTCTCCGGCCGACGAAACGGACGCCACTGTCGCTGCCGACGACGAGGCCACTCCCTGTACGTCCCCCGACATCGAACCCGCCGCCCTCACTTGTCTCGCCGCCGATAGCGTCGCTCCCCGGGCCGCTATCCGGTCCCATGTTACTGCCGGGCTGGTTGCCGACGGAACTTCCGCCGGTGGTGGAGCCGACGGCACTCGTCTCCGTCGTGGCGGTCGGTGTGTCGTCGTCGGTTTCGGGGACGTCCATCTCGTTGACGAACATCGAGGTCGGTTCCAGTTCGTCGATCTCCCACGGCGCGCTGTTCTCCCCCGCGCCGATCTGGACGCCCAGCTCGGGAACGCCCAGCGGACCGACGTCTTGCGCCTGCGGGTCCGGAACCTGCATTTCATCAACGAACTGTTGGCCTGTCCCCTCGACGCGCTGCTCATCAACGAACAGTCCACCTTCGGTGACTTCCAGTTCGTCGGCGAACGCCCCCGCCGTCGCGAACGCCGCCGTTTCCATCGTTCCCTCAGTCGCGGCGGCGGTCGCGGTGCCGGTGCCGCCTCCACTCGCGGCGCCGCCCGCACCTGCCGTACCGCTCGTCGTTGCGTCGTCAGCTAGCTGGGACGCCGACACCGCATCGTCGCTCCCCGAGACGAACGTCTGGACGCCACCGGGCGATGCGACCGAGAACACTGGGAGCGGCCCGCCAGTGACGTTCGGATTGCCCTCAGCTGCGTTCGCGATGAACTGGTCGGTCGCGTCCTCGACGTCCTGTTCGGTGACGTTGTTGACGTCCTCGGCGGCGTCCTGTCCCTGCCCTGCGAGGAAGACGGTGCCTGCGAGCGGGCGTGCGGCGATGCCGGCAGCTTCCCCGAGCCGGCCGCCGCTCACCTCGTTGAGCGTTACGGCCGCGTCCCCGACGACGCCGCTCGCGCCGGCGCCGACCTCAGTCGCGACCCCACTCACGTCGTCCGAGGCCGCTGCGAACGGCGCGAACTGTGCGCCCGCAAGCGTGCCGACGGTGGTCGCCGCACGCC